>JANQZS010000093.1:0-19712 GCA_030728405.1 Candidatus Nanopelagicales bacterium | reverse complement strand
CGCACTACAGGTGTGGGCGTAGAGGCCCAAGTTGCAGATGCCCAAGTTGCAGATGACGGTGATGACACCCATCAACGTTCCTTGTCAGCCTTCTTGGAGTTCGCTGCCGAGTTCACTGAACTCGATGGTCGGGTCACTCTCGGTGCCTTCCTGAGTCGACTCAAAGATGCTGAACGATTCGATGCAGATATTGAATTCGCATCCCCCAGGATTCCGGGGGCGGTGCAATTGCTCACCGTGCACAAAGCAAAGGGTCTCGAATTCACGCACGTGTTCATTCCGCATGTGGCCTCTGGTGCATTTCCTAGTGGGGTATCAAGCGGCAACTGGACCACCTCGCTTGGTCACGTGCCGTGGCCATTGCGCGAAGACTGCCCACCTGACCTCGCATCTTTCCCGGATTGGGTTGAATCACCGCGCGCGAAAGATCACGAGGCTTACCGGGATTTGCTGAAGGCTCGGGCGGAGTTTGATACCGATCGACTTGGTTACGTAGCTATCACCAGGGCAGAAAGAAGCCTCACCGTCACCTCGCATTGGTGGGGAGGCACTCAGGTAAAGCCGCGCGGGCCGCACCGAATCTTTACTCTCCTTGCCGACCAGATCCGCGAACTCGCAGCGGTGAGTGATCACTGCCGAATTGTGTGCTGGGCGCCAGCGCCAGAAGACGGTGCAACCAACCCGCTCGTCCGCGAAGTCGCAGAGCAGTACCTGCCTTGGCCAGCGCCAATAAGCCCCACGTATGAAAGAGATATTCACCGTGCAGCAAAAGCCGTCCGTTCAGCTACGTCGATTCCAGAACCACTGTTTGAAGCGGATGAACGCCTTGCACGATGGTCGCTCCTTACGGCCGCACTAACGGAGGAGTCCGAACGCCGATTCGCCACCGAGCACGTCGTCCGATTAGGTGCTGCGGTCGGCGCAAGCACGTTCTTGCGTGCCATGGCTGAGCCTGATGCGTTAGCCCGAGATTTGGCCCGGCCAATGCCGCGAAAGCCATCTGCTGCAGCGGAACGGGGTACCGCGTGGCATGCCTGGGTCGAAGCATCCTTTGGACAGCAGTCATTGCTCGATCCCGAGGACTTGCCCGGTGCGGCCGATGACCACATCGCCACCGCCGCTGAACTCGAGGCATTGAAACAGGCTTTTGCAAAGTCTGAGTTCGCGGCCATGGTTCCCGTTGCGGTTGAGCGAGCTTTTTCTCTCGTCATTGGAGGCCGGGTGATTTCTGGTCGGATCGACGCGGTTTTCGAGCGCGATGGCAAATTCGATGTGATCGATTGGAAAACCGGTTCGGCGATCTCCACGGATCCACTGCAATTGGCGCTGTATCGACTCGCCTGGTCAGCGATTGCCGGAGTCGATTGGCGCGACGTTGATGCCGGGTTTGTCATGGTGGCAACGGGTGATGTGATCCGGCCGTCCACCGATTCAGACATCGAGGCGCTACTTGCGCTAGACGTTCCTTCTTGAGCGGTCCCGCTTAGCGCTCAGGAATATCGATGGGTGCTGCAGGCGCATCAGGGGGGAGTTTCTCTGCGATGCGTTCGCCGGCTTCCTCGGTGGGCACCGGCCGGGTGCCAATCACACCGCGCATCCATTCGCGGGCCGGCTCTTCAATCCAGCGCCACATTGCATATGCGATGAGCAGTGCGCCAACCACGAGGCCAACAACGCCAGCCGCATAGATGGCACCGGATTCGATTCCCACGGCAGTCATGCCCGCGCGCCACAAACCGAACCACACCAGGTGGGTCATGTAGAGGGAGTACGAGATGAAGCCGCCGAGAACTAATGCCCGGGTGGATAAACCCTTTACTAATCCCTTGCGAGCAAGTGCGAGTGCTCCCAGCCATGCGATTAAGAACGGGACCAGCAGAAGATGGAAGTAGGGCGGAAGGGGTTCGGCATCTGGAGCGAGGGCGTCCATCGGAGGCTGCGCCGCCGGCAACGAGCCAAGTACAACTGCGCCAATCACCACGATGGCCGGTAGCAGCCACGCGAGAACCTCGGCCCAACGCTGAACACGAGCTGAAGGGTCTCCGTCGATATTGGGTAGTAAACGTCGAACAATGAGATACGTGATCGCACCCGCAATGAATTCAGTGAGAACCCGGAAGGTGCTTCCCCAATTGTTCGTGTAATACGGATCTGTGGTGGATAACCCATACATGACTAGGGGAGTGAGAACTACTGCCCAGGTGGCAATCAGTACCCAGGTGGGTGCGCGACGGTGCAGCACAAACAGAACCAGCACAAGGATCGGGAAAATCAGGTAGGCCAGCCACTCCATGGAAAGCGACCACGCAACAAAATTCCAGCCCCGCTGCGGGTCTGAGCCCCACTCCTGTACAAGGAAAAGGTTCTTCAAAAAATCAGTCGGGTTAAGCCACACGCGATCCAAGACGGTTCCGGTTACTCGCGCTTGCGCATAGATGGCCACCCCAGCAATGACCAACATCACGAGGTGCACTGGATAGACCCGAGCCAAACGCAACCACCAGAACTTCAGCGTTCCGCGACCGGCGAGTTTGGGTCCCATGCGAGTCAGGTAGGTGTGCGTCAGGATGAATCCGGAGAGCGCGAAGAAGAGGTCTACACCGAGCCGGCCGACTCTTAAGAAGTCGGCAAACACCGGAATCGCCAGAAGTCCGAGCGCGTTGAGTGGCCCCTGTAGGTGGTAGAGCAGGACCCACGCGGCAGCGACAAACCGCACGCCGGTCAACTGCCGGATAAACACGTTCACCCTCACACCATAGGCTGCGCAAGCACCGAACCAACGGCACCTCACCAGCGGCACCTCGCGACCAACTTGAAGGGTGAACAGGGCACATGCCTGATGATCGACGCCTAATTTCCGATCTCACCCTCGCCCGGGCAACTGTTGACCGGGCCGCCGAGTATCGGGGCGATGAGGAGTGGCTGCGCAACCGCAGGATCGATCCGAACTCGAAAGTGCTGCAGGTAACGCAAGGAGCGGTGCTTGTCCGCGGTGACTCCACTTTGGCATTCATGGATGCGCCCGACGTTGCACCGGATGTGCCGCTCACCTTCCTTGGTCTTGAAAACGATGTCGCGTACTTCTCCATGGCCGGTCTTACTGATGGTGATCTGCTTTACACCGAGGGCGCATTCTGGAGTGACCTCCGGGCAATCGGCTCCACACTCTCCGATCGCGATGCCGGCCTCGTAGTTTCCGCGATTGCTCTTGATAACTGGTCGCGCACGCACGTGCGCTGCCCGCAGTGCGGCGAGCCCACTCTGATGGCAGAGGCGGGTTGGACCCGTACATGCCCGGCCGATGGCACGAGTCACTTCCCTCGGACTGATCCAGCGATCATCGTTCTCGTGATCGATCGGCAAGACCGCGCGTTATTGGGCCGGCAGAGCAGGTGGGAGCCGGGCTGGATGAGCACGCTCGCTGGCTTCGTGGAATCGGGAGAGTCTGCTGAAGCCGCTCTGCGCAGAGAAGTTCTCGAAGAAGCAGGGATCCGCATCGGGGGTGAGGAAACCGACATTGCTTACCTAGGCAGCCAGCCATGGCCCTTCCCCAACTCGCTCATGCTCGGCTATCACGCTTGGACCGACGATGTTGATGCCGTACCCGATGGCGATGAGATTGTGGAATTGCGCTGGTACAGCCGGGATGAGATGCGGCAAGCATGTGAGTCTGGAGACTTGCTACTGCCACCGCAAGTGAGCATCGCCCGAAAACTCATCGAGCGCTGGTATGGATCCGCGTTGCCGGGCAACTGGGGCCGGTGAGCCTTCTCAGAGGGTTGCGAGCTTGGCCAAAACTTCGCGCAATGGTGGATTAGTCATCGCAGTACCGTCGGCGAAGACCACAGTAGGCACGGTCTGATTTCCGCCGTTGACCGATTCGACGAAGTCTGCGGCAGCTTGATCTTGTTCGATATCAACCTCTGCGATAGTGACGCCTTCGCGGGACAGCTGAGCCTTCAAGCGCTGGCAGTAGCCGCACCACACGGTGCTGTACATCGTCACCTGGGGCTGGGCGGGCGCTTCGCTGGTCATGGCATGAGGTTACCGACCCCTTGATGGAAAGTCGGACGGGCGTGCCACTATCAGCCAATGCCCTTGAGTTCATCTGACGTCCTTGCAGGACTCGATGATGAGCAGCGTGCGGTGGCCGAGGCGCTGAGTGGCCCCGTGCTCGTACTGGCCGGGGCAGGTACGGGTAAAACTCGGGCAATCACCCACCGGATTGCCCATGGCGTCATTTCTGGTGAGCACGCGGCACATTCCAGTTTGGCCGTCACGTTTACAGCTCGGGCAGCCGGTGAAATGCGCTCGCGGCTGCAAACCCTCGGTGTTGAAGGCGTCCAGGTGCGCACTTTCCACGCGGCTGCGCTTCGCCAATTGCGGTACTTCTGGCCTCGGCTGGCTGGCGGGGCGTTTCCCCAGATCATGCCCAGCAAGGCGCGTCTCGTCACGGAGACCCTGGCACGGGCGCAGGCGGGCACCAACTTCTCCCTCGTTCGTGATGTGAGTTCAGATATCGAGTGGATGAAAGTGAATTTCTTGGATGCGGTCGCGCTGCGCCAAGCTGCACCGACCGGAACTTTGAGCAGAGAGTTCAGCCTTGACCCGCTTGTCCTCGCAGATGTATTTGAAGCGTATGAGTCCAACAAGGCCGATCGTGGTCTGATTGATTTCGAAGACGTGCTTTTGCTGATGGTGGCGGCGTTGAATAGGGATCCAGGGATCGCAGCCGAGGTCATGTCCACGTATCGCTGGTTCACGGTCGATGAGTTTCAAGACGTTAATCCGTTGCAGTACCGCTTGCTGACGCTATGGCTTGGCGATCGCGAGGAAGTATGCGTGGTGGGTGATCCCAGTCAGACGATTTACTCCTTCACCGGCGCATCGCCTCGCTACCTCACGGATTTCCCGGCGCTCTATCCGAATGCCACTCAGGTTCGTCTGGTGCGTTGCTATCGGTGCAGTCCGCAGATTGTGTCCCTTGCCAACACGGTGATCTCCGGTGGTTCGTCGGGGCGCAGTGCAGTTGTTTTGAAATCTCAGAACGACGATGCTCCGGTACCTGATGTGCAGGTCTATTCCGATGATGTTGCCGAGGCGCGGGCGGTGGCTCGGCAGGTGGGTGACTACATCGCCAACGGTGGGCTCGCGCGCGAGGTTGCAGTGCTGTTTCGCATCAACGCGCAATCCGTTGAGCTGGAAAATGCCTTTGCTGAAGCGGGGATTCCGGTGGTGTTGCGGGGAACTGAACGCTTCTTTGAGCGGGCTGAGGTCAAAGAAGCCCTCACCCGAATTCGAGGTGCTGCGCGTGGTGGCACGCACGGTGCCGGGCCATTGGGTGAGCAGGTTCGCGATGTGTTGAGTTCAGCGGGTTGGACGCCAATGTCACCGGCCACCACCGGCGCGGTACGCGAGCGTTGGGAATCACTCTCTGCAGTTGTGGCACTAGCTGATGAGTTGCAAGGAGATGAGGTCTCAGACCTTGCCGCATTCATCGCGATTCTCGATGAGCGCGCCAGCGTTGAACATGCACCCACTGCCGATGCTGTGACCCTCGCTTCACTGCATTCAGCCAAAGGTCTCGAGTGGTCCGTAGTTTTCTTGGTTGGCTGCAGTGAGGGTTTGTTGCCTCTGCTGCATGCGGAGTCCGCTGAACAAATCGAAGAAGAACGACGTTTGCTCTATGTGGGGGTAACTCGGGCGGCTCGTCAGTTGCACCTCTCGTGGGCGCAGTCACGCCAACCCGGTGGCCGTGCATCGCGCTCCATGTCTCGCTTTTTGCACAACGTGGGCGGTGGCATCGCTCTGCTGTCGACAGATGACAACGGTCAGGTGATCAAAGGCACCCCGAGAGTGCGTTCATCTCGATCACGCAAAGGACCTGGAAAATGCCGGATCTGCCGTAAGGGCCTCGTCACGGCCGAGGAGCGCACCATTGGGCGCTGCCGATCCTGCCCGTCAGATATCAACGAAGAACTCCTTGATCGGTTACGTCAGTGGCGATCAGCCCAAGCAAAGGAACGATCCGTGCCCGCCTTTGTGGTGTTCACTGACGCCACGATGATCGCGATCGCTGAGCAACTTCCTGGTGATCTTGAGGGTTTGGCGGGGATACCAGGGATCGGTCCGGCAAAGCTCGATTTGTACGGCGAGGCTCTGCTTGATCTGGTGCGTGAAGGTTAAGCAGTTTGCGCGGTGAAATCTGGAACCCAACGTTCGAGTTCGGCCCGCACCGGAACAGTCGCATCAAGTTGACACAACACACCCATGCTGCCCAGCCATACGCGATGAATTAGCGCGTATTCCACTGGCAGGTTCAACTTTAAGCCGATCATGAAATCAGGATTGCGTACGTCATTGATTCTGGTGAACTGACCGCGCATCCACGCGCGGTCAAAGTGGAAGTAGTCGTTGCGCGATGGCTCCACGAACGGGTCCAAGTAGCTGAGCACCTGCTCTGCGTCTACCTCGATATTGGGTCGAATAAAACCCTCATCGCGAAGTCCTTGGATCACCAGATCCGCATCACCGCTCTGGGCGATCCGAAGCAGCGAGCCCATAGCCGGCGGGAGACCATCTGGGAGTCGAGCAACAGCACCAAAGTCAAGGACGGCTAGGCGGCCGTCAGCCGTGATACGAAAATTGCCCGGGTGCGGATCAGCGTGCAAAAGCCCTGCACGTGAAGGACCAGCTAGCAAAAAGCGCTCGTATAGCAAGCCCACCGCATCGCGTTCTTCGGGTGTTCCGTTAGCGATGACGTCAGAGAGCGGGCGCCCTTCGATCCATTCGGACACCAGAACGTGCGGGGCAGCAGCGAGCACGTGCGGGATCACAAAGTCGGGATCGCCCTCGAAAGCTGCAGCAAATGCGCGCTGGCTTTGGGATTCAAGGAGGTAGTCAAGTTCTTCAATCACCCGATCACGGAGTTCGTTGATCAGGGCCTTGAAGTCGAGTCCGGGAATCCACGCAGAAAACATCTTGCCCATGCGGGCAAGTTGATTGAGGTCTGAAATGAGGGCCTTATCCGCACCCGGGTATTGCACCTTGACGGCCACCTCGCGACCGTCATGCCAGATCGCTCGGTGAACTTGGCCGATGGAAGCAGCTGCTGCCGGGGTATCTGAGAACTCAAGGAAGCGTTCACGCCAATCCGCACCCAACTCCTCGGCCAAAATGGCGTGAATCGATGCGGCCGGCAGCGGGGGAGCGGCGTCTTGCAGTTTGGTCAAAGTTGCGCGGTAGGGCGCAGCGAATTCTTCTGGCAGGGCGGCTTCGAAAATGCTCATCGCTTGCCCGAGCTTCATGGCTCCGCCTTTGAGCTCGCCGAGCACCTTGAACATTTGCTCGGCGGTGCGTTGCTGAATCTCAGCAGCGACGGCCTCTGCTGGCTTGCCGCCAACGCGCTTGCCAAAGCCCACCGCAGTGCGGCCGGCGTAAGAGGCGGGTAGGGCTGCCATCTTCGCTCCACGGGTCAACGCATTACGCGCGATTTTGCTGGAGGGGAATTCAGGCATACTCCATTGTCACCTGTCCCAGGTGCAACCGCACGACGGGTGTGCCGGCCTACCCACAGCGTGCGGTGCCAGGGAGGGGCTATGCGAACCAAGATCTGTCTCGAAGGCCACGTTTCCCCATCGATCGGTGGCCTCAGGTTGGTCAACCCAAGCTCGAATCAGAATCAGCGCGTAGGTCGCGCAATGCTGGACCAGTAGATGGTCTTGCGCTGGCGCCGCCTTCTCTGCGTGCTGCTGCCACTGCACAGCGACCAGCGGCCACGTGGGATCGGCATCACGGTGGTGCAACTGAGCGCAACGCAAACATGACGTTTTTCCAGGAACCACCATCGGTCCAACCACCGACTGTGAGCCGTGTGTGCCCACGTGCAGGTGCGGCAGTGAAGACACAGTCATGGGGACAACTCGAGAGTGTCCGGGTGAACACACAATGGTTGCAACGGCTGTATCGACTGATTCAGCGAGCTGCATCCCACTCGCGTGCACCGCGTCGCGAACGGTTTCAGCCAACCGACCGGCACCTTCCACGGCAATATGTGCGCGCCACCTCGCATCAACTACGCCCTCTGGGGTAACCACATTCCCGCGGATTGCGTCAAGTGGTAAGTACGCCGAAGCAGCAGCTGCCCAGTCCTGCTGCACGCGGGCTCGTTGTTCAAGGTTTACCCAACGCCAGCAATCGGGTGCGAGCGATGAGTCAGTCAGTGCGCCCGCTTGGTAGGCCGCGTGGGCTAAAACACGTTGGGCAGGAGCATCTATCGATGTGCTTGCTAAAGCATCGATGCAGGTTCGGGATCCATCAAGTCCGGCAAGCCAGCGGATGGCATCGCCCGATACGTCATCGACGATCACGTAATCGCCGATTTGAATTGAAGTGGGCGTGCGCCACAAAAGTGGAACTTCCGGGCGCATCAAGGGGCGCGTCTTTATTTCAGGGGGCCACACTGTGAATTCGGTCATGCCCCCACGTTCACCGGATTTCTCTGTGGATTACAAGATGCGATCCACAGGGGTGAAGGTGTACAAGCAATTGTTTTTCGGGGTCAGCCAGCAGCGCGAATCAAAAAATCAGCGATAACTCGCGCAGACGTCAGGACATCTTGCGTTGCAACCCACTCGTTGGGCGCGTGCGCGGCGGCTGCATCGCCAGGGCCGTATTGCACGGTGGGGATCCCACCGATGCCCGAAAGCAGACGCAGATCAGATCCGTAAGGGCCGCCATACATTTCGATATTGCGGCCGGTGACGGCGAAATGAGATTCGCCCAGCAACTTCACGACCGACTCGTTGGTATCTGTGCGGCCCGGGGCGAATTGACCACCCCACCACTCCACATCGACCGGATGCTCGCGAAGCCATGGATCGGCAGCGCATGCATCAGCAACAGCCTGTTCGAATTCGGCACGGGCATTGTCAACACTTTCATCTAGTGCCACGCCGAGGCGCCCTTCAGCGATTAGGAGATCGGGAACAGTTGATGCCCAATCGCCGGAGTGCACAGTGCCGATTGATAGCGGGTATGCGATGGGCCAGCGCTGCATGAGTGCATCGACGGATGCGTTGCGACGAGCTTCTAATGCGGTGAGGGCTTGGTAAATGGGGAAGAACTTTTCGATTGCGCTGACGCCTTCGGTGCGTCGTGAAGCATGTACGGCAGCTCCGTGAACTTTCAGGCGAAATGTCAGCGCGCCGCCGTTGGCAGGCACCACTGCGAGATCAGTTGGTTCGGGAACGAGACACATGTCTGCGACAACCCCATGCTGGAGCAACGCGTAGGTTCCCAATCCGCCATCTTCTTCTCCGCTCACCGGAGCAAACAAGATGTCACCGCGCAGCGTGATGCCTGCTTCATTAATCGCCCGCATGGCTTCGCATGCCGCCACGAGCCCGGCTTTCATATCGCAAGATCCGCGAGCAACGATGGAATCGCGGCCATTGACCTCAAACCGGCGGGGCACAAATGGGTCTCCACTCCACGCGTGGATGTCACCGGGAGGTACCACGTCTGTGTGGGCATCGATCAGGATCGTTGGGCCACCTCCTGATCCAGCCCAACGAGCGAGTACACCGCGGCCACCGGTTCGGTCAACTTCCATGCCTGGAAAGTCTGAAAGCGACGCGAGGTGGGCCACATCAAGATCCCAGGACTCAACCTCCCAGCCATCAGTGCGCAGAGTCTTCGCAACTGCATCCTGAGCATCGAGTTCAGCACCGGTCCCACCGAGGGAGTCAATGATGAGGAGGTCATCGAGGGCTGCGAGCAGTCGTTCCTCATTGATCGTGATGCTGGCTAGTGGTTCTGGAGTAGTGGGCACGGATCATCTTCTCGCATGGGCTGATGGGAGAAAAGGTGTCCCATTTGTCCGTTATTTGCTAAAAGTTCGAGGAAATTCGACCAGATTGCTGGCGTGTACGAGCGTCAGGTGGCATTCCATGGGGGTCTGGCCCGTACTGTGGGGGCGTCCCCACGGGGCACAAGGTGGCGCCAGCCACCGCACCGCCTTCGAGCGGTCTGAGCACAAATCAGGAGGGCCCCATGGCTGAGAGTTACACAGGCGAGGCGTACTGCGTCAAGTGCAAGGAAAAGCGCGAGTTCACCGGTCACGTTGAGGAGACCAATGGTCGCCGCTTCGCGAAGGGCATCTGCCCGGTGTGCGGCACCAAGGTGACCCGCATCCTCGGTAAGGCCTGATCCGCAGCACACACGTTCGTTGAAAAGAGGCGGCTCCCTTCGGGGTGCCGCCTCTTTTCGCATTGTTGCGGGATAGCGTGAATACATGAGCAACATGCCTTTTGGATTTGGAATGTCCGACGATCCCTCGAAACCAGGTGGTTTCGACATGAGTTCGCTCGGCGCGGCCCTGCAGCAACTTGGTCAGATGATGCAATCTGCGTCTTCCGGGGATCAATCCGGACCGGTGAACTGGGACATGGTGCGCGATCTAGCTCGCAAGGCCATCGCTTCCTCAGCGGATCCAGCTCCTTCGGATGCGCAGACGCGCGCGGTCACCGCGGCTCTCGGCATGGTCGATATTTGGCTTGATGAAGCCATGACGTTCCCTGCCATCGCCGTTCCTGGCGAAGCCTGGAGCCGGGCAATGTGGCTCGAGCGAACTTTTCCGGTCTGGCAGCGGATAGTTACCCCGGTCGCCGAGCAAGCTGCCTCGATGGCTGGATCAATGGGTGGAGAAGCGGATCTGACCAACCTTGATCCAGCAGCGCTGATGGATTCACTCCCTGAGCAAATGCGCGCGATGCTGCCCGATGGCATTCCGCCGGAGATGCTCGCTTCGCTGGCACCGGTGATGGGCATCGTGCAAAAACTGGGTGCAATGGCATTTAGCGCTCAACTTGGTCAGGCGTTAGGTGCTTTGGCCCGTGAAGTTCTGGATTCATCAGACATCGGCATCCCTTTGACCGAGAACGCGTTATGCGCTCTTCTTCCGGACAGCATTGATCAGTTCGCCGACGGGCTTGGGGTGTCACGCGATGACGCCCGCGCCTATCTCGCAGCGCGCGAGTCCGCGCACCAAAGACTCTTTGCGCATGTTTCTTGGTTGCGGCCCCGGGTTATTGGCGCTGTGGAGGAGTATGCGCGCGGGGTCCGGGTGAATCCAGAACGGATGAATGAGTTGATGACCGACATTGACATCAGCAATCCAGAGGCACTTCAAGAACTATTGGCATCAGGTGTACTTGCACCGCAGAACACTCCTGAACAAGAGGTAGCGATCACTCGTTTGGAGACTCTGCTTGCGCTGATTGAAGGCTGGGTTGACGACGTAGTTGATCAAGCGACCTCAGATAAATTGCCCGCTGCTGTTTCTCTGCGCGAAACTATGCGGCGTAGGCGAGCAGCTGGTGGTCCCGCCGAAAAAACGTTTTCCACCTTGGTGGGTATGGAGTTGCGACCAAAACTTCTGCGCGAGGCATCCACTCTTTTTGCAGCTGCCCGGGCTACTTACGGCGCACCGGCGCGTGATGCGTTGTGGAACCACCCAGATCTTTTGCCGTCAACCGAAGATCTCGCGGAGCCTTTGGATTTCGTGGCTCGGATGGCAGATCCGGAGTCTTTCCCTGATGCGTAATCGCACATGACGGAGTTACTTCACCGCGACGCTGTGAACGTGTTGACGAAATGGTCCAGCGATGATGAAAAACAACTCGGTCTGCGTCGAGCCTATTTAGATTTTCTTCGAGATCACCCGGACGGTGTTGTGCGCGAATGCCGAGTGGGGCACATCACTGCGAGTGCTTTGGTTATGGATGAAAGCGCAACGTCGGTTTTGCTCACGCTGCATCCGAAGGTGGGGCGCTGGCTGCAACTTGGTGGTCATATTGAGTCAACAGATGCATCTGTTCGGGCGGCTGCACTTCGAGAGGCGGTCGAGGAGAGCGGTTTGCCGGAGAGTGCGATGTGCATCGGTCTGGAGCCGTTGTGCCTTGATCGGCATCCGGTGCCGTGTGGTCTTGGCCCGATGTCAGAGCACCTGGATGTGCAATTCCTCGTCACAGTGCCTCACCTGCTGCCCCCGGTGCGCAGTAATGAGTCAGATGACCTTCGCTGGTTTTCCCTCGATGAACTCCCCAACGGACTCGATGAAAGTGTCTTGCGACTCATCTGCGCTGCGCAACCAAAGAATCGGCAAACAGCGGGTTAAGCGCAGAAATTATTTTCAATCCACAGGCTGAGGACAACGTTTTACCTGTGTGTGACCTGATTAAGCACTTCATCCTCAGGTTTATCCCCAAGGTGATGCACCTGTAATCCACAGCAATGACCGAGCTAATCCCCATGTCATCCCCACCTAGTCCACAGGTCGATGCATGACTTGTTCTGATCGCATTGACGCGGTAGCCGTGAGTCCCTAACTTGATCCCTCGTTGGGCCCTTGGGATAACGGGTCCGTGCTCGCAAGGGGAAGGCGAGTATGGGCTGTGAGACCTGAGGGCCCTGCACTTTTCTCCGGCGTCGTACCCTTGGCACGTGTCGGCATTGATGTGGTGGTTGATCCCCATTGGGGCAACCTTGCTCGCAGTGGGCTATGTCATCTTCCGATCGCGACCTACTCGCCCTATGCAGGCCGAAGAAGGAATGGATCGGCTGCAGCGCATGCAGCAAGCGATGGAGCGACCTATGCCGGGCGGGCCCACCAAGAATGAGTGATCTTGAACCCGAGACTTCGCACCGGTCAAGACTTTCTAGGCGGGCGGTTGCCCTCATCGTGAGTGGTTCCGCGACTTTGGTACTCGTCGGGGTCGCGTTTCTTCTTCCCGTGCCGTTCGTCAAACTGGCTCCGGGTCCCACGTTCAATGTGATCGGTGATGCCGAAGGGCAGCCGGTCATATCGATAGATGGTGCCGAGACATTTCCTGTCACCGGCAGCCTGGAGATGACCACGGTTCGTGAATCTGGTGGGCCTCGAGGTGGGCTGACATTCATTGACGCGTTCGCCTCGTGGTTCGATCCGCAAGACGCCGTGGTTCCCCGTGAATTGATCTATCCCGACGATGTCAGCGGTGAGGATGAAAAAGCCCGCCAGGCGGCATTGTTTAGCACCTCAAAGGCCGATGCCATCGCAGCGGCATTGAATTACCTAGAGTTGCCTTTGACCAGTGAAGTCATTGCGAAGATTGTGTACCCAGACGCACCCGCTGATGGCATTTTTGAGGCTGGTGATCAAATCCGCTCACTTGATGGCGCTGAGGTGAAAGAGCCACGCCAAGTGAGCGAGGCTATCCAAGGTTCCCCTGCGGGCACTGAATTCACTTTTGATATCAGACGGCTGGGTGTGGACTCTTCAATCACCGTGACCTCTGCGGATAACCCGGAGAAGCCCGGAACGCCTTTCATCGGTATTGTTGTGGGAGAGGTTTTCGCTGCCGAGTTCGACATCGACTTCACACTCGCCGACATTGGCGGCCCAAGTGCAGGGTTGGTCTTTGCGGCCGGCATCGTCGACAAACTCACTCCGGACGACCTCACTGCCGGCAAGACGGTTGCCGGGACGGGAACCATCACACCCGAAGGTGAGATCGGGTCGATCGGGGGAATCCGACAAAAGCTTGCTGGTGCCCGCAATGACGGTGCCGAACTGTTCTTGATGCCCGCCACGCACTGCGCCGAGGCCGAGGGGCACATACCCGATGGCCTCACTGTCGCGCCGGTCAAGACCCTCACAGAAGCGATTGATGCTATCAAGGAATGGCGATCAGGCGGAAGTGTTGCCCAGTGTCCGACTCCCCAATAGGCCTCCCGGCCGGTCGTGTCGTAGGTTCTAAGGGTGACGTTTAACTCTCCTGGTGCCGGTACAGCCGAGCTTTCGCCCCGCAGCAGAGGGGGTGTGCTGCTGCCCACGATCCTGATCCTTGGTGGCCTCGTCGTCGCTTTCGTGCTTTTCACGGGCTTCTATACCGACTGGCTCTGGTATCAGTCCGTTGAAACGACCCAGGTCTTTACGATCTCGCTCGTCACGAGGACGATCCTGTTCGCGCTCGGCACGGTTATCACCGGCGCAGTGGTTGCGCTGTCGTTGTGGCTGTCCTATCGAACCCGCCCGACGTTTACGAGTATGACTCCAGAGCAAGCCAGCCTTGAACGCTACCGAGAAGCAGTTGAGCCATTCCGCAAGCGGCTTGCCCTCGGTGTCGTCGTTGTGTTCGCCTCACTCTCGGGTCTTTCGACCTCAGGGGAGTGGGGAACTTTCCTGCTGTGGCGGAACTCGACACAGTTCGGAATTACCGATCCGCAATTTGGTCTTGACCTTTCCTTTTACACTTTTCAATTGCCTTTCTTGCGTTTCGTCCTTGGGTTTGCTTTCACTTTGATTTTCATTGCCCTCGCGATCGTGGTGGCAGTGCAGTATTTGTATGGCGGTCTTCGCCTGCAACCCAAAGGTGATCGGGCCACTAGAGCCGTGCAATCACAGCTCTCCCTGCTGATTGCAATCTTCCTGTTTCTTAAGGCTGCCTCGTACTGGCTTGACCGTTATGAGCTGGCCACCAAGAGCGAGCAGCTCGTTACCGGCTTCACGGGCTTGAAATACACCGACGTCAACGCGGTCCTACCCGCCTTAAACATTTTGACCTTCGTAGCAATCCTCGTTGGTGCTTTGTTCCTCGTAAATGTGTTCCTACGCCGATGGGTTGTTCCCATCATCGGTTTAGCGTTGATGATTTTGACCTCCATCGTCGTCGGCGGCCTTTACCCCCTCTTCGTGCAGCAGTTCCAGGTTCGGCCTAGTGAGTTAGTTCGCGAGCAGCCCTACCTTGAGCGCAACATTCAAGCGACGCGTGCTGCGTATGACATTGCTGATGCCGAAATCAGTGAGTACGCGGGCTCTGTCACGCCACCCACTCAAGAAACGCTTGCTGCCAATGCGGGCACGTTAAACAACATTCGCCTACTAGATCCAGCTGTGGTCTCACCAACGTTCAACCAGTTGCAGCAGATTCGTGGTTACTACTCGTTCACCCCGCGCCTCGACGTCGATCGATATGACCTTGAAGGTGGCCAGCGCGGTGCTATCGTCGCAGTGCGAGAGATCAACCTGGCGGGAATTCCCGACGGCCAGCGCAACTGGACCAATGAGCGTGCTGTTTTCACGCATGGTTATGGCTTTGTGTCGGCTTACGACAACACTGCTGAATCAAATGGTCAGCCTGACTTCTTTGCCAGTGATATCCCGCCGGTGGGCCCACTTGATCTTGAACAGCCCAGGGTCTACTTCGGTGAATTGAGTCCGAGTTACTCCATCGTGGGAGCCCCTGAAGGCTCACCTGCGATCGAGCTCGATTACCCAGATGATGCAAGCCCCACTGGTCAGGCGACAAATACATATCAGGGCAGCGGTGGTGTGCCGATGGGCTCTTTCTTCGGAAAGATGCTGTTTGCGACCAAGTTCCAAGACAGCAATATTCTTCTCTCAGACTTGGTAAATGCCGATTCGCAGATCATGTGGGATCGCACGCCACTGACTCGCGTGAACAAGGTTGCTCCGTGGCTCACCCTGGATCAAGATCCATATCCCGTTGTGGCTGATGGTCGGATCCAGTGGATCGTCGACGGCTACACAATGTCTAACGATTACCCCTACTCGAGTCGGGTTTCACTCTCTGATGCAACGTCTGACTCATTGACAACGCGCACCGGCCCAGCTGGTTTGCTCCCGCGGGATCAGGTGAACTACGCGCGCAACTCAGTGAAAGCTGTTGTTGATGCCTACGAAGGCACAGTCTCGTTGTATGCCTGGGATGCGAGTGATCCCATTCTGCAAACGTGGATGAAGGCGTTCCCGGATGTGGTGAAGCCACTTGAGGAAATGCCCGACTCACTCATCGAGCATGTGCGCTACCCGCAAGATCTGTTCAAGGTTCAGCGCGTCATCATGAGTCGCTACCACGTGACTGACGCCACCACCTTCTACAACGGCACTGATGTGTGGATCGTTCCTTTTGATCCCACGGTGAGTCCTTCACAGGTGTTCCAACCGCCGTACTACTTGACCCTGCAAATGCCAGGTGAGGAGTCTGCGTTCTCCCTCACCACAACGTTTGCCCCGCAGCGACGGCAAACTCTTGCCGCGTTCATGGCTGTGAACTCTGAACCGGGGGAGGATTATGGAAAATTACGTGTCCTTCAATTACCCAGCAACACGACTATTCCCGGGCCACAGCAGGTGCAGAACAACTTTGAGTCTGACCCAGTAGTCAGCTCTCAGTTGTCTTTGCTTCGGCGTGGCGGTTCAGAAGTTCAACTTGGAAACTTGTTGTCTCTGCCGTTCAACAATGGATTGCTCTACGTAGAGCCGGTATATCTGCGAGCTGCGGCTGATGGCTATCCGCTTCTACGCAAGGTGCTTGTGGGTTACGGAGCCAATGTTGCGTTGGATGACACGCTCACTGGTGCTTTAGCCCAGGTCTTCGGCACATCGCCTATTGCTGAACCAGAACCAATTCCTGAAGAGGGCGTCGATCCAGAAACGGGAACTCCGACGCCGCCTCTGCCGCCGGTCACACCAGAACCGAGCACCGGGGATCCGAGCCTGGATCTTTCGATCGCGATTGCCGAGGCCCAATTGGCCTACGACGATGGTCGGCGCGCGCTGGCGCGAGGTGACTTCACCGCCTATGGGCTTGCTCAGGATCGGTTGGAGGCAGCCCTTGAAAAGGCGGCTGTGGCCCAAGCCGAACTTGAGGGCGGCAGGATCCCGGAGCCAGCACCGGAGATTGTGGTGGAGGAGAACCCAGCGGCATGACCGCGCAGTACTGGGACGACCGCTACGCCACCATCGGTGGCAGCGCGGTGAGTTGGTTCCAGGAATCACCGGACATCTCGCTTCGCTTGATCGGTGACGTGCCACGTGATGCACCGATTGTTGACGTTGGCGGTGGGGCATCAGGGTTGGTCGGCGCCTTGCGGCGAGCCGGTCACAGCAATCTCACTGTGGTGGACCTGTCCGCTGAAGCGATCAATCAAGGGCTGGAAAGAACCGTTGATCCCGCATCGATCAACACGTTGGTCTCCGATGTTCGCGATTGGCAACCGAGTGGGCAATATCAGGTCTGGCACGACCGGGCGGCTTATCACTTCCTCACCGACCCAGCTGATCAACAGAATTACTGGAGCAAGGTACGCGCATCAGTGCCGGTAGGTGGCACCGTGGTTATTGCGACGTTCGCCGAGGACGGTCCTGAGATGTGCTCGGGGCTCCCCATCACGAAATACAGCCCCGGAGATCTCACTGCGGCCATGGGTGCTGGCTTCACGGTTGTTCATTCAGAACGTGAAGTTCATGTGACGCCCACCGGTGGAGAACAGCAGTTCATCTGGCTCGTCGCTCAGCGCACAACTTGACCCGGATTAGGCCCAAAGACGATCACGACGTATCCTCTACACAGTAAGAAGCGACGCGGGGTGGAGCAGCTCGGTAGCTCGCTGGGCTCATAACCCAGAGGTCACAGGTTCAAATCCTGTCCCCGCTACTTGAACCTTCAACTAGTTTGAAGGGTACGGCCTAGGGTCCCTGCAGAATCAGGGGCCCTTCGTCGTCTCCGGGGGTGATCGACTGGTGCGCCCAGGGCCCGCTTATGTAGTCACAAGTAGCGAACGGCGTGGACGTCAACGACCGCGTCTTTCTTGTACCCAAAAACAGCGACGTTCCCGGACGGCTCTCCGACGGGATCACCTTGGGAGGTAACCGTTGCCCGTAGCCATCGCAGAGAAATCCGTCACTGGCATTCAGCGGAGCATCGCCAATGCGATCTGGCGGGTTTGGGTTGATCTGTGGATTCTCTCCCGCCGACACGAATTCAACGCGGCCGAACTCAACGGCGCGATCCTTTCCGTGGCCCAGCCGCGATGGGTGGTTTGGCGACGGCGCCCGGACTTTGCCACGCTCGTTCATGACGCAGCGTCATTCATCGACCCCGTGGTCGAAGGGCTCACCTCCGTTGGTTCGTGGAGTCCCGTCGCCCGCGAATCTCGGCACCGCTGCCTTCCGTGTGTTTCCCGAACATCACAAAACCAGCCCCATGGCTCGGACTGCTCGCCACTGCTTTACTCCTCAAATGTCACGACTAGGCGCGCACTTAGATCGAAGGGGATTTCTTGCAACGGTCGGTATAACCACCGTTGGTGCGATCGCCTTTATTTCTTCGCCAGGTGCGCAGGCACTGGTGGAATCTTCTGCGTCCCGCAATCACCCGCTATATCGCGTGGGCATGTTTCGTCGGCGCACGATCTGGACGACGCCTGACGCCACGTTGGAGGTGCTACGCCGCAAGGCCATCCGCGCCCACGACGGCGGGAGGATCTTCGACCGCAATGCCTTCGAAGTGGTCCTCGGTCAAACGCGCGGCCAAGAGATCGGCAGTGGCACCGTGACCATGACCAACAAAGCCGGGACTGAGGTCGAGCTATTCCTTAGCCAGATCGCTCCCCGCCGATATAGCGCGATCATCAACCGTCAGGCCATCCCGAGGAGCACGTCATGAGCGACCGATATGCCGGCGATGTGTTCTGGTTCACCTCGAACTGGGACGGCTCCGGAATGCAGAACGCCGTGGCGCTCGAGGGCCAGACTCTGTCCGTCGACTCCTACGGTTTTCTCTATACCCTGCTCGGGTACCTGGGGATGATCACGACGGACGACAACTCCACCACATTCACGGTTCCCGACCTCACCGCAGATGCTCCAACCGGCTTCACTGCCTACATGGTGACCCAGGGCACGTGGCCGCCGAGCAACGATGTCGGCATCCTCCGGGTGACGGACAGTCCCTACACCGGCGAGGTGGACAACTGGTCCGGGGACTATCCGCCCTCCGGCTGGGGCGCGTGCGACGGGTCGCTGCTGCCTGTCAGTCAGAACACGTCGCTCTACGCCATCATCGGGCCCACGTACGGGGGAGACGGCCAGAAGAATTTCGCACTGCTCAGCATCCCCGGATCCGTGATCTGCCTCTCCGGGTACTGGCCCCAGCGCGGCTGAGTCATGCATCGACCGTCAGTTCGCAGCGGCACGCAGCGCAGAGATGTCACTCCGACTCAACGGCAGGAGGGCTGGCCACGCACCTCGGCTGAGCAGGTCCTGGAGGTCGGAAGGCACCACCTGCCAGGACACCCCGAATCTGTCCTTGCACCAGCCGCACCGGCTCTCCTGCCCGCCGTCGGCGACAAGGGTGTCCCACACATGATCGAGTTCGTCCTGGGTGTCACAGTGCACCATGAACGACACAGCCTCCGAATGCGGAAAATCCGGGCCGCCGTTGAGCGCAACGAAGGGGCGGCCGAAGAGCGTGAAAGACACGCTGAGGACGCTGCCGGCGGGCCGGTGCGGGTGATCCTCGGGATAGGTGGAGATGTCGCCGAGCTCGGAGTCATCGAACAGGTCGGTGTAGAGGGTGGCGGCTTCAAGGGTCTCGGTGTCGAACCACAGGAAGGTCGTCAGACCGGTGACAGCCATGGACAGACCCTAGCGGCGCCTCGTGGGGCTGCGTCATGATTCGCCTCGCCGGAGTGGCCGTTGCGGGCCTGGCTTTGGCCGCTGGCCTCGCAGCATGCAGTGGGTCGCCCGACTCCGGCACCACCCTCACGCCGCCCATCGTCTTCGCGCCCGGGCTGGGTATGAGCGCCCTGGCCGTCGAGGTTGATGGCGACGCCTCCTTCTCCTTCCTCGTCCCGACGATGACATC
>JANQZS010000092.1 GCA_030728405.1 Candidatus Nanopelagicales bacterium | reverse complement strand
CAACAGGACCAGCAGGGGCTTGTGGGGAGAGCGCCTACCGTCTAGTTGGTGCTGACGCAAGTTAGTCAATCGCTCGACAACGCTGGCTTCGTCCACGAACTCACCATATTTCAAGCGACTGCGGCAGCCATAGCTCCGTAGAGATCCTCCGGCAGGGGCGTTGCCAGTTTCCACGTAATTGCCATGGGTCGCTCGCCTTCGTGCGAAACATAAGTCGCTGGACCCAGGAACCAGAAGGCGCGATCGTGGACGGTCGGCCGCGCGAAGAGCAGCACCGAGGATCCCACTGATGCGTGATTGATGTAGCGCTGACCGGTGTCGCTGGTGGGCCTGGTCCGTCCTTGGCTCTCCCAGTGAATGAGCGACTCACTAATGGCGTAATCGCGATATCTCGTTGATGGGGAGAAGGAACCAGATGACTTGTCCAGGGTGAAGGCAAATACGTCGGTCTGAGCCTCCGCCTCAAAATGCGCTCCCTCTCGCCACGGGGCCGGCTGCACACTAGTGGGCTTGTTCCCGATGGCACAGAGCATCTCATCGCGGGTGTACCTAGCGTGCACCCGCAGCGGAGAACTGAGATCAGTCGATAACGGAATCACGGGGAATCCCCGGAAGGCGACTCGCTCTGCAAGGCATGTCATCAACTCCAGGAGGTCGGCACGAATACGCGCGTCTGACCAAACCATCGCCGTTGCGTCGGACAGGTTGAAGCCCTTCGCGGCGTCCACACTTCGTGTCAGACCTGCCACGAGCATTCTGAGTAGCCGCCGCTCGACCTCTGACTCGGGCTGGGGAGGTGCGTCGTCCCTCGCCCATTCGGCATAGGTGTTGGCTCGCAACTCGTCATCGACGTGGAGGAGGCGAGCGAGCGCCCTACGGAATTGCGTGAGGTGGGGTCCACCTGCGGGAACGGCAAGCCCAGCCATCTCGCGAAGTGTCATCCATGAGCGATCTGTCCGGTAGACGTCGTCGAGATCGAGGCGCGTTTCCTCGAGGAATTCAGATAGTGACGGAGCCTTGTGAACGGCGAGGCGCTTGAGCTCCTCCGCCTGGTGACGTTGCGAGCTCGGAATGGCTCGCCGAAGTGAGTTGAGGACGCGGGAAGCCGGTAGCGGATCAAGATGAAGTTGGCACCCTGCGGGCAGGTAGGGGAAGCCCGCCTCAACTGCTTTCACAAGTCCGGACCGGTCGCCGCCAAGGAGAGCTCGGTATCGCAAATCAAATCGGAAGTCGTCCACCTGAGCGCCAATGAAGTCCAGCACGAGACAGGAATCCTTGCCAAGGTCGCGCCGAAGTCCACGTCCCAACTGCTGCAGGAAGACCGTTGCACTCTGAGTCGGTCTCATCAGGAAGATCGTGTTGACTTCGGGCAGGTCGACTCCCTCGGATAGCACATCGACGCTGAAGATTGCGCGAATGCGACCCGTCCGCAGATCGTTGAGTACCTCTCTTCGTTCGTCCGCTCGCACCGCACCGCTTAGGACTGCTGATGGAATGCCGGCGTCCGTGAAGGCCTTGGCCGTGAACTCGGCATGGCTGACACTCGCGCAGAATCCAAGGGCCCTCATGCTCTCGAGATCGGGAACTAGCCGCTCCGTCTCCTGGAGAACACGTGTCGCCCACCGCCGGTCTTCGATGAACGCCTGGCCAAGGGCCTCCGGCTCGTACTCGCGACCGCGGCGAGGGACGGATCTGAGGTCGCTTTCATCATCAACACCGTAGTAGATGAACGGAACGAGTCTCTGCTGGTCGATCGCATCCCATAGGCGTAGTTCCACAGCGATGCGGTCGTCAAACCAGTGAAGAATAGATTGCCCGTCCATGCGCTCAGGAGTGGCTGTGAGTCCCAGAAGTTCTCTAGGCTCTACTCGTTCGAGAAGATTGCGATACGACTCGGCTGCAGCATGATGAAACTCGTCGACAATCACGACATCGAAATGACCATCGTCAATGGCTGCAAGTCCCCTGGCGGTGATGCTTTGAATGGATGCAAAGACATGGTTGAAATCACGGGGTCGATGTCCACCCACCCAGAGCTCTCCAAAACTCGGATCGCGAAGGACCTGACGGAAGGTATCCATCGACTGCTGAAGGATCTCCTGTCGGTGAGCCACGAAAAGCAGGCGACTCGTACCTAACGACTGGCGGAGGCTCTTGTAGTCAAAAGCTGAAAGGACGGTCTTTCCGGTACCCGTCGCCGCCACGACGAGATTGCGATGGTGGCCATTCCCTCGGCTGAGCTGCAGTTGCTCGAGCATGCGGCGCTGGAATGGGTGGGGTGCAATATCGAAGCTCACAAGTTGTCTACTGGTCCGATCATCAGGCCTACGAGTGCGTTCCTCGAACTCGTCTGGGTCATATGGAACGAAGTCTCCACCGGTCCAGTAGGACTCGAACACCGCAGCGAGTTTGTCGACCGAATCTGGATTGCGCGCGGCAGATAGTCGCAGGTTCCATTCCAGACCGGTTACCTGTGCCTGATAGGTCAGGTTGGAGGATCCGACGTAGGCAGTGGAAAGACCTGACGTGCGATTGAACAGCCAAGACTTCGCATGTAGGCGCGTGCCGGTCTGGTCGTAGCTGACTTTGATCTCTGCCCCCTGGTCAGCGAGTAGGTCGAGTGCGCGCCTCTCAGTCGAGCCGGTATACGTGGTCGTGAGAACCCGAAGCCTGCGACCCGCTGCAATGTGTTCGCGGAGCTGCCCGAGTAGGGGCCGAATCCCCGTCTGGCGGATGAAGGCGACCAGAACATCAATCGAATCCGCAGTCGGGATTTCGCTTGTGAGCTGGGCTAGAAGAGTGGGCTCGCCTCGCGCGCCTGTAAGCAGCGTCGTATCGAGGAGGGGCGTGAGAGGTGACGGAGCGTGAGCCCATTGCCCATCAGGCATAAGCCGACCGATGGACCTGAGAACTGTGGGCGGACTCTCCAGTAGGTCATCCGAGTCCACGGCCGGGGAGTGTTGCATGAGCAGTTGCGTGATTGCCCGCACGATCTCTAGACCCGCCTCAGCTCGCTCTTCTTCGCTGAAGTCAGCCAGTGCACGGCGCAGGAGTTCGTTCACGAGCAGAGCCAGACGATCTGGTAGATCTGCCGGATCGATTGGACGTGAACGGGTTGCTGGCTCAGGTAGCTCGTTCAGTCGGTGCAGGAGCTCTTGCGTAATGACGCTCTCGTACGCACCCGGTCGTAGGACTTCTTCCCCCATGTACCGGAGCTTGTCACGTGAGGCCGACGCGGACCCGAGCGTCGAAGTTTTAATTCTCGAACACCTGTACTAACGCACACGCCGTACCCACTCGAGGGTTGAAAGTGGGGGAAAGTGGAG
>JANQZS010000091.1 GCA_030728405.1 Candidatus Nanopelagicales bacterium | reverse complement strand
TCGATGATGTAACCGGCGAAGTACTGCATGCCGAACTCGGAACCGTAGAACCACCAGATGGCTCCGCCTACTGCCAGTCCGATCAAGACCCACAGCGCCGACCACCAGGCGGCTTCACGAACACCGATCACATGGGCATCACGATGCAGGAGCAGATCGACGAGAAGCATGGCGATGATGCCGCCGAGAAGAAGAAACCAGATCCAGAGGGATACGTCCATGACACTCCTTGTGCAGGGCAGCCGAAACTGCTCTCCACAAGGTCTCTCGCCATCGGCCTAAGGCCGACCCAGTGCCCGGACCCCCATGGGAGGGACGTATTGACGGGCTACCGGCGTGGGGATACTCCCCTTGCTTCCGCGAACTCTCTCACACTGCCCGACTTGCCGCAACAAAGGCCTGCAGCAATGGGGCATCAGTCACCCTTCGGTCCGGGTGTTCGGGGTGCCACTGGACGCCCACAACGAAGGGCGCCGAAGGATCCTCACACACCTCGACCGTGCCGTCGGGTGCACGACCGGTGATCACAAGATCGCCAGCATCTGCAACAGCTTGATGGTGTGAACTGTTCACCACTGCGCTGGTCACGCCCAGAGTTCGGGCGATGAGCGAGCCGGGCTCGAAGGACGCGTCATGATCGACGAACTCACCGGGGCGTACGCGATGCACGAAGTCTGAGACATCGGGCAGGTTCTGATGGAGGGAGCCGCCGTGGGCAACGGCCATGATTTGCAAGCCGCGGCAGATGCCGAGAACAGGGATATTGCGTTCGCGCGCACGTTTGTACAGCGCGAGCTCACTGGCGTCGCGCGATTCGCGAGGTGCATCCGCAGTGGCATCTGGCTCAGCGCCATACAGACGTGCATCCACATCGGCACCGCCGGCGATAGCCAGGCCATCGAGCCGGTCAACTACTTCAGCACGTGAGCCGGGGGCGAGCAGCACCAGATCAGCTCCCGCGCGCTCGAACAGATCCAAGTACCAGTGCGGAATCAGCGCTGCCGGAATGCTCCAGGCACCCCACTGGGCGGGTTCGAGGTACATCGTCAGACCGATAAGTGGACGATGAGATTCAGAGACGCTCATGGGGAGAAGTCTGCCACTGCCGCGGTGGAGCCACGCACCACCAGTTCTGGTCGGAACAAAAACTCGTCGCGAGGCGCAGACCGCGAGTTGATCTCATCAAGTAGTGACTGAACTGCGGTCACTCCCATGGCGCCCACCGACTGCCGCACCGTGGTGAGCGGAGGGTCAGTGAAGGCGATCAACGGAGAGTCGTCGTAACCCACCACCGATACATCCTCGGGCACCCGAAGCCCGCGCTGTCGGATAGTGCGGATCACCCCGAGAGCCATGAGATCCGAACCGCACACTATTGCCGAGACATCAGAGGCAAGTAGATGATGAGCCGCTGCTTGACCGCCCTCAACCGAGAAGAGGGAGTGGGCGATCCGGGCCTCGATATCGTGCATCGATCCACCCACATGCTGCTGCATCGCGGAAATGAAACCCGCTCTTTTGCGAACCACCGGCACAAAACGTTCAGGGCCAAGTGCCAAACCAATTTTCCGATGCCCCATAGAAGCCAAATGGGACACAGCCAGATCCATCGCTCCAACGTCGTCGTCACTAATGAACGGGGCATCGATGCCTTCGGCGAAACCATTGACGAAAACCACAGGCAGACCTCGGTCGATCAGTGCACGGTAGGCCGCGTGGTCAGATGTCGCGTCGGCGTGCATACCGGAAATGAAAATGATTCCGGAGACGCCACGGTCCAATAACAACTCAACGTACTCGGCCTCACTCACCCCGCTTGCACCTTGCGTGCACAGAACCGGGGTGAACCCGCTCTGGGCCAGCAGCGGTTCCATGACCTGGGCAAAGGCCGGGAAGATCGGATTCTCGAGTTCGGGAACGATGAGTCCCACCAGACCTGCTGCGCTGCGCAACCGGACTGGGCGCTCGTAGCCAAGCACGTCAAGAGCGGTGAGCACCGCTTGCTTTGATGCAGTTGAGGCGCCAGGTCGATCATTGAGGACTCGCGAGACCGTGGCTTCGCTTACCCCGGCTGCCTCGGCGATATCGGCCAATCGGGCTCTGGGGGCATCACTCACGGCTTCACTGTAGGACGAAGTCTGCAAGCGCGAGGGCGCAACGGGTACCGTTCGAGATGATTGGCCAAGGCTGCGCATTCGCCAGCAGCCCACCACCGCCGCCACCACACAGGACGGAATCGAATCGTGAGCATCGATCAGAACCTGTTCTCACTGCTTGTCATCGTTGCGATCGCAGCGGCCGTGCCGGTCATTCTGGGCTTCATGCGGATCCGCATTGCCGAGGTAGTGCTCCTGCTGGCCGGCGGGGTGATTTTTGGTCCGGAACTTCTTGGCTGGATCCAGGTCGATGACTCCATCGACCTGCTCGCCGAAATTGGCCTCGGCATGCTGTTTTTCCTGGCTGGTATGGAGCTGGAGCGCCACGCGGTCCAAGGCCGCAGCGGAAAGCTGGCCGCAATCGGCTGGCTGGTCTCGCTCAGCCTCGCACTCATCGTCTCCCTCACCCTGGATGCAATGGGATTGTTCGACGACGGACTCGCCGTGGCAATCGCACTGGTATCAACAGCACTGGGCACCCTGCTGCCGATCATGCGTGATAGCGGTTTGCTCTCCACAAAGTTCGGCACCTACTTCATGGGGGCTGGGGCGTGGGGTGAGCTAGGCCCGATCATCGCGATCTCGGTGTTACTGGGAAGTCAGTCATCGTTCCTGGCACTCATCACGCTCGGCGTTTTTGGTGTCATTGCTGTAGCGCTAGCGATACTTCCGGCGCGGATGAAGAGCGATCGCCTCGCGAGGATCATTGAGCGTGGTCACACTTCGAGCTCACAAACGGCAGTTCGGTTAACTGTCCTACTCATGATTGCGCTGCTGGCACTAGCCGATGTGCTCGGCTTTGATGTGGTACTCGGTGCGTTCATCGCGGGCATCATCGTGCGGCGTTACCTGTCGCCCAAGAGTGAGCACTTAGTGCAGAGCAAAGTTGAGACAATTGCATTCGGGCTCATGGTGCCGCTCTTCTTTGTGGTCTCTGGTGCCAGGCTCGACATCATCGCGATCATCGAGAACCCCCTGATGATGCTGGGGTTCTTCATTCTCATCTTCGCTGTTCGTGGCGTTCCGCAGTTTTTCGTTTACCGACATGCTCTTCCCGATGTTCGGGAGCGAGCGCGACTCTCGCTCTACATCGCAACTGCACTGCCGATCATCGTGGCCGTAACCTCACTGCAGGTCGAGGCTGGTCTGATGGACTCTCAGGAGGCTGCTGCACTCGTCGGCGCAGGAGCACTCACCGTGTTGGTGTTCCCGTTACTTGCCCAGCGGCTCGGGCGCCGGTCAGGAACGGGCAGCGAAAGCGGTTTGCAGGACAATCGCAGCGGCGACTGATGCATTTAAGGACTCGGCCTTCTTGGTCATCGGAATTGTGACGCGATAATCACACGAGGCGCTCACCAACCGGGAGAGGCCTGAACCTTCAGAACCCACCACGATCAGGACCGGATCGGTCCACACATCCTTAGGAATTTCCGCTAGCGGAGTGGCTTTGTTCACGTCGAGTCCGATCACCATGAAACCTTGCTTTTGGAGGGCCTCAATCGTGCGGGTCATATTCGTGACCTGCGCGACGGGAACAGATGTGAGCGCACCGGCCGAGGCTTTCCAGGCGGTCGCGGTGACCCCAGCAGATCGGCGCTCCGGAATGATCACGCCACCGGCGCCAAAAGCTGCGGCAGAGCGCACGATCGCACCCAGATTGCGTGGATCTGTTACGCCATCGAGTGCCACCAGCATGGTTGCCGACGACACATCACTCAGGGACCGGTACTCATACTCGGGCACTGTCAGAACGAGCCCCTGATGCACAGCGCCTTCTGTCATGCGGTCCAGTTCAACGCGCGTGACTTCCAGCATCGGAATACCGGCAGCAGATGCAAGACGCAAAGATTCGCGCATTCGATCATCAGCATCAGATTTGGTTTGAACGTAGAGAGCCGTGGCCGGGATCTTGGCTCGCAGTGCTTCAACTACCGGGTTCCGGCCAGCGAGAACAGAACCGGTGCGCGCAGAACTTCCGGTGCGCTTCGAGGTGCTGCGCGAACCACCTGAACTAAAACGATCCGATTTAGTGGCTTTCTTCTCCACGGCCTTCTTGCGTTTGGCCGCCGGGTGATGCGGTCGCTCTGTTGCCTTAGGGGTTGGGCCACGGCCGCTCAGAGAATCGCGACGGTTGCCGCCGGATCCAACGGTCATCCCCTTCTTGGTCCCGGCTTTGCGCATTGCGCCTTTACGTTGGGAATTACCGGCCATCACGATTCTCCAGACTCCATCGGACACCGGCGGCGGTGTCCTCGATCGAGATGCCGATCGACTGTAGACCGTCGCGGATTGCGTCAGCCGCTGCAAAATCTTTTCGGGCTCGTGCATCGGTTCGCTGATCGAGAACCACCTGAACCAGCGAGTCGATAACTCCGCGCTGATCCTGAGTGCTTGCCGCGGTCGACCACGGCGCAGCCAACGGGTTGATTCCCAGAACGTCGAGCATCGAAACTGTTGCGGCCAGAGAAGATTGAACGTTTTCGTTATCCGCATCGGCCAACGCTGCGTTGCCCGCACGCACTGTTTCGTGGATCACTGCAAGAGCTTGGGGAACCGAGAAGTCGTCGTTCATCGCATTAACAAAAGCTTGTGGACAGGAGGAAAGCGCTGGGACAACTTCACTCACAGCCAGCGTCTCCATCGCACGTTCGATAAATCCTTCAATGCGCCGGAATCCCTGACCGGCATCGATGACCGCATCATCAGAGAACTCGAGCATTGAGCGGTAATGCGAACCAGCGAGGTAATACCGAAGCTCGATGGGTCGAACCCTCGTCACTACCTCTTCCACTAGGAGTGAGTTTCCGAGCGACTTGCTCATCTTCTCTCCAGCAGTGGTGACCCACGCGTTGTGCAACCAGTAACGCGCAAAGGAATCTCCCGCGGCCTTGGACTGCGCGATTTCGTTTTCGTGATGCGGGAAAACTAAATCGAGGCCACCACCATGGATATCAAACTCGGCACCGAGGTACTTGTGCGCCATTGCGGAGCATTCGATGTGCCAACCCGGGCGGCCAGGACCCCACGGAGTGTTCCAGTGCGGCTCGTCAACCTTGACCGCTTTCCACATGGCGAAATCGCGTGGATCGCGTTTCGCAAGTGCTTCGGCATCGGAGGCCGCCAACATGTCGTCGATCTTTTGACCTGAAAGTGAGCCGTAACCCGGCTGCGAGCGCACGTCAAAGTACACATCGCCACCGGCCGCATAACCGTGACCCTGATCGATAATGCGCTGCATCATCTCGATCATTTCGGGGATGTGTCCGGTAGCCCGAGGTTCATAGGTGGGCGGCAGGCAGCCGAGGATGTCGTAGGCGCGGTTGAAGGCCCGCTCATTCTTCATCGCAACGACCCAATAGGGCACGTCGTCGTGGCCGGCGTTGTGCAGGATTTTGTCGTCGATATCGGTCACGTTTCGCACGAAAGTAACGTTGAGGCCAGTTGCCTCGAACCAACGACGAATCACGTCAAAGGCGACCCCGCTGCGGATATGGCCCACATGCGGAGGAGCTTGCACAGTGGCACCGCATAGGTAGATCCCGACTCGCCCAGGCACGAGAGGTTCAAAATCTCTCGTTGTCCGGGTGGAGGTGTCGTAAACGCGCACAGTCACGGGTGAACAGTACCCGCCAGCCTCAGGAGCAGCTTTATCGCTGGAGCGTGACCACTTTGTCGGGTGTGATGCGGACGACGACGCGGACGTTTTCGGTGCCGTCGTCCATGGTGTAGCGATCAGCACCGGTGTACTCGTTGCAGAGCCGGTCGATCAGCTCACGCCCACCCTCCTCGGTCATGGTTGCGGTCCCCCGGACCTCGACATACGAGTAAGGGTTATCTCGCGGGTAGACCAAGATGCTCACCCGCGGGTCAACAAGCAGGTTCTTGTGCTTGCGCCGGCCCTTCACCGTGGAAACGAGCAGATCGTCCCCTTCGCGGGCAACCCACACCACCGATTGGTGCGGGCGCCCATCGGGCAGCAACGTAGCGATCGTGGCGAACTCTGGGGAGTCAAGCCACGGCTTCACTGAATCGGGAATCGCAACCATGTTCGGTTCTCCTAGCCCAGCCACGCTGTGACTGCATTGAAAGCGGTTTGATTAACTGCCTTGCGCTTCTTGGTGGAGATATTGAGTTCAGAGCCGGTATAGAAATTGGTGCTGATGATCACGTCATCTACGAGCGTGTAGACCGAGTACTGGTCTGACGTGTACTCCGAACCCTCAGGCCCCGAGGCAACATCGGTGAAGTTGGCGTTGAGGAACACGGACGGAACCCCCGTGATCGTCACCGCGGGAACGGTGCCTGTGGTGGTCAGGCGGGCCCAGGTGTCTGTGCTGCCATCTTCGAAGGTCGAAGATCCAGTCTTCTGCCCCGAGCACTTTGTGACAGCCTTCTTGAGCGCATTGAATGCGACGATCGACTTCACGGACGACGCGTACTGATTCACGCTGACAGAGAGGTTTCCTTCAACCTTCTTGCTTACGTAATTCGCATTAAAGACGTACACGCCACCGGGGACCTTGACCTCTTTGGATTCGACGCTGCACACGAAAATGGGGAATGCGCGAGTGGCATTGAAGTCCAGCCGACTATTGACCCCGAAGGTTGCAGGAACGTTTTTCGGCTGCAGCATGTGAGCGGCTGCATAGGAGTACGCCTCGGCGTCGTAG
Organism: Candidatus Nanopelagicales bacterium; assembly: GCA_030728405.1. Lineage (GTDB taxonomy): Bacteria > Actinomycetota > Actinomycetes > S36-B12 > S36-B12 > CAIXFB01. The sequence continues at coordinate 11,426 of JANQZS010000091.1, read as the reverse complement.
GCCTGTGCAGCGGGTGCCGCAATTGCAGTGATGGTGAACACTGCGGCTGCAGCGAGTGCGAGCTTTTTCATGGTGTTTCTCCCTGATCTGTTGTCGAAATCAATGTCGTCGGATGGATGCGATCGCGATCGCTGCGATCCCTTCACCTCGACCGGTGAGGCCTAATCCATCTGTGGTGGTCCCAGAGACCCGCACCGGCGCACCAAGTGCTGCCGAGAGGAGGTCTTGCGCCTCTTGCCGACGGGAGCCGACTTTCGGGCGATTGCCGATGACCTGAACGGATGCGTTGACGATGACCCAACCACCCTTGGTGAGCAACGAGCCAACATGGCCAAGAAGTGACACCCCGGATGCTTCGGCCCACTGCGGATCATCTGTTCCGAACACTTCGCCCAAATCCCCAAGCCCAGCAGCCGAGAGCAGCGCATCGCAGAGGGCGTGCGAGGCAACATCTGCATCGGAGTGCCCCGCCAATCCAACTTCGCCCGGCCAGTGCAAGCCAGCCAGCCACAAGTCTCGACCAGGATCGAGGGCATGCACATCTGTGCCAACGCCTACAAATGTTTCGTTAGTTGACGGCACCGGCTGCCCTTCGCCTGGCAAGGATTGCCTCCGCCAACACAATGTCTGAAGGTGTGGTCACCTTGAATGCATCTTCATGACCAGGAATCACCAGCACCTCAATCCCCATCGCCTCGACCAGACCCGCGTCGTCGGTGATGGTGAGCGCATCTGGGTCGACACCGGCGTGCGCCACTTGAAGAAGGGCGCGGTCAAAACCCTGCGGAGTCTGAATTGCTCGCAAATCCGCGCGTGGGACTGTCTCTTGCACGATGCCAGCTGCGTCGACCTTTTTGATTGTGTCGACCACAGCGAGCCCTGGCACCACGGCGCGATGACCAGCGCGAACTGCATTGACCACATTTGTTACGAGCTCGACGGGGATGAGCGGACGAGCCGCATCGTGCACGAGAACGACGTCGACATCGTCGGGCAGTGCAATCAGGGCCCGGGCAACAGACTCCGCCCGGGTTTCACCGCCACTGACCACCTCAACATCTGTTGCTCCCGCAACATTGGACAACAATGCGCGGGTCTGCTCTACGGCATCTGCAGGAGCGGCGACTACTACCAGGTCGACGCTTGGCGCTGAACACAGTGCTTTGACCGCATGCACCAGCATGGGAACTCCACCAATTTCGCGCAGCGCTTTGGGCGCACCAGGACCCAGACGTTCGCCGCGGCCGGCTGCCGGCACCAACGCCGCGGTGCGGGTCATCACTGCACGCTCAGGCTGTCAATTTAAGACGCGAGAACTTCGTCGAGGATTGCCTCTGCCTTGACCTCGTTGGTCTTTTCGGCGAGGGCAAGTTCGCTCACCAGAATTTGACGGGCCTTGGCCAGCATTCGCTTTTCACCTGCGGACAGTCCGCGCTCACGCTCACGACGCCAGAGATCGCGAACGACCTCAGCAACCTTGATGACATCGCCGGATGCAAGTTTTTCCAGATTGGCCTTGTAGCGACGAGACCAGTTGGTGGGCTCCTCGGTGTAGGGCTGGCGCAAAACATTGAAGACTCGATTGAGGCCTTCGGCGTTGACTACGTCGCGAACTCCCACCAGATCTACGTTGTCGGAGGGGACCCGGACAGTGAGATCGCCTTGGGCGACTCGGAGAACGAGATACTCGCGATCCTCACCCTTGATCTTGCGGATTTCTACAGATTCAATGACTGCAGCTCCGTGGTGCGGGTAAACGACGGTATCGCCAACGCTGAACGCCATGTGTGTGGCCCCTTTCCAGAATCGTGAGTTTATCACGGGGAATCATCCCTTCAGACCGCGCATAAATCGCTTGGTACTACTCACGATTCCTTGGTGTGAGGGGTATGAGCACGCGGATGGGACTGGATTGGACCTGCTCTGGCCCCGGATTGCCGGCAAGAGGCGATCGGTATTCTCTTGGGTGTGACCCGTTTCCCTCGCTACTTCGCCGCCATTGCCCTCACCGGAGCCAGTGCTCTCACCCTGACTGGTTGCTTCAACGGCCCCGGTGCCACCACCACGATGGCCGCCAGCATGCCGGTCGGGAACGGCGTCAACGCAGCGCTCGGTGACATTCGAGTGGACGGGGCGACACTGGTCGCCGGACCCGAAGGATCCCAATCGGCCACTCTGATCATGCGCGTGACCAACTCCGGCCGTGAGGCCGACAACCTGCTGGTGGCGGTAGTGAACGGGCTTCCCGCCGCAATCACCGGTGGCGCCGTTGGTGTTAACCCCGGTGATTCACTCTCATTCGGCTATGAATCGGATCTATACGTGGACTCGGTTCCATTCACCGCGCCGGTGGGAACGTTTGTGCCGGTTGCGCTGCAGTTTGAACGCAGTGGCATTGCAGAACTCGAAGTTCTGGTCGTTCCGGCCACCGGCTTCTACGAAGGAATCGCTCCGTCAACCTCTTGATTTTTACACGTCAAATTTATAACCCAGGCCGCGCACCGTCATTAAATGAACCGGGTTGCCGGGATCTTCTTCGATCTTCGCGCGCAGTCGCTTGACGTGAACATCAAGAGTTTTGGTGTCGCCCACATAGTCAGCGCCCCACACCCGGTCGATCAGCTGGGCACGAGTGAGCACTCGACCAGAATTGCGAACCAGAAACTCGAGGAGATCAAACTCCTTCAGGGGCATCGGAATATGCGCACCGCGCACGGTCACGATGTGTCGATCAACATCAAGTCGAACTGGACCGGCTTCAATCGTGGCCGGCAGAAGTTCTTCGACCTCACCGCGGCGACGCAGCACCGCTCGCACCCGGGCCAGCAACTCGCGTGAGGAGAACGGCTTGGTGACGTAATCATCGGCGCCCAGTTCAAGACCGACCACTTTGTCGACTTCGCCATCCTTGGCGGTGAGCATGATGATCGGCACTTGGGACTTCGCGCGAATGATGCGGCACACCTCTGTGCCCGAAATACCAGGAAGCATGAGGTCCAGCAGAATCAAATCCGCACCATGGCGCTCGAACTCCGCAACGGCTTCGTTGCCATCAGTAGCAATCCCGACGTCGAAACCCTCACGCTTCAACATGAAAGAGAGCGCTTCTGAGAACGACTCTTCATCCTCGACTACCAGGATTCGCGTCACGACAACCTCTCACTGCTGGGAACGGTTACTAGATCCACGGGGAGTGCCCGCGGTTCATCTTCTCGCGAGTGCTCCGGGTCATAGGTTGGCAGCCGAATAGTGAAAGTAGATCCGGTGCCCATTTCGCTCCAGGCGGTGCATTCGCCACCGTGGTTTTGGCACACGTGCTTAACAATCGCCAACCCGAGTCCCGTACCGCCGGTGCCGCGCGATCGCGCTTGATCAACCCGATAGAAACGTTCGAAAATTCGGTCAAGGTCATTGGCCGGGATACCGATGCCTTGATCCTTGACGGAAATCTCGACGATGCCATCAGCACTACGAACGCCCAATGCCACTTTGGTCTTTTCCGGTGAATACGCAATGGCATTGGCCAATAGATTGCGCAAGGCGGTGAGGAGCTGACTTCGATCCCCGAAAACCACTAGCCCTGTTGGTTCACTTCGAATGAATTCGATCTCGCTGCTCGCTGCTAACGTGCGCACTTCATCGAGAGCACGAGTGGCGAGTTCGTCAACGTCGACCACTTCAGCGTGCGTGAGCGGATCATCACCCTGCAAACGCGAAAGGTCGATGACGTCTTGAATCAAGTGGGAAAGTCGAGCGGCCTCTATTTGCATTCGCTCTGCAAAGTGATGCACCTGCTCGGCATCATCACTTGATGCGAGCACTGCCTCTGCAAGTAGCGACAGCGCACCCACAGGGGTCTTGAGTTCGTGACTCACATTCGCAACAAAGTCTCGACGCACCACATCGACGCGGCGTTCTTCCGCCAAGTCATCAATCAGGATCAGCAAGGCGCCAGTTCCCAAAGCTGCAACGCGCACGCGCAACTCGAGCAATTCACGGCCCAATGGTGGCCGCCGGACACGCATCTCTTGTTCACGGGGATTTCCATCGTCAGCGACTCGGCCGATGAGGTGCACGATGTCGGGGATGGTGACCACACTGCGGCTGACAAGTCCTAGTGCCATGGCGCGAGAGCTCGCTCGAAGCACCGTGCCATCGGGGGCGACCACCATCGATGCCGACGGGAGAACGGAAAGCACCCGGATTACCTCGTCGGGAACCGCCGGGCGACCCGAGGATCCGCGACTACCCGGGGCAAGCGATCCCGAATCGTCAGGAGCTTTCTTGCGCAGGGCCATAAGCACACAATAGAAGTCTGGGGAAACTCCAAATCGCGCTGAAGGGCCAAAATGCCAAATGTTTGGCGCATCTTTCATTTACGCCACCGATTGTTCACCTCGCGGTCGCTTCTCGTTCACGTCGAATCAGACTTTGGTGTGAATCGGGGCTTAGGCTGGGCTCATGCCGGCTACATATCAAGAGCAATTGGAAGAGGTCAACGACGATCTCGTCCAAATGACCCGTCTCGTGGGGTCCGCGATGAACCGCGCCACCCAGTCTTTGCTCGACGCAGACCTTTCTCTCGCTGAGGCCGTTATCGACTTTGATTCGCGGATCGACGCCCTGGCCAACGCGGTCGAGGAGCGCTGCTTTGATCTAGTTGCGCTCTACCAGCCGGTCGCCCGAGACTTGCGCATCATTTTGGGAGCCATGCGGATTGCCGGCTCCCTCGAGCGGATGGGCGATCTGGCCGAGCATGTGGCCAAGCAGGCCCGATTGCGGTTCCCCAAAGCGTCGGTTCCCACCGAGCTCCGTGGAACCTTCGCCGAAATGGGCGGACTCGCCGAGGCGATCGTCTCCAAAACCGGCTCCGTCATCGCCACCCAAGACGTTTCTCTGTGTGCCGATATCGCTCGCCATGACGAGGAAATGGACCGCCTACACCGCGAACTCTTCACGATCGTGCTGTCTCCCAGCTGGAAATACGGCGTGGAAGAGGCCATCGACACCACGCTGCTCTCCAGGTACTACGAGCGCTATGCAGACCACGCCGTCTCAGTTTCCAAGCGTGTGGTCACGATCGTGACCGGTGAGCCTTACGTGGCCGTGAACCTCGACCGGACCTGATCTCACCTCTTTCCCTCTAGGTAGGGTATTTCCCTCTAGGTGGGGTAGCCCAAATGAGCCCTGTGCGCCACACTGGACCAATGTCTAGCCGCTCGCGTGGGGTCTCCTCGGACCTGCTGCAACGGATAGCCCTTCTCTCAATCCACACCTCCCCGCTGGACCAGCCCGGAACCGGCGATGCGGGAGGCATGAACGTGTACGTGGTCGAGACGGCGACCAGACTTGCTCAGGCAGGCGTTGAGGTAGACATCTTCACGCGAGCTACCTCGTCACGACAGGAACCCACCACTGAACTCGCTCCAGGGGTTTTGGTCCGGCATGTTGTTGCTGGACCGTTCGAAGGACTACGCAAACAAGACCTCCCCGGTCAGTTGTGTGCTGTCACATCGGGTGTGCTGCGCACCGAGGCCGCGCACCCTGAGGGTTGGTATGACCTCATCCACTCGCACTACTGGCTCTCTGGGCAGGTGGGTTGGCTAGCGAGTGAGCGTTGGGATGTGCCACTCGTTCATTCCATGCACACGATGGCGAAGGTGAAGAACGCTGAACTGGCCATCGGAGATACACCTGAACCAGAAACGCGAATCATCGGCGAAGAACAAGTGATCGCTGCTGCATCACGGGTCATTGCGAACACTCGCGATGAAGCAGACCAACTTGTTTCGCTCTACGGCGCGGCCCCTGATCGGATCGACGTGGTTCATCCAGGTGTTGACCTTGACGTCTTCACTCCCGGAGATTCGCGAGCGGCTCGCGCCGAACTCGGTGTGAAAGATGACGCCGTCGTTCTGCTTTTCGTGGGAAGGATCCTGCCACTCAAGGCCCCTGACATTTTGCTTAAGGCGGCAGCGGAACTCTTGGCGCAGTCGCCAGAGCTTCGCCCGATTCTGCAGGTCGTGGTGTGCGGTGGACCTTCTGGAACCGGGCTCGAACAACCCACTTCGCTACACGAACTAGCTCGCGAATTGGGGATTGCTGATGTGGTGCGGTTCGAGCCGCCGCGGGATCGGGCAGCGCTGGCTCAATGGTTCCGCGCTGCTGATGTGACCGTTGTGCCGTCTTATTCAGAATCCTTTGGACTGGTCGCAGTTGAATCACAAGCGTGCGGCACACCGGTGATCGCGTCGGCCGTTGGCGGGCTCCGCACTGCGGTGGCCCATAACGTCAGCGGAATTCTTGTGGATGGACATTCCCCACAAGCTTTTGCTCATGCAATTCGCTCACTCGTGACCGACCCTGTTCGGCGTGCAGAATTATCAGCAGGCGCGCACATGCATGCGGCTGCATTTGGTTGGGCCAACACCACTGCCGGCTTGCTCAACACGTACCGATCCGCATTGGCCAACGCTCATGATGGCCGGCTTCGTCTCGCCCAATAACGGCTCACGTCCTGAAATGGTGTACCCAACATGACCTCCATGCACACGATCATTGGTTTCTTACGTGATCAAGGCATCGAATGGGATCAGGTAGACCCGAACACGATCGTGGCTGTCCTCCCGGGCACCCACAAGCAGCGAATCAGCGTTTCCCTGAGTGCCGGCTCCTCCGCACTTGTCATCAACGCATTTGTTGCCCGCCATCCAGATGAGAATCATGAGGCGGTGTATCGGTGGTTGCTCGAGCGAAATCGTCGTCAATTCGTCGTAGCGTTCAGCCTCGATCATTTAGGTGACATCTACCTCACTGGCCGGATTCCACTCGCACATCTCACCGAGTCTGAGTTCGACGCGATCCTGGGATCGGTTTTGGAATATGCCGACAATTCATTCAATTCGATTCTCGAACTAGGTTTTGCATCAGCAATCGCCAAGGAATGGACGTGGCGAACCAGCAGGGGATTACCCACGGACAACCTTGCTGCCTTTCGGCACCTAGCAACCGGCAATTCTGAACAGGGATCTGGGAAGTGACTCGTCATCGGGCAAGATAGAGCCATGACACATGCTCCGTACACCCTGATTTTGTTGCGCCACGGCGAGAGCGAGTGGAACGCCAAGAACCTCTTCACTGGGTGGGTTGATGTTGACCTCAACGAAAAAGGTCGCGCAGAAGCAGCCCGGGGTGGTGAGTTACTCAAAGAGGCAGGCTTGCTGCCTGACGTTGTGCACACCTCACTGTTAAAGCGCGCGATCAACACCAGTCAACTCGCTCTTGAAGCGTGTGATCGTCAGTGGATTCCGGTGGTGCGCAATTGGCGGCTCAATGAGCGGCATTACGGAGCGCTACAAGGAAAGAATAAGAAAGAGACGCTCGATGAGTACGGGGAAGAGCAGTTCATGCTGTGGCGTCGAAGCTATGACACCCCACCTCCTCCCATCGACCCTTCCGATCCATACGCCCAGACCAACGATCCTCGGTACGCGGCGCTGCCACCTGATGCGCGACCGGCAACAGAATGCCTCAAGGACGTGGTCGAACGGCTCATCCCGTACTGGGAAGACGTGATCGTCGCCGAAGGATTGCGCGGTGGTCAGACTGTTCTCGTGGTGGCGCATGGAAATTCGTTGCGCGCACTCGTCAAACATCTTGATGGCATCTCCGATGAAGACATCGCCGCGTTGAACATCCCCACCGGCATCCCACTCATGTATCGACTCGACGAGAATTTGGTGCCTATCGTGTCCGGGGGTGAGTACCTCGATCCCGAGGCTGCTCTCGAGGCCGCTGCTGCGGTTGCTGCGCAAGGAAAGAAGTGAGCAGCACCCACCGGCTTGAGTTGATTGATTCCACCCTGCGTGAGTGGGAGGCAACAGTTTTGGCCTCCGATGCAGAAGACGGAATCGTGCTCGATCGATCAGCTTTTTATCCAGGAGGCGGCGGTCAGCCGCCAGATCACGGAGTTTTGCTGTGGGGAGGGGTACAAACCCGCATTGTGGATGTGCGCCGCGGAGATGAGTTCTACTTGATCCCGGCCGAAGGTGATCCGCTACCGCCGGTGGGCACGCCCGTGCAAGGTGCGGTCGAAGATGATCGGCGCACCGCCTTGATGCGCACCCACTCCGGCCTGCATCTGCTCTCCGGTGTGGTGTTTCGAGACTTTGGCGCACTGGTAACAGGATCCAACATGGAACCGGGCACCGGCAGACTCGACTTCAATCTCGATGAGATCCCGGAGGGTTTCAAGGATGCGATCGAGGCGGCCTGCAATGTGGAGGTTGCATCCGACCGCGCAATTGAGGCTTACGAGCTTCCCCGCGAGGATGCACTTGCGATCCCCGATGTGATTCGCACGGCAAAGAATCTGCTACCTGATGCGATTGAGATTGTCCGCATCGTCGACATCAAGGGCCTAGATGTCCAGGCAGATGGCGGAACGCACGTTGCATCAACCCGTCAGATCGGGGGAATGCGAGTTGTGAAAGTGGAGAACAAAGGCAAGGGATTTCGACGCATCCGCGTCAGCCTTGAAAACTAGCGGCCACCAAGGATTTCGATGATGCGAGGTCGCACATCGAAGAGATAAACCAGAGCCGCTACGGCACCGGCGATCCCAATAAAGTTCAAAGTCATATTCGGCAGCAGCCCAGTGAGGAACGCGACTCCGGTGAGCCCGGCCCACAGGAGCTTGTTCTGCTTGCCCACGGCGGGGAACGCCTCAGTGGGTCGCCGCACGCAGTCGATGAAGGCGAATCCCTTCACGGCCAAAAGAATGATCCACACAGCGAGGACGATGAAATTCTGGGCGGCTCCGAACATGTCTGCCACGTTATCTCATCCTCGCCGAGTGGATCTCTCTCGCCGGACGTCAGCGCATTTAGCGACCAACGGCCTCGCGCAACAAGGTGACGGTACTGGTCACATTGCTTTTGATCGAGTCTGTAGTTTCCGTTGCGCTCTTCGTTGCTGCGTCGACGTAAGACTGGACTTCAGAGGGAATCTCAATGGTGGGAAATGAGAGCTTTGGTGCCCGGTTCGCAACGGACTTGACGGTTGTTGCGGCCGACTCTGCTGCTTTGGTGGCAGCGTCTTTGACGGTGTTGATGTGATTGTTCACGATTGCTCCTTTGTAGTTTCTGCTGCTCGATTTTCGGCTTGAAAGGCTGCATAAATTTGCAGCAGGGTGGTGCGCTGGCGTTCGGTGATGGTGGCGTCGGTGGCAATTGCCGTTGTGACCGCTTCATCTCCTTCGCGCTCATCCAAGATGCCCGCCTGTACGTACAGCGTCTCGGCGGAGATGCGGAGCCCCTGAGCGATTCGATTGAGGATCTCAGCGCTGGGCCGACGCAGCCCCCGCTCCACCTGGCTCAGGTAGGGGTTGGATACCCCAGCAGCTGCTGCCAGTTGCCGAAGCGACATTTGTGCTTGATCGCGCTGATCGCGGATGAAGCCGCCGATTTCGTCGACATTTATGCGGGCCATAAACCCATTATGCGCCCAAGTGCTTGCATTTGCAAACGCAGCCGCTAACTCCTGCTAGCAAAGCCGCCGCTGATTGTGACCTCACGAACTGGCACAGTGTGCCCGGTGAGAGCGGTCATCCAACGGGCAATTGATGCCAGCGTGGCAGTAGATGGCAGCACTGTAGGGGCGTTCATGGGTTCGGGCATCGTCGCCCTGATTGGCGTTACCCATGGCGATACGCCAGCCATCGCAGCGCGAATGGCCGAGAAGATACGTGGCCTTCGGATCTTCGAGGCTCACCATGCACCCGCAGGCGTGTGCCTGCCACCGAGTTCAGCGCGTGAATTGTCCGCTGGTGAATTGGAACTCCCCATCATGGTGATTAGCCAATTCACTTTGTATGCAGACACCAAGAAAGGACGACGACCCACCTGGGACAACGCAGCACCAGGTGAGATCGCTGCTCCACTTGTCGATGCGGTCGCAGAGGCTCTGCGCGCACTGGGAACCGAGGTCTCAACCGGAGTATTCGGCGCCGATATGAAAGTCAACTTCACGAACGATGGGCCCATCACGATCATCGTCGACATCGACTGATTTCCCAGATCCCAATGGCCCTTGATCGAAGTCGCAAAGCGCGCGCAGCACGAAAGCGCAAGCGCCGGATGGATAACGTCGACCACGATCTCACCGACGAACAGTGGGATGCGCTCCTATCCGCATGGGGCGGGTGCGCATACTGCGGGGCAACAGATAAGCCACTTCAGCGGGATTGCATAACGGCACTTTCTCGAGGTGGCCGATACACACTCTCAAACATTGCCCCTGCATGCGCGTCGTGCAACGCGAGCAAATCAAACGACGAGGTCACAAGCTGGTTGCGTCGTAAACGTTTGAGCGAACGGGATTTCCTCACCAAACACATTGAGATTCAGGCAACATTAGCTGCAATGTTTGAGGCACCAGAGGATCTCAACTCGTAGCGACTACGACCTCTTGAATTGCCGGCATAACGCCTTCAGCGCAGATCACATCAAGTTGCGCAGTGATGGGCACCGAACGTTTGATGACAGCCGTGGCAACTGGTCCCAGCTCGTAATGCCGAGCAGCACTTGCGATCCAACCGACCACCTTGTCACCAAGCTGCACCGGATCACCGTGTTGGGGAAGTGATTCCGAACTTCCGTCAAGGTGCAACAACACCAGCCGGCGAGGAGGGTGACCCATGTTGTGCACGCGCGCAACAGCTTCTTGGCCTCGGTAACACCCTTTACTCAGGTGAACCGCAGGACCGATCCAGCCCACCTCGTGCGGCAGGGTTCGGTGGTCTGTTTCAAAACCCAGCCGAGGAACCGCAGCAGCAATCCGCAGCGCATTCCAGGCCCACGTGCCAGAGACAACACCGTGAGATTCAAGTCGGTTGATGAGATCTTCCCGAGGCACGATGACCTCGCGGCCAAGAAAAGGTGCCGGTCGATCCCCCACATACTTGCTGGCATCACCGCCCCTGTCTGAACCAGCCGATACGCGACCGGTGCCAGCAAAATCTGCGGGCTCTAACCACGTGGGGAACTGCGGGTCAATTGCCTGCACCGGTTCCCACACGACCGCAAAATCGGCGGTGACGTCAGCCACTTCGACGCGCAGCATGAAGCGCATGGAATCTAGGTACTTCACCAACTCGGTTGACGTTCCCGGCGCCACGATCAACCAGGTGGTGTAGTCGTCGTCGACAATGTGCAACTCGTGTTCAACGTGGCCGTGCGGACTCAGGATCAAAGCAAGGCTTGACGCTCCCGGCAAGAGCGCATCGAGGTGCTGTGAGGTCAGCGAGTGCAGCCAAGAAAGACGATCAGGGCCAGTGACTGTCACCACACCGAAATGCGAAAGATCTACCGCACCTTGGCCAGCAGCCAAAGTGCGCTGTTCACGGAGCGGATCCCCGTAGTGCCACG
>JANQZS010000090.1 GCA_030728405.1 Candidatus Nanopelagicales bacterium | reverse complement strand
AGAGCACCGGTCTCCAAAACCGGCGGTTGGGGGTTCAAGTCCCTTCGGCCCTGCGAAGCCGTCCAGTAACACACGAGGAGAGAAAGCATGTCGGACACCGAAGCGCGCACCGGATCTGATGGATCCGGCGATCGTGGACGTCCCGATGTCAAGAAGAAGAGCATCTTTTCGCGCTCTGCTCTCTTCATCCGACAGGTCGTAGCCGAACTACGCAAAGTCATCTGGCCGACCCGCAAGGAATTGATCGCCTACACCACGGTGGTCATCGTTTTCGTTTTCTTCATGGCTGGCGTCATCGCAGGCTATGACTACATCTTCACCCAAGGAGTGTTGCTCATCTTCGGATGAGCTTCCCCCGAAGCTTCCCCCACCCACGTCAGTCAATCCCACGTCAGTCAACGCCAGCAAGGAGAAGGCCACCGTGTCCGACCAGGACCCTTTGAACCCATCGACGCCTCAGTCGGTCGATGCGTCGTCCGTGACCGATCCGTTCGCGGTGCCCGGCGCGGCCGTAGATCCCGTCGTTGATCTTGAGCAAGCCTCTGAAGCCGTTGCAGTAGACGAGGCCGTGGCAGAGGCGAACGCTGAAGCTGAAGTTGTTGCCGAGGCTGAAGAAATTGCTGACGAAGCTGAAGTTGTTGCCGAGGCTGAAGAAATCGTTGACGAAGCCGAAGAAGCTGAAGAAGAAGATCCGGTCGAGGCGTTCCGCGAGCAGATGCGCGTTTCACCTGGTGATTGGTTCGTCATTCACTCGTACTCAGGCTACGAGAACAAGGTCAAGGGCAACCTTGAGGCGCGCACCTCCACGTTGAACATGGAGGACTACATCTACCAAATCGAAGTCCCCATGGAAGAGGTCACCGAGATCAAAGGTGGCGTCCGCAAGCTCGTGCGTCGTAACAAGTTCCCCGGCTACGTCCTGGTGCGCATGGACCTCACAGACGATTCGTGGGGCGTCGTTCGACACACCCCGGGGGTCACGGGATTTGTTGGCCACGGCCACCAACCCTCGCCGCTTTCGCTCGAAGAGGTCGTCAAGATTCTTGCTCCAGCACCGGAGAAGAAGGCCGCAGTACCTGGCGTCCCCGGCTCACTCGAGTCACCCGCTGGCCCGCAGATCACCGTCGACTTCAACGTGGGCGATTCGGTCACCGTCGTCGATGGCCCGTTCGCAACGCTCCACGCCACCGTCTCTGAGATCAACATCGAGTCGCAGAAGGTCACCGGCCTCGTCGAGATCTTCGGTCGCGAAACCCCCGTCGAGCTGGCTTTTAGCCAGGTCATCAAGAACTGATCCGCCGGCCGGCTCCCAACGAAGCCGGCTCCCATCGAAGCAAAGGACGCACGCACCATGGCACCGAAGAAGAAGAAGGTCACCGGTCTGATCAAGCTGCAGATCCAGGCCGGCGCAGCAAACCCGGCTCCCCCCGTGGGTCCGGCACTTGGCCAGCACGGCGTCAACATCATGGATTTCTGCAAGGCCTACAACGCCGCCACGGAAAACCAGCGCGGTCAGGTCATCCCCGTCGAAATCACGGTCTACGAAGACCGCACCTTCGACTTCATCCTCAAGACCCCTCCTGCCTCACGCCTGATCCTCAAGGCTGCCGGTTTGGAGAAGGGCTCTGGGACCCCGCACACCGTCAAGGCCGGCAGCATCACCAAGTCTCAGGTTCGCGAGATCGCTGAGACCAAGATGCCCGACCTCAACGCGAACGACGTGGATGCAGCTATGAAGATCATCGAGGGCACTGCCCGTCAGATGGGCATCACGGTCTCCGCGTAAAGATCCAACCGAATAATCGCCCAATAGTGGGAGAGCCAGCGTGGCTCGCACACCACAACCTGCGAAGGAGCAGACAATGAAGCGCAGCAAGGCATACAAGGCAGCAGCAGAAAAAGTTGAGGCAGATCGCCTCTACAGCCCCCTCGAGGCAACGCGTCTTGCTAAGGAAACTGTCACGACCAAGTTTGATCCTTCGGTAGAGGTGTCGATGCGACTTGGCGTTGACCCCCGCAAGGCAGATCAGATGATTCGTGGCACCGTCAACCTTCCGCACGGCACCGGTAAGACCGCACGCGTTCTGGTCTTCGCTAACGCTGAGAAGGCCGACGAAGCCCGCGCCGCCGGAGCCGATTTCGTTGGATCGGACGACCTCATCGCCAAGGTCGCTGGCGGCTGGACTGATTTCGATGCAGCTGTCTGCACCCCTGACCTCATGGGCAAGGTCGGCACCCTCGGCAAGGTACTCGGCCCCCGTGGACTCATGCCAAACCCCAAGACCGGCACCGTCACCATGGATGTGGCAAAGGCTGTTGGTGAAATCAAGGGCGGCAAGATCGAGTTCCGCGTTGACAAGCACTCAAACCTGCATTTCCCGATCGGAAAAGCGTCGTTCTCTGACACTCAACTGACCGAGAACTATGGCGCAGTGCTCGACGAAATCATGCGAATCAAGCCATCGGCTTCTAAAGGTCGCTACGTAAAGAAGGCCACAATGTCCACCACGATGGGCCCAGGCATTCAGGTTGACCCGAACCGCACCAAGAACTACCTCGTAGAGGACGAGGTCTAGCCCGTACGCAGTTAGACCGCAGTGCTCCTGATTCTCTCCGTCGAGAAAAAGCTCTTCGGAAAAGGTTGACCGGGGTGCATCGTCACTACAGACTGTTCAGGTTCTGTTCATATATGTGCGAGCAAAGGCTGAGGGGGAGATCAACGTGAAGTACCACCTTCCGTTGACCCACCCGCTCCTTCAAACTGTCGATATCAGCGTCACCCTGAGTGGGCTGAAAATCCTTGACGAAGTGAGTATTGGCATCCCTGAGGGTTCGGTCACTGGGTTGATAGGACCGAACGGCGCTGGCAAGACCACGGTGTTCAACGTTATTTCTGGCTTCGTGAAACCGGATTCGGGCAAAGTCAAGTTCGACGGCAAGCGTCTTCGGCACATAAAGACACATCAGCTGACGAAAATGGGGATATCTCGAACTTTGCAGGGTGTTGGGCTGTTCCCGTCCATGAGCGCACTGGAGAACGTGATGCTAGGTGCGTCTGTTCAGGCACGTTCAGGAATCGTGTCTAATGCTCTCGCCATGCCGTGGGTGGATGCACAACAGCGTCGCATTAGGGAGCACGCTGAGGCCGTAATGGCAGAACTTGGTGTCCTCGAGGATGCACATCGTTTCCCAGGGGACGTTCCATATCCGGTGCAAAAACGTATTGCCTTGGCGAGGGCGCTAGTAAGTGATCCCAAAGTCCTGCTGCTAGACGAACCTGCGGGAGGCATTTCAGCAGGAGACATGGCTGACCTTGGTCGACTGATCCGAAGCTGGGTGCCCGAGAGAACAGTGCTGCTGGTTGAACACCACATGGAACTGGTGATGGGAGTCTGCGACCTCATTTGGGTTCTTGATGCGGGCAAGGTCATCGCAGCCGGTAGCCCCGAAGAAGTTCGCAATGATCCAGCCGTGCTTGCCGCTTATCTCGGCGAGGAGGTTGACGTCTAATGTTGCGTATCGAGAACCTCTCCGTGAGTTACGGCGCAATTCAGGCGCTAAACGATGTTTCCCTTGAAGTTCCACCAGGGCGCGTTACAGCGGTGATCGGTGCAAACGGCGCGGGTAAGTCGACCCTCATGCGCACCCTCGCCGGGTTGGAGAAACCTCAATCCGGTCAGGTGATCTTCAATGGCGAAGTCATCAGCGGGCGCAAGCCCGAGGACATTGTGAGGATGGGGATTGCCCTTGTACCCGAGGGGCGATCAACAATTTCAGAGCTCTCGGTTGAGGACAATTTAAAGTTGGGTGGAATGTGGCGTTCCCACGCCCAGCGCAACGCTTCCTTGACTCGCGTGTACTCACTGTTCCCCATCCTTAAGGAACGCCACCACATGGGTGCGGACACGCTTAGTGGTGGTGAACGGCAACAGTTAGCTATCGGCCGCGCTTTGATGACCGGACCGCAATTGCTTCTGTTGGATGAGCCTTCGCTTGGTTTGGCGCCATTAATTGTCACTCAAATTCTCGAACTCGTTGCCCTGATGGCGCGAGATAGCGGTCTTGCTGTCCTGCTCGTTGAGCAAAATGCCACTGTCGCCCTTCGAATCGCACGCACAGGAGTAGTTCTCAATCTCGGCGAAGTTGCTGGATCCGGGACCTCGGCTGAACTTCTCGCCAGTGAAGAACTGAGGCATATCTATCTTGGAACGGGCTCATAGGCGATGGTGACCTTCTTTGACCACCTCCTTGGAGGCATCGCCAGCGGCTCAGTCATCGCCCTCATGGCGATAGCTCTCGTTCTTGTGTGGCGATCCACTCGCGTCGTGAACTTCGCACAGGTCGGTCAGGCAATGTTTACGACTTTCCTTGCCCTGGCGGTGTATCGCGGCACCGGTAACTGGTTGATTTCCCTGATCGCGGCGATACTCGCGGGAGCAATTCTCGGTCTCATCGTGCACTTCTTGGTTATGCGACCGGTGCGACGTCAAGATGGATCAGGGGCCATCATTGCCACCTTTGGGGTATTGATAGCTCTTCAAGCGTCGGCCAGCATGATCTGGGGCGTCGATCCTCAAGCCTACCCGCCAATCGTTGACATCATTGGTTTCGAGGCTTTCGGCCGCACGTGGCCTTTCTCTCGATACGACGTTCTAGTCTTGGGTGTCACGGTGCTGTTGGTCTTGTTGTTGTCTGTCGTCTTCACGCGGACATCGCTCGGACTACGTATGCGCGCTTCGGCATTCAACCCGACGGTGGCCAGGTTGTCCGGCGTTCGGGTATCGCAGATGCTCGCACTGGGTTGGGCCTTAGCGGGCTCAATAGGTGCGATCGCAGGTGTCTTGATCGCTCCGACCTTTTCCGTGACCCCGTACAGTTTTGACATTCTCCTCATCTTGGCCTTCACCGTGGCCGTCATTGGAGGTCTTGACAGTCTGGTGGGTGCGGTTGCCTTTGGCATCGGCACCGGATTGGTCTTGTCGCTGGTGTCGGGCTACAGCGATTCCGGTAATGCCTCCATCGTTGCACTCGTCCTTCTCGCGCTGAACCTTTTGCTGAAGCCCGAAGGCGTCTTTGCGCACCACCATTCGAGGTCGGTTTAGTGTCAATGAAGATACCTGAGTCCATACGTGAACTGCCCGGTGCTTTCTTTTTGCGAAACGCGATCATCGTTAGCGCGGTAGCGGGTGTCTTCCTTCTGATTAATACCCAGCTTGAGCCGACTTACAGCTTCTATCTAGCGCAAGCAGCAATGTATGCCACCGCCATGTTCGGCATGGTCATACTGGTCGGGCTCTCGGGTCAGGTATCCCTTGGTAACGGTGCGCTCATGGCAGTAGGGGCTTACACCTTCGCAATCACGAGTATGAACTGGCAGACAGTCCCCATATTGGGGCTCCCATGGAATGCCGTGTGGTCAGTCGTTACTGCCGGGTTGGTCGGAGTTATCGCGGGACTCCTCATCGGAGGCCTCGGGGCCCGGCTATCAGGCCCTTACCTCGCAGGCTTAACTCTCGGCATAGCCGTTGGCTTACCGTCAATCATCTACCGCTTTCCAAGCTTTTTGGGAGGCGAAGATGGATTCGCACTGCGCGTCCCCTTTCCACCTGGGGGATATGCGGCACAGGACGGTGGTGAGGTGTCGGCAGCCGATGCAGCTGCCGAGGAGATGTCGAACGAAGGTTTTGAGGATTTTCTTGCCGAGGCAGGTGGGGACTCAAGCGAGATCTTGGAGTTCGATCAAGAAGAACTTGCAACTGGCGAAACGCCGTTGGTCGAAGACGAAGTCTTGGAATTCGATCAAGATGAATTAAGTCTCGAACAGGAGTCGACCCCGGATTTGGTGCAGGACGTGGACGGAGAGTCTCCACCAGCCGAAATTAGCGAATCGGAAGACTCATTTGTCGATCTGGTCGACGAATCAGCAGGCGTCATCGACTTGACCGGCTTTGTCATCGAGCAGTGGCAAGCCTCGCTTGCCGTAGTCATGGCGGCCATAGTTGGCTTCATCGCCCTCAACCTAATCCGTGGCAATCAAGGGCGAATCTGGAAAGCGGTTCGGGATGACCCGGTAGCAGCTTCCCTCGTCGGTCTTTCTCCTCAGTCAAATAAAGTTTCGGCTTTCGTAATCAGCGGATTTTTCGCCGCGTTAGCGGGGGCAGTAATGGCCCAAATCTTTGCCTATGTTGGCCCCGCATTGTTTGGCCTCACCCTGTCGTTGTCGTTGCTCGTGGGGGTGATCCTTGGTGGCCGTTCTTCACTTGTTGGCGCAATGGTGGGAGCAGCCTTTATCGTGGTCCTACCTAAGGCGATGGAGACCTTCGCTCAACAACTGGGCTGGGAAGACCGAGTGGCGGATAATCTGCCCAATCTGGTTTATGGCTTGCTTGTGGTCCTCGTGGTCTTAGTGCTTCCTGCTGGCCTAGTGGGAAGCCTTATGGTTGCAATCCGCCGTCGCACTCAGAGGTAAAGGTCGGGAATGAGGGCAATTTCGTTGACTCGCTTGTGTGGGTTTGCCCTGGCCCCTATGGTAAATAGTTGGGGTTCCGAACATGAACAAAAGATGTGCGGCAAACCTGCGATATCAACGTCGTATTTCTTTTATTTAAGGGAGTTGAGTGAGTTGAAGCGAGTCTTAACCAAGAGTTTGGGATTGACTGTCGGTATTAGCCTGATTGCTGCAGCAGGTGCGGGACAAGCGTTGGCCGCGGATCCGGGTATCTCGAAGACCAAGATCGTCATTGGAACGACTCAGCCTCTCACCGGGCCGTTTGCGGTGTACAAGGCGGTTTCTGACGGGTCGAAGGCCTACTTCGATTACGTGAATGCCAACGGAGGTATAAACGGCCGACAGATTGACTACGTCATTAAGGATGATCAGTACGCGGACATCGCAAAGACCGTAACCGCAACGAATGAATTGATCAATCAAAACAAGGTTTTCACTTTGTTTGGAGCGTTAGGAACGGCGAACCGACTCGCCGTTGCAGAGACTTTGAAAGCACAAGGCGTCCCGGATGTGTTCATCAACAGTGGGTCTTCGGTCTTCGACAACGTGAGCAAGTATCCAAACGTGTTCCCGTATTTCCCGTCCTACATCGTCGAAGCTAAGGTGATGGCGCAGTACATCAAAGACACCAGCGAACTGAGCAACCTCAAGCGCTGCCTGATGTATCAAGAGGGAGAGTTCGGCGATGACGCGGCTCGCGGATTCAAGGCTGCCGGCATGGAGTTTACGGCCCAGACCTCGTTTACGCTGGCTCAGGTTGCTCAGCGAAACCTTCGTTCACAGGTAGCTACCTTGGGCGGTGCAGGGTGTCAATTGGTCGTCTTCTTTGGGGTCACCCCGGCCACAGCGCTTACCCTTGCGACTGCGGCGGCAGGACGTTTTGCGCCCAAGTGGATGGTGACCTCAGTCGGGTCTGAGCCTGCTGTATTGAAGCAAACTCTGGCTGCGGCCGGAATATCCAATCCGCTTGGCATTCTCAACGGCGTTTACACACCCAGTTTCCTAGTTCCTGGCACTGACCTGGGTAACCCCTATGTGAAACTCATGAAGGGGATCACGGATAACGCTGGTTTGCCCTGGAATTTCTACACGTACTACGGGGTCAACACTGCTTACGTTATGGCTCAGGCTCTGAAGGCAGCGGGACCAAATCCGTCTCGTAAGTCTTTCGTGAATGCCCTACAGACCCAGTCAGCGAAGTTCCGTTCAGCTGCAAACGTCCCCCTGCGAATCACCAACACCTCGCATCAGGGCCTCCTCGGATACTGGATGGGTCAGTACGACTCGGCGGGCACCCTCGTTCGCAAGACTGGGGGCATCCTGGTTGCAGGAAACTCCACCACGAGTGGCAAGGTGATTAAGGCTAGTTATCGGCCTTCGAAGCCGACAGCTAAGTTGCTGCCGTAAGCACATGTATCTGATGGGGGGGGGCGGGAAACTGCCTCCCCCCATCACTATGTCCGCCCCCGGATACATTCCGGCGTGCTTGCGAAAGTGTTCAGACCCATTCCCACCACTCGGTGCGATTCCACCCGGGTACGTGGCGATGTGTGAGTCTCCAGATGACTGGCGAAGATTACCTGAAGACAAGTTGCTACGAGACTTTCCGAACGCGAAAAGAAGGTGAGCGTTATGGCGAGTGAAGAACTGCTGGCCACCTACGAACAATCAGCTGCAGCAGTGTTGGAGTTGTGCGTTGCTCTTACCGATGAGCAGTGGAATGCGCCCACGCCTTGTCCTGGTTGGTCAGTTGCAGATGTTGTTGCGCATCTCATCGACTTGGAATCGTGGGGTGCAGGTGACCCTCGTCCCGTGATCGAGATCGATTGGTCGACGCTGCCGCACATTAAAAATGCAGTGGGACGGGTAACCGAAGTTGGTGTAGTTGCTCGTCGAGGTATGCCACCTGCGCAGCTTCTCAGCGAGTACAGGTCAGTCATGATGCGCCGAGTCGCACAGTTGTCAGGGATCACAGGAAATGTGCCCAGCCCGTTTGGTGGTGACATGCCGGTCGAGCAATCGCTCAGTATGCGCATTCTTGATACCTGGGTGCACGAGCAAGATATTCGCGATGCGATCGGACAGCCCGGTGGTCTCACGACATCGGGTGCGCTGGTAACGGGTCACATGCTTCTTCGTGGCCTACCAAAAGCGTGGGGCAAGAAAGTTGCACCTCCAGTTGGATCAACTCTTCGGGTGACCGTTACCGGCCCCGGAGTTATTGCAGATCAGTCTGTGGTGATCGCTGAAGATGGCCGGGCGCAACCGGTCAGCGGTGATTCTGAATGGGGAGAGCCAACAGTTCATCTGACGATGCCGTGGCCTGCGTTCTTCCAGGCCGCATCAGGTCGGGTGGATGTGAGCAGCCCGCAGTGGCGCGAATCGGTATCCATCATGGGACCTGCAGATCTGGTGGACCGCACTCTGGTGGCACTGAATAGCGTCCCGTAGGGGGCCGATTTGCTGCCGGCTTAGCCAACCCCGTACTCTTCATCTCGCCGAAGACCGCTGGTTTTCTCCACCTCCCGGTGGAGAACGAAGGCTCCGAGAAATCGGGCGGCCCGCGTAGGTTGAACTGGAAGAGAACGTCAGGGCTTTTGTCCTGTCCCGCGCCCCGTGCGCCTGCGCCGGGCCGATGGCCGTGTCCGGGCGCAGAACGGAGTCCCCAGGCACGGCCGAGCAAGGTGACTAGCGTCGCCGAGATCGCCGACCACTTCCGCAATTCCAATGCGGCAGTGCTCACCGAGTACCGCGGACTGACTGTGGCGCAGATGAAGAATCTTCGCCGCACCTTGGGTGAGAACGTCACCTACGCAGTCGTTAAGAACACACTTACCAAGATCGCCGCAAAGGACGCTGGCGTTGAGGGCATCGATGCCCTTCTCGTAGGCCCTAGCGCAATTGCATTCGTTCAGGGCGACGCCGTTGAGGCAGCCAAGGGCATTCGCAACTTCGCCAAGGAGAATCCCGCCCTGGTGATCAAGGGCGGCGTGATGGACGGGGCCCTGCTTTCAGCCGCTGACATCACCAAGCTTGCCGATCTCGAGTCTCGAGAGGTCCTCCTCTCCAAGCTCGCCGGCGCGATGAAGGCAAAGCAGTCTCAGGCTGCCGCGCTCTTTGCTGCACCGTTGTCCAAGACCGCCCGCGCGTTGGGCGCTTTGCAGGCCAAGCTCGAGGCGGATCCGTCCGCAGCGGCTGCTGCACCTGCAGCCCCAGCACCCGAAGCCCCCTCGGAGCCCGTGGCCGAGGTAGTAGAGGACGCAACCCCAGCCGAGGCACCCGCCGAAGCCGAGGCAACACCCACCACCGAGGCGGTCGCATCAGATGCGGACGCAGCGGAGACAACCGAGGGCTAAAGGCCCACCCGGCCCTCGGCCGGAACAACCTGAAAGGACGCCACCATGGCGAAGATGAGCAACGATCAGCTGCTCGACGCATTCAAGGAGATGACCCTCCTTGAGCTGTCCGAGTTCGTGAAGGTCTTCGAAGAGACCTTCGACGTCACCGCTGCTGCCCCCGTGGCAATGGCAATGGCCGCTCCCGCAGGCGGAGGCGGCGGCGAAGCTGCAGCTGAGCAGGATGAGTTCGACGTCATCCTCGAAGTAGGCGGCGACAACAAGATCCCGGTCATCAAGGAGGTGCGTGCACTCACCAGTCTCGGTCTCAAGGAGGCCAAGGATCTGGTCGAGGCAGCCCCCACGGCCGTGCTCGAGAAGGTCAACAAGGAAACCGCAGAAAAGGCCAAGGCTGCCCTCGAGGGTGCTGGCGCCACGGTGACCCTGAAGTAGTTCGACACTTCAATCGAAGGGGCAGGTCCGAGTGGACCTGCCCTTTCGTGCTGTCCGGGAGCTCCCGGTCGAGGTCCTGGCGTGATCCCACCGGGCGAAATCGCCATTTTCAGCCCTCAACAACCCCCGTTTTGGCGATGTGACCCGGGACACGGGTGAAATCGCCACCGGGCCGGGTGAAATCGCCGTGGGGGGCAAAAAGGGACATTAGGGGCGGGGGAGTCACGGCTTGGTCACGAAATGGTCCACAAACCCTTGCGCCTGCTTGACGTAGCGCCATTTGCAGGTCACCATTTCATCGCACGCCCGTGTTTAGGGCTCATTCGACGAGGGCCCGGTTGATGTAGAGCTTGAGGTTGCTAGCTGTCGCACCTAGAGCCCGATCACCCGGCCGATGATGAATGAAATCCGCACCCGGGTTAGACAGCGGCATGCCACTCGGCTATGCTGTCGCTTTGCGCTGCCCTCCTTAAACTTCCGCCCCGCTCGTAGTGCCTCGGCATTTGACAAGTTGGGTCGCACGGTTGTCGCCGGAATGCGGTGCTCATGCTCACGAATTCATGAATAGCATCGGAAAGGTACGGTCTTGGCCTCTTCTCGAAATGAAGCCGTCGTGTACACCCCCGGACTGCATCGGGCATCCTTCGCCAAGATTCGTGAGCCGCTCGCGGTTCCCAATCTCTTGGCCCTCCAGACGGCCAGTTTTGACTGGTTGCTGGGCCGCGAGGAGTGGCAGCAGCGCGTAGCCGAAGCCATCGCATCGGGCAACACCGAAATTCCGCAGGCATCTGGCCTGACCGAGATCTTCGAAGAGATCAGCCCGATCGAGGATTACTCCGGATCGATGTCGCTCTCCTTCCGCGATCACCGCTTCGAGCCGCCCAAGTACACCGTTGAGCAGTGCAAGGAAAAAGACTTCACCTATTCCGCGCCGCTGTTCGTCACCGCCGAGTTCATGAACAACGAGACTGGCGAGATCAAGTCCCAGACCGTCTTCATGGGCGACTTCCCGCTGATGACCGACAAGGGCACCTTCGTCATCAACGGCACCGAGCGCGTCGTTGTTTCACAGCTCGTTCGCTCACCCGGTGTGTACTTCGAGCGTTCGATCGACAAGACCACTGACAAAGAGGTCTACGTCACCAAGATCATTCCGAGCCGCGGTGCATGGCTCGAGTTCGAGATCGATAAGAAGGATCTCGTCGCTGTTCGTGTTGACCGTAAGCGCAAGCAGCCGGTCTCGGTGCTGTTGAAGGCACTCGGCATGACCACGGAGCAGATCCGCGAGCGTTTCGGTCAATACGAAACCTTCATGGCCACCCTCGAAAAAGACAACATCGAGTCGCAAGACGACGCGCTGCTTGATATCTACCGCAAGCTGCGTCCAGGCGAACCGCCCACACTCGAGAACGCGCGTAACCTTCTCGACAACTTCTACTTCAACCCGAAGCGTTACGACCTCGCCAAGGTGGGCCGTTACAAGCTCAACAAGAAGCTCGGTCTCGAACTTCCGTTGGAGCAGAGCACCCTCACACTCGAAGACATCGTTCAAACGGTCGAGTACTTGGTCCGTTTGCACGCCGGCGAGACGTTGATCGAAGGACCCCGCGGCGAAGTTGTGTGCGAAACCGACGACATCGATCACTTCGGTAACCGTCGTCTCCGCACGGTCGGTGAGTTGATTCAGAACCAGATCCGCACCGGCTTGTCGCGCATGGAGCGGGTGGTGCGCGAGCGCATGACCACGCAAGATGTTGAGGCAATCACGCCGCAGACCCTGATCAACATCCGCCCGGTCGTCGCATCGATCAAGGAATTCTTCGGAACTTCACAGCTCTCGCAGTTCATGGACCAGACCAACCCGCTCGCCGGTCTGACCCACAAGCGTCGTCTCTCCGCGCTGGGCCCCGGTGGTCTTTCGCGCGAGCGCGCAGGCTTCGAAGTTCGCGACGTTCACCCGTCGCACTACGGCCGCATGTGCCCCATCGAAACTCCTGAAGGCCCGAACATTGGTCTGATCGGTTCGCTGGCAACCTACGGTCGCATCAACGCGTTCGGCTTTGTTGAGACCCCGTACCGCAAGGTCATCAAGGGCAAGGTCAGCGATTCGGTTGACTACCTGACTGCCGATGAAGAAGACCTGCACGTGATCGCTCAGGCGAACACTCCGATCGCCGACAATGGCGATTTCTTGGAGCCGCGCGTTCTCGTTCGTCGTAAGGGCGGCGAGGTCGATTACATCCTGGCCAACGACGTTGACTACATGGACGTTTCACCGCGTCAGTTGTGGTCGGTGGCTACGGCGATGATTCCGTTCCTTGAGCACGACGATGCTAACCGCGCACTGATGGGCTCGAACATGCAGCGTCAGGCTGTTCCGTTGCTTCGCGCTGAGGCACCTCTCGTGGGTACCGGCATGGAGTTCCGTGCGGCATACGATGCAGGCGATGTTTTGATCGCATCAAAGCCGGGTGCTGTCACCGAGGTTTCGGCCGACACCATCGACGTGGCCAACGATGACGGTTCCTACTCCACGTACAAGGTGGAGAAGTTCCGTCGTTCGAACCAGGGCACCTGCTTCAACCAGCGTCCGATCGTTTCCAACGGTCAGCGCATTGAAGCCGGCCAGATCATTGCCGATGGACCGTCAACCGATCAGGGCGAAATGGCCCTCGGCAAGAACCTGCTTGTTGCGTTCATGTCATGGGAAGGCCACAACTACGAAGACGCGATCGTGCTGTCGCAGCGCCTCGTCCAAGACGATGTGCTCTCTTCAATTCACATCGAAGAGCACGAGATCGATGCCCGCGACACCAAGCTCGGCCCGGAGGAAATCACTCGGGACATCCCGAACGTGTCCGAAGAGGTGCTCGCTGATCTTGACGATCGCGGCATCATCCGCATCGGTGCCGACGTTGTTCCTGGCGACGTGCTTGTTGGCAAGGTCACGCCCAAGGGCGAGACCGAGCTCACTCCGGAAGAGCGTTTGCTGCGCGCGATCTTCGGTGAGAAGGCGCGCGAAGTGCGCGACACCTCACTCAAGGTTCCGCACGGTGAGTCCGGCAAGGTCATCGCCGTCCGCGTGTTTGACTCGGAGGAAGGCGACGAGCTTCCCCCCGGCGTCAATCAGCTCGTGCGCGTGTACATCGCTCAGAAGCGCAAGATCACTGAGGGCGACAAGCTCGCTGGACGGCACGGAAACAAGGGTGTTATCGCCCGGATCCTTCCCGTCGAAGACATGCCCTTCCTTGAAGACGGCACGCCCGTCGACGTTGTTCTGAACCCGCTCGGTGTGCCTGGCCGCATGAACATCGGTCAGATCCTCGAGACGCACCTTGGTTGGGCAGCAGCTGCTGGCTGGGAAGTTCCCGAGTCCGATCCGCGTATTGGTGGCATGTCCAAAGATGTGCGCAGCGTTTCCCCGGGCACCAAGTTGGCAACACCGGTGTTCGATGGTGCGCGCGAGGGCGAGCTGGCTGCGGTCATGGCCTCCACTCGGCCCACCACGGACGGCATCCGACTCGTCGGTGACGATGGCAAGGCGGAGCTCTTCGACGGTCGCACCGGTGAACCGATTCCTGGTCGCATCTCGGTCGGCTACATGTACGTGCTCAAGCTGCACCACTTGGTCGACGACAAGATCCACGCTCGCTCGACCGGCCCCTACTCGATGATCACGCAGCAGCCCCTAGGCGGTAAGGCCCAGTTCGGCGGACAGCGTTTCGGCGAGATGGAGGTGTGGGCGCTCGAGGCATACGGCGCTGCTTACGCACTTCAGGAGCTGCTCACCATCAAGTCCGACGACGTCCTTGGCCGCGTGAAGGTCTACGAGGCCATCGTCAAGGGCGAGAACATCCCGGAGCCGGGCATCCCTGAATCTTTCAAGGTGCTCGTCAAGGAAATGCAGTCGTTGTGCCTGAACGTTGAGGTGCTCTCCAGCGACGGTGTCTCCATCGAGATGAAAGACAGCGATGAGGACGTCTTCCGCGCAGCCGAAGAACTCGGCATCGACCTCTCCCGGCGCGAGCCGAGCAGTGTCGACGAGCTCTAGCAACCGCCAGAGCCCCACAGCAATCCGACGACCCGACGAACGAAGGACACCACCGTGTTAGACGTCAACTTCTTCGACGAGCTGCGCATTGGCCTTGCCACCGCAGACGACATCCGCACCTGGTCATATGGCGAGGTGAAGAAGCCAGAGACCATCAACTACCGCACGCTCAAGCCTGAGAAGGACGGCCTGTTCTGCGAGAAGATCTTCGGACCGACTCGCGACTGGGAGTGCTACTGCGGCAAGTACAAGCGCGTGCGCTTCAAGGGCATCATCTGCGAGCGCTGCGGAGTCGAGGTAACTCGTGCCAAGGTGCGCCGCGAGCGCATGGGCCACATCGAGTTGGCTGCGCCCGTTACGCACATCTGGTACTTCAAGGGTGTGCCCAGCCGGTTGGGTTATCTCCTCGATCTTGCACCTAAGGATCTCGAGAAGGTCATTTACTTCGCTGCGTACATGATCACGTGGGTCGACGTCGAAGGCCGTCACGAAGCTCTGCCCACGCTGGAAAACCAGCTCGGTGCAGAGAAGAAGAAGATTGCCTCTCGTCGCGATGCAGACATCGAAACCCGTCAGCAGAAGCTCGAAGGCGATCTGGCCGAACTTGAAGCAGAGGGTGCAAAGGCCGACGTGCGCCGCAAGGTGCGCGAGTCCGGTGAGCGCGAGATGGCCACCCTGCGCAAGAAGGCCGATCAGGAGATCGATCGCCTCGATCGTGTGTTTGATCGTTTCCGCACCCTGAAGGTTCAAGACCTCGAGGGCGACGAGATGCTCTTCCGCGAGATGCGCGATCGTTACGGCCGCTGGTTCGACGGTGGCATGGGCGCTCAGGCAATCCAGAAGCGTCTGGAAACTTTCGACCTCGAAGCCGAGTCGGTGCTTCTACGCGAGATCGTCGAGACCGGCAAAGGTCAGAAGAAGACCCGCGCACTCAAGCGCCTCAAGGTTGTTACTGCGTTCTTGCAGACCAGCAACTCACCGCTGGGCATGGTCCTCGACGCTGTCCCGGTCATCCCACCGGATCTGCGCCCGATGGTGCAACTTGATGGTGGCCGTTTCGCTACCTCGGACTTGAACGATCTCTACCGCCGCGTGATCAACCGCAACAACCGGTTGAAGCGTCTGCTCGATCTTGGTGCGCCCGAGATCATTGTTAACAACGAGAAGCGCATGCTCCAAGAGGCTGTTGACGCACTCTTTGACAACGGTCGTCGTGGCCGTCCGGTAACGGGCCCAGGCAACCGCGCACTCAAGTCGCTCTCCGACATGCTCAAGGGCAAGCAGGGTCGCTTCCGTCAGAACCTGCTCGGCAAGCGCGTCGACTACTCCGGCCGTTCGGTCATCGTTGTCGGCCCGCAGTTGAAACTGCACCAGTGTGGTCTTCCCAAGCAGATGGCACTCGAGCTGTTCAAGCCGTTCGTCATGAAGCGCCTTGTTGACCTCAACCACGCACAGAACATCAAGAGCGCAAAACGCATGGTGGAGCGTTCGCGCCCCGTCGTGTGGGACGTTCTCGAAGAGGTCATTGCAGAGCACCCGGTGCTGCTGAACCGCGCACCTACTCTGCACCGTCTCGGTATTCAGGCCTTCGAACCACAACTCATTGAAGGCAAGGCCATTCAGATTCACCCGCTGGTCTGCACCGCGTTCAACGCGGACTTCGACGGCGACCAGATGGCAGTCCACTTGCCGCTGTCTGCCGAAGCGCAGGCCGAGGCACGCATCCTGATGCTGTCGAGCAACAACATTTTGTCGCCGGCTAATGGTCGCCCGATCACCACTCCGACTCAGGACATGGTGCTGGGCATCTACTTCCTGACCTCGATGTCTGAGTCGACCGCTGATCTCAAGGATTCCGAGGTCGCCTCGTACTCGTCGATCCCCGAGGCTTTGATGGCGCACGATGCTGGCCTCTTGTCGGTGCAAGACAAGATTCGGATTCGTCTTGTTGGCATGACTCCGCCGGCTGATTTTGTTGCGCCCGAGGGTTGGGCCGAGGGTGACCCGTTCACCATCGTCACGACGTTGGGTCGCGCACTGTTCAACGAGGCACTACCTGCCGACTTCACGTACGTGAATGAGAAGGTCGATAAGAAGGTCCTCGGTATCACCGTGAACCGTCTTGCTGAGTTGTATGTGAAGATCGACGTTGCTGAAACCCTTGATGGGCTCAAGTCACTCGGCTTCCACTGGGCCAGCCGTTCCGGAGTCACGATCTCCTTCTCTGACGTTGTTGCTCCCGCGGCAAAGGCAGAGCTGCTCGCGAACGCAGAAGAGAAGGCGGCGAAGGTCCAGCAGCAGTACGAGCGTGGCCTGATCACTGACTCGGAGCGTCGTCAAGAACTCATTGAGATCTGGACCCGCGCAACCGACGAAGTTGCCCGTGCGATGCAAGACAACTTCCCGTTGACCAACCCGGTCCACATGATGGTTGACTCCGGTGCTCGCGGTAACTACATGCAGGTCCGTCAGATCGCCGGTATGCGCGGTCTGGTCGCCAACCCGAAGGGCGAGATCATCCCGCGCCCGATCAAGTCCAACTTCCGCGAAGGCCTGTCTGTGCTCGAGTACTTCATCTCGACGCACGGCGCGCGTAAGGGTCTTGCTGACACCGCGCTGCGTACGGCTGACTCGGGTTACTTAACCCGTCGTCTTGTCGACGTTTCCCAAGACGTCATCGTGCGCGAGGTTGACTGCGGCACCGACCGTGGATCAGAGATGCTTATCGCTGAATCTGTGGATGGTGTTCTGCGTCCGCTCGAAAATCTCGACACCGCTCTCGCATCACGGGTTATTGCCCGCGATGTTGAGGTCGACGGCAAGGTTGTTGCAACTGCTGGCGAAGAACTCACCGTGCCTCGCATGGAAGAGATGATCGCCGCGGGTGCTGACAGGGTGCGCGTGCGCACTGTTCTCACGTGTGAGAGCAATGTCGGAACGTGTGCCATGTGCTACGGCCGTTCGATGGCCACAGGCAAGTTGGTCGACGTTGGTGAAGCAGTCGGCATCATCGCTGCTCAGTCGATCGGTGAGCCCGGAACCCAGCTGACGATGCGCACCTTCCACACCGGTGGTGTTGCTGGTGAGGACATCACACATGGTCTACCCCGCGTTGTGGAACTCTTCGAGGCTCGCACTCCCAAGGGTGTGGCTCCGATCAGCGAGGTCACCGGTCGCATCCGCATCGAAGATGCAGAGCGCACCCGCAAGATCATCGTCGTTCCTGACGATGGATCTGAAGAGATCGCGCACCAAGTTTCCAAGCGTGCCCGTCTACTCGTTGAAGACGGACAGAACGTTGCCGTTGGCCAGCAGTTGATGGTGGGCGCGGTTGACCCCAAGCAGGTGCTTCGTGTGCTCGGTCAGCGTTCTGTGCAGTTGCACCTTGTTGATCAGGTGCAAGAGGTCTACCGCTCGCAGGGTGTGTCCATCCACGACAAGCACATCGAAGTGATCGTGCGTCAGATGCTCAAGCGCGTGACCATCATCGAGTCGGGGGACTCTCCCTTCCTCGCTGGTGAACTCGTTGAGCGCGGGCTCTTCGAAGCAGAGAACCGTCGCGTCGTTGCTGAAGGTGGCACACCAGCTTCGGGTCGTCCCGAACTGATGGGCATCACCAAGGCCTCGCTGGCAACGGAGTCGTGGCTCTCGGCGGCCTCCTTCCAGGAGACCACCCGTGTTCTCACCGATGCCGCAATCCATGCGAAGAGCGATCCGTTGCTCGGACTCAAGGAAAACGTCATCCTGGGTAAGCTCATTCCTGCCGGAACGGGTATGCCGATCTACCGCAACGTCAAGGTCGATCCCACCGAAGAAGCCAAGGCTGCGATGTATGCATCCTTCGCCGGTTACGACGACATGGACTACACCGCGTTCGGTTCGTCAACGGCAGCATCTGTGCCGCTGGAGGAGTTCGAATACCGCGGTTACTAGAAAACATTGCACGAGGCATGGTGTAGGGGCGGTCATTGACCGCCCTTACATTTTTATCTCCATCGAGACGTAAGGTGAACCTATGAGCGATCAGAATCCGAACCAGCCCACC
>JANQZS010000089.1 GCA_030728405.1 Candidatus Nanopelagicales bacterium | reverse complement strand
CGGATGCACCTGAACCAACCGCTGCAACTGCAACAACTACTGATCTGACGCTGAGCGGAATTGTCACGATGTGGCCGGCAATCTTGGATGCAGTGAAGGCACAGTCCAAAGTCGCGTGGATGCTGTTCAACCAGTCTCGCCCGGTCTCACTAGAAAACGGCGTGCTCGCTGTTGCAGTTGAAAGTGCAGGCAAGGCAGCGAACATTTCTTCCGCTGGGCACGAAGACAAGATCGCTGCTGCAGTGAGCGATGTTCTGCACACCAAGGTCAAAGTCGACGTCGTTCTTGCACCCGACAGCGCGGGAGCCATAGTTGCCGGAGATCCAACGGCTCCGTCAGATGTGCCGAGCATGGACGATGCTGACTCCACCGAGGAGTCCGGCGTTGATCTGGCGATGCGCGCACTCGGTGCCACCCACATCGGCAAGATCGAGCACTGATGTACGAGGGCGTAATTCAAGACCTCATTGACGAGTTGGGGCGACTGCCTGGCGTTGGCCCGAAAGGTGCCCAGCGCATTGCGTTCTACATTCTCGCTGCCGATCCGCAAGATGTGCAGCGCTTAACGGATGCCTTGCGAATCGTGAAAGAAAAAGTTCGCTTCTGTTCGATCTGCGGAAACGTCTCGCAAGAAGAGCTGTGCCTGATCTGCTCTGACCCCAAGCGCTTGCTCACGATGATCTGCGTGGTCGAGGAGTCCAAAGACGTCGTCGCGATCGAGCGCACTCGTGAATTCAAGGGGCGCTACCACGTACTTGGTGGTGCGATCAGCCCGATAGATGGCATCGGACCTGATGATCTGCGGATTCGAGAGCTCCTTGCTCGGCTTGCCGATGATGGAATCACCGAAGTGATTCTTGCGACTGATCCCAACCTCGAGGGCGAAGCAACCGCTACCTACCTGGCCCGGATGATCGCTCCGCTGGGGATCGCGGTTTCGCGCCTCGCAAGTGGTCTGCCGGTCGGTGGAGATCTTGAGTACGCCGACGAGGTCACCCTCGGCCGTGCATTCGAAGGCCGACGACTCGTCTAAGGCTTGCTCGCCCTGAAGTTCGAGGCCCAATGTGCGGTTCCACTCAGGGATTCCGCTCGCGCGACCGTCAATTGGGCCTCCAACTTGGCGCAGTTGGGCTGAATTTCGCAATGCCTAACTTTCGGTAGGATTTACTGTTGTGGCCCTGATCGTTCAGAAATTCGGTGGATCCTCCGTCGCGGATGCAGCAAGCATCAAGCGCGTGGCTCAGCGCATCGTGGAAACCAAAGCTGCGGGTAACGATGTGGTGGTCATCGTCTCGGCAATGGGTGATTCCACCGATGAATTACTTGATCTCGCCCAGCAGGTCTCCCCGAAGCCCCCGGCCCGTGAACTCGACATGCTGCTCACCGCAGGAGAGCGGATCTCGATGTCACTGCTCGCGATGGCAATCAGCGATCTTGGTGCTGATGCTCGCTCGTACACCGGCTCGCAGGCCGGACTGATCACGGACTCAGCGCATGGCGCAGCCCGAATCATCGACGTAACACCGGGCCGGATCCAAGAGGCCATCTCAGAAGGTGCGATCCCGATCGTTGCGGGTTTTCAAGGGGTAGCCCAAGACACCAAAGACATCACGACCCTTGGCCGTGGAGGCTCTGACACCACCGCCGTTGCCCTCGCGGCGGCTCTCAATGCTTCGGTCTGTGAGATCTACACCGACGTCGATGGTGTTTTCAGTGCTGATCCGCGCGTCGTGAGCAAGGCCCGCCAAGTGCCGTACATCACCTATGAGGAGATGCTCGAACTTGCTGCAGTCGGTGCGAAGGTTCTGCACCTGCGCTGCGTGGAGTACGCCCGCAGGTTTGACCTCCCCATTCACGTGCGCTCCTCCTTCTCATTGAAGGAGGGCACATTCGTTATGTCCCCACAGGCCATCGCGGCCGCCATCGCAGAAGGAAAAGCCATGGAGCAACCGATCATTTCTGGTGTCGCAGCTGACTTGAATGATGCGAAGGTGACCGTTGTAGGTGTGCCTGACAAGCCCGGTGAGGCTGCTGCGATCTTCCGTGCGCTCGCCGATGCAAGCATCAACGTCGACATGATCGTGCAGAACGTTTCTGCTGCCTCCACTGGTCGCACCGATGTCACCTTCACCTGCCCGCAGGGCATGGCGCAGAAGGCGATGCAGGCCCTTCAGGCTCAGCATGGCTCCATTGGGTTTGAAGAGCTGACCATCGATGAAGAAATCGCCAAGGTTTCACTCGTCGGGGCTGGCATGCGCTCCCACCCGGGTGTTTCGGCCACGTTCTTTACGGCACTGGCCGACGCGAGTGTCAACGTCGAAATGATTTCAACTTCGGAAATTCGCATTTCGATTGTCACGCGCGTTGAGGATTCCCAGCGCGCGGTGCAGGCCCTGCACACCGCCTTTGGCCTCGACGCCGACGGTGAGGCAGTGGTCTACGGAGGCACGGGGCGATGAGTCGTGAATACACCGTTGCAGTAGTCGGAGCCACCGGCCAGGTTGGCGCGGTGATGCGCAAGCTGCTCATTGAACGGAATTTTCCGATCGGCACGCTGCGGTTGCTCGCATCAGCGCGCTCGGCTGGTTCAACGCTGGAGTGGAACGGCCAAACGATCACGATTGAAGATGCAGCAACTGCCGATCTTTCCGGGATCGACATCGCACTGTTCTCGGCAGGTGGATCCACCTCCAAAGAACTCGCACCAAAGTTCGCTGCGGCTGGCGCGATCGTCATCGATAACTCATCAGCCTGGCGGATGGATCCCGATGTGCCACTCGTGGTGAGCGAGGTCAATCCCGAGGCCATTCACGAAATGCGCAAAGGCATCATCGCGAACCCGAACTGCACCACGATGGCAGCGATGCCGGTCCTTAAGCCACTGGCCGCTGAGGCTGGGCTCGAGCGCCTTGTGGTGAGTTCTTACCAAGCAGTTTCAGGCAGCGGCCTTGCAGGCGTTGAGGAATTGGCCAGTCAGGTGCGCGCGGTTGTTGACCAGGATCTTGAGATGCTCACGCACGATGGATCCGCGGTCACGTTCCCTGCACCGAAAAAATATGTGCGCAATATTGCCTTCGACGTGATCCCGCTGGCCGGCAACATCGTCGACGATGGATCATTGGAGACCGACGAAGAACAAAAGCTGCGCAACGAGAGCCGGAAGATTCTTGGCCTGCCAAATCTTCGCGTATCGGGCACCTGCGTGCGGGTTCCGGTGTTTACCGGTCACTCACTTGCGATCAACGCTGAGTTCGCGCGCGCAATCACTCCCGAACGCGCCCTGGAACTGCTTGCCGCAGCACCTGGCGTGGAGATCTCCGAGGTTCCCACTCCGCTGCAAGCAGCGGGTGCGGATCCATCCTTTGTGGGCCGGGTGCGTCAGGATTCTGGCGTAGATGGAAACCGTGGTCTTGCGCTTTTCGTCAGCAACGACAACCTGCGCAAGGGTGCTGCCCTCAACGCGGTGCAAATCGCCGAACTCGTTGCCCGCGAACTGCTTCAGTAACCCAGTTCGTCGTAATCGCGAGCGTAAATAGTGCGCACTAGCGCCCGCGTTGCGTCGTCGTAATACTCGTCTTTTTTACTCGACGCGTGCGTTGCGGTTTTGCAGTAGAACGATTCACTCAAGTCGGGTGTTTGCGTGAGTTGTGCGATCTGATCCCATGACGTATCAAGGTTCTCCAAGTGGATCACCGCGTTGTAGTTGATGATGCCAAGGCCAATGTGATCTGCTTGCCTGCGCCAGTGGGGGTCCTGATCGCGCGAGGTCTGACCGTCGATCGCTGAAAGAAAATCGCTGAACGAGACATCTGCGGCCGCAATGGGTTGGCCTGTGCGCTCGGTAAGTGCGGCAACAATCTCTTCACTCTGACGTAGACCCTGCCGAATCTTCTCCAGGTAGCCACTCAGCACGCGCGATGCCGGATCGCGGACCACTGTGAAACGTGAGTAGGCAGAACTTGTAAATGCCTCCTCGAGTAGATCTGCTGGCAATTGGTAGGGGCGCACATGCGCGCCGGACTTCACGCCGTTATGCGGCTTGTCTTGGAAGCGCTGGGCGTGGGTTGCATTCAGACGAGCACCTTCGAGGGCACCGAGGGTGGCCTTCATCGTGCCGCAGCCGGCTTTGGGCACCTCGACGTAGACGTACTTGTTCACGAGCGAGATGTGCGTATGAAAGTTGACGCTGCGCCACCCCATCGACTTCACGTATTCGCGGGTGATGGGCCCCAAATCTCCGCGGGCCGGGCGTCGGTCAGGAAGAGTCATGTGCCCTCCGTGTGTGTGTGACCGGGGGCCGCACTGCGCGACCCCCGGACTTGGTGTCGGGGTGGCGGGATTCGAACCCACGGCCTCTTCGTCCCGAACGAAGCGCGCTACCAAGCTGCGCCACACCCCGATCCGAAAACAGCCTTCGTTTCCGGAGCCGTCGGAGTCTATCTAACGGAGCCAGAGCCATTCACCGGCTGGCGGTCGGCACCTAGGGTTACGCCATGTCCATTCACGATTTCCCGCGGTACCCGCTGCTCTTCGGTCCATCACCGATCCACCCTCTCGACCGGCTCACCGAGCATCTTGGTGGGGCGCGGATCTGGGCAAAGCGAGAAGACGTCAACAGCGGTCTGGCATACGGCGGCAACAAAACCCGCAAACTTGAATACCTCGTTCCTGATGCCATTGCCCAAGGCGCTGACACTCTCGTCTCGATCGGTGGTGTGCAGTCCAATCACACCCGGCAGGTAGCAGCCGTCGCAGCGAAGATCGGGATGAAAGCTGTGCTGGTGCAGGAGGCATGGGTTGATTGGCCGGACTCGGTCAACGACAAAGTGGGAAACATCCTGCTCTCGCGCATCATGGGCGCAGAGGTTCGCCTTGATGCGGCTGGCTTTGACATTGGTTTTCGCGATTCCTGGCAGCAGGCACTCGACGATGTGCGGGATCGGGGCGGGGTGCCTTACGCGATTCCGGCGGGGGCGTCCGATCATCGGCTGGGCGGTCTCGGTTTTGCGAACTGGGCTTACGAGGTGCAGACCCAAGAGGCTGAACTCGGCGTCTTCTTCGACACCATCATCGTGTGCAGCGTCACGGGCAGCACCCAGGCCGGCATGATCGCGGGCTTTGCCGGGCAAGACCGTCCGCGCACCGTCATCGGCATTGATGCATCAGCCAAAATCGAGCCGACCCGCGCGCAGGTTGCCCGCATCGCTCGCAACACCGCAGAACTCATTGGCCTTGGCAGGGAATTGACCGACGACGAAATCATCGTGCGTGAGGGCTGGGCCGGGGACCTCTACGGCATCCCCGTGCAGTCAACGATCGATGCGATCCGGCTCACCGGCAGCCTCGAGGGCATGATCATCGACCCGGTCTACGAAGGAAAGTCGATGGACGGGTTGATCGACCTGGTGAAGTCTGGCGAGATCCCGCCCACCAGCAATGTGCTTTATGCGCACCTGGGTGGGCAGCCGGCGCTGAACGCCTACAGCGGCGCGTTCCGCTGATTGCCTGATTCCACCCGGGTGAATTCACCATTCGGGGTCTGAATCGCGCGCCATTTGGTGATTTCACCCGGGACACGGGCGAAATCGCGAGGGGGTTTACGTGAGCGTCAGCAGCGTTGCCTCGGGCGGGCACGCGAAACGGAACGGCGCGTAGGGCGAAGTCCCGATCCCGGCCGAGACGTGCATAAACGAGTTTTGGTGACGAGATAGCCCGCGTGACCGCTTGGTATCAAGGTCACAGTTGGTGACGAGTGCGCCATAACCGGGCACGCGCAGTTGCCCGCCGTGGGTGTGGCCGGCCAGGATCAGATCCGCGCCATCGTCAGCCATCCGATCGATCACGCGCAGATAGGGAGCGTGGGTCACGCCCATGGAGAAGTCTGCGGCGAAATCGAATGCTCCTGCTACCTCGTCGTAGCGATCTCGGCTGATGTGCGGATCATCGACCCCGCGCATATCAACGATGCGTGAATCCACCTCGAGGGTGGCGCGCGCGTTGGATAGATCCGTCCAACCGGAGTTGACCAGGCCAGAAACGAGGTCACCCCACGGCAACATTGTGCGCGTGGGTTCGAGCCCGGAAGGGCCCTGCAGATAGCGGGCCGGGTTTATCGGCTTGGGTGCGTAGTAATCGTTACTGCCGAGAACAAAAGCGCCGGGCAGGTCGAAAAAGGGATCGAGTGCTTCGAGCACATCGGGAATCGCTTCAGCGTGCGAGAGAAAATCTCCGGTCGCGATGACCACATTGGGGCGAAGCTCGCGCAAGGACTGCACCCACGCAATCTTGTTCTGTTGATTCGGAACAAGGTGCAGATCCGACAGATGTAACACTCGTAATGCGGGCTGGTCATCGGGAAGCATGTCTATTTCGACGCGACGCAACGTGAAATGCCGAGATTCCCAATGTGCGTAGGCGAGCCCCGCCGCACCGAGTGCGGCAACGCCCATGGCTGCGCGCACGGAGGGATGCATGACAACATGGTCGCATGACGTCAATGAAAGAGACCATGCAGTCCGACCTTACGGTGGCCATCAAGGCGCGCGATGAAGTGTCTTCAAGCACGTTGCGCATGGTCCTCACCGCACTCACCAATGAGGAAGTCTCCGGCAAAGAGTCCAAGGTCCTCACCGACGATGACGTTCTCACCGTTCTTGGCCGAGAAGGGAAAAAGCGCAAGGAAGCCGCGGAGGCTTACGACGATGCGCAGCGCCCCGAGCTTGCCGCGCGCGAACGTGCTGAACTAGAGGTGATCGCCAAGTATTTGCCGCAGCAGATGAGTGAGGATGAGGTTGCCGCGATCGTTGCGGCTGCGGTTGCTGAAGTCAGTAGCAGCGGCGCAACCGGTGGAGCACTCATGGGACAGGTCATGAAGATCGTGCAGCCGCAGGTTAAAGGTCGTGCTGATGGCGGCCAGGTTGCCGCGCTCGTGAAGCAGGCGCTCAACCAGTAGGCGCTCAACCAATAAGCGTTCAGCCTGCAGGTACTGGATCGAACTCGTTGTTAGCAGGCGGGGCGGGTGGAGCAGGCGCTGCGGGATCGGGCGCAGGTGCAGGTGCTGGTGCAGGTGCTGGATCCGTGTTGTTGAACTCTTCTGGCTCCTCGCCAGTGGTTTCTGGGTCGAGGTTGTCGAAAATAAAGTTCTCAGCTTCTTCGAGCACCTCCTCGCGAGGTGGCTCAACCGCGGGTGGGGTGGCCACGGGAATCGGCACGACAGTCTGGAGCACGAATGGCATAGCAGGAGATGAACCGAGTGCTGCCTGCATGGACTCGCGCCAGATCGGTCCGGGCAGCGTGCCACCGAATACCTGACGGTAGTAGGTGTCGTTGATGGTCACATCTTTAAGCGGGTAAGCGAAACCACCGCGCGGATCACCTACCCACACTGCAGCGCTGAGTTGCGGCGTGAAGCCGGCAAACCACACGGCCGCAGATTCGTTGGTAGTTCCGGTCTTGCCAGCAGCTGGTCGGGTGCCCAGTGACATCGCGGCGCCGGTGCGGCCACCGATGTTGCCATCGACCACGCCGATCAGCATTTGCGAGACGGTGTCGGCAACCTTGCGATCAACAACGGATTTACATTCACCGGATGGAACCGGAATCTTCTGGCCGTCGCGGTCGCGGATCTCCAGCATCACAACCGGCTTGCAGTAGACGCCGTGCGCTGCGAACGTTGCATAGGCGTTGGCCATCGCGAGCGGGGTTACTTCCATGGTGCCGAGCGTGAAGGAGGGCACCCGGAGCAATGGCTCGCCGCTTCCAAGAAACACCCCCATGGACTCTGCAATTTCTGCTGGCCGGCAAAGCCCTGCACGCTCTTCGATCGCCATGAAGTAGGTGTTGGTGGAAAACGCGGTGGCCTGGGCCATGTTCAAGGTGCCCGACGTTGTCGAGTTGCGGACGGTCACGGGCGGGAACGGTGCTCCCGTTTCGCAGTTCACAAAATTAGTGAACGTTGCAGGGCTTCGTGCGTTGATGTATTCGAGAGGAGAAACACCGGATTCAAGGGCGGCGGCGAGTGCAAAGATTTTAAAGGTTGATCCGGCCTGCATGCCGATCGTGCCACCCATGCTGCGATCCACGTTGTAGTTATAGGTGGTGTTCCCTCGGCCTTGTGTTCCCCAGTCGCGGTTTTGCGTCATGACCACAACGTTGCCGGTGCCCGGCTCGACCATCGAGATCGCAGCGGCTTTTCCACTCGGGTCTTTTTTTGGAATGTAGTTGTTGACGGTTGCTGTGGCGGACTGTTGCGCCGCAGCGTCAAGTGTGGTGCGAATGGTGTAGCCACCTCGTCGCAAAAACGCTTCGCGCTCTTCTGGGGTTGCCCCGAAAGTTTCGTCAGTTCGGATTGTTTGAACGACGTAGTCGCAGAAGAACGGTGCATAGGACGTGGTGCAGCCGTTGGCGACTGCCGTGGGCTGCAGCACAGCAGCCATGGGAACTTCCGAGGCGATGTTTGCTTGGTCCGTAGTGATGAACCCCGCGGCTGCCATTCGGCGCATCACCGTGTTCCGGCGTTCCTCCGATAGATCCGGGTTACGCAGAGGGTCGTAAGCGACCGGCCGCTGCACGATGCCGGCGAGGGTGGCCGCTTCGGTGAGATTCAGTTCGGAGGCGGGTTTAGAGAAGTAACGGCGAGCGGCGGCCTCGACTCCGTAAGCGCCAGAGCCGAAGTAGGCGATGTTCAAATACCGTTCGAGGATCTGCTCCTTGGAGAATCGTTTTTCAAGGGCGAGCGCGAGCCGCACCTCACGTAGTTTTCGTGTGGAGTTATCTCCCCGGGCCGCCTCGAGATCAGCGGCGCTGGTTGCTTGATTCACCAGAACGTTCTTGACGTACTGCATGGTGAGCGTCGAGGCGCCCTGTTCGATACCGCCAGCAGCCGTATTTCGAGCGAGTGCTCTCACAATGCCCCGGGCGTCGACGCCGTTGTGCTCGAGGAAGCGGGCATCCTCGACGGCCACCACGGCTTGGCGCATGATCGGTGAGATCGCGCTGAGCGGGGCCTCGATCCGGTTTTGGTAGTACAGGGTGGCAAGGACCGACCCGTCCGAGGCCAGAATCACCGTGCGCTCTGGCAGGGGAGGGGTGGCCAACTCGGCAGGCAAGGACTCGAATTCCTCGATGACACCCCGAACCGCGATCCCGGACCCGCCCACGAAGGGTGCTGCCATGGCGGCCACGAGGGCCCCTGCGAGCACGGCTACGACCAGCAGGCCAGCCAGGCGACCCACGACCCCCAGGGGGCCTGAGCGCCCTGACGGGCTGCGGGAAGAGGATGCCATGTTCATCAGACGCCCAGCGTAGGTCGACAAGTTCCCCTATTTCGTCAGGCAGCGCCCTTTGCCGGTGGGTCCGACGCAAATTGAGTCAATTTCGTTAGTCGCAACCTATTGACTCAGGTTCAGCCCACGGTCATAGTTCATCCACCTGCAGGTGTTCAGCACACATACAGAGGGGTTCATGCACTAATGACGATTGATACCGCTTGGGCCGCCCAGGCTGCTTGCCGCACCACTGATCCAGACACCCTCTTCGTCCAAGGTGCCGCCCAAAATCGGGTGAAGGCCATCTGCCTCGGTTGCGAGGTGCGCACGGAGTGTCTCGCTGATGCCCTCGATAACCGCGTTGAGTTTGGGGTGTGGGGCGGTATGACCGAGCGGGAACGTCGTGCTCTTCTGCGTCGTCGCCCAAATGTCACGTCGTGGCGCAACCTGCTCGAGACTGCTCAGACCGAGTACGAGCGGCAGCACCTGCTTACCGCATCAGACCGCGCAAGCTAGTTATCTCGGGCGGCCAAGAGGTCGCCGATCTCGTTGAGCCCGGCCAGATCGTGCACGTCTTCAGCAAGGGCTGGAACCGTGGCGATCGCCACTCCTGGATGCGCCGACGTAAATCGCTGCGCCAGATGACTTTGTCTGGTCCACGTGCGCATCCGTTGAGCGTGCAGGTCAAGCAAGTCAGCGGTCAATCGAGAATCAGGAACGTCGTCGCGCTCGCGGAGTCGCTCTGCCGCCGCCATCGCCTGCTCACTGCTCAGTGAAGTAGCAGAAATAGGTTGCACGCGGTTGAGCACAAGACCTGCCAACGGCATCGCGTCGTGGCGCAACCGCTCCACAAAGTAGGAAGCCTCGCGGAGGGCATCGGGCTCTGGTGCGGCAATCACGATGAACGACGTTCCCTGATCCTGGAGGAGTGTGTAGGTGACCTCAGCCCGCTCGCGGAAGCCGCCGAACGTAGAGTCGATGGCAGCGACAAACGTGCCTACGTCGTTGAGCACCTGCGCGCCAAGAATCTTGGAGAGCACTCCGGTAAAAATCCCGAACCCCATCGCGGCCAACTTGCCGATTCCTCGGCCCGCCCCGCGTGCTGGTGCGGTGAGGATGCGAATGAACCGACCGTCGAGGAAAGAGCCAAGGCGAGCTGGAGCGTCAAGAAAGTCGAGTGCACTTCGCGATGGCGGTGTGTCAACAATGATCAAATCCCACAGGCCCTCATCATCAGCCTGGCTGCGGAGTTGACCCAGTTTCTCCATCGCCATGTATTCCTGCGTACCGGCGAAAGAAGAACTGAGCGCTTGATAAAACGGGTTGGTTAAAATTTGGGCGGCACGGTCAGCATCGGCATGCGCCTCAACGACTTCATCGAATGTGCGCTTCATGTCGAGCATCATCGCGTGCAAGGACCCGGTTCCGAGCTCCGTGGTTTTTCCGACTCCGGCTACCAAGCGCGGCGTGTTATCCAAACTGCTCAGGCCCATTGCCTGCGCAAGTCGGCGAGCCGGATCGATCGTCAACACGCATACCGACCTGCCCAGTTCAGCAGCGCGCACACCGAGAGCGGCTGCGGTGGTGGTTTTACCAACGCCACCTGAACCGGTGCACACGATGATTCGTTTGCTTGGGTCGATGAGGAGTGCATCAATATCAAGGTGGGGTGCGGTAACGAGGGGAGTCATCGGACCCCGCTATCGGTCATGACCTGCGCCAATTCGTAGAGACCGCCGAGATCAACGCCATCGGTAAGGAATGGCAATTCGATCACGGGCAGTCCAGTTTCCTGGATGCGCAGCAGCTCGCGGGACTGTAAGGCGGTTCGGCGGGAGTGGTCGTTCCCCTCATCGATGAGAACCTGCCCAAGATTGATGCTCGAGGACGTGATGCCTACGGATGAGAGGGCTGCGGTGATTGCGGCCGCTTCCACCGATTCATTGAGTGGTTCACTCACAATGTCAGGACGAATCATGTTGACGAAGATCCCGCCGACGGGGAGATCGTTTGCTCGCAAATCAGCGATGCCATCGACGGTCTCTTGAACGGGCATCTCCTCGAGGAGCGTGACGAGATGCACCGCGGTGCGCGGAGAAGCGATGACACTCATCACGAGATCAGCATGGTTGCGGATCGGTCCCATTTTGGCGAGCCCGGAAACTTCTGCATTGACGTTCAAGAATCGGGTGATGCGACCGGTAGGTGGGGCGTCGATGATCACCGCATCGTAAGCGTCGATGGCCGACTTATCCGAACGCCGAACCA
Organism: Candidatus Nanopelagicales bacterium; assembly: GCA_030728405.1. Taxonomy (GTDB): domain Bacteria; phylum Actinomycetota; class Actinomycetes; order S36-B12; family S36-B12; genus CAIXFB01. The sequence goes on along the minus strand of JANQZS010000089.1, from coordinate 7,299 downwards.
CCTCGCACGCCTTGCCGGTGAGCAGCACATCACGCAAACCAGGAGCGATCGTGGTGACAAAATCGACGGCGCCCATTTTCCGAAGCGCGGAGCCTGCTCGACGAAGGTTGTAGAAAAGTTCGAGGTAATCCAGCAGCGCCTCTTCAGCGTCGACCGCAAGCGCCCACACCTCACCACCGTTCGGCGCCACTGCAACGACGCGTTCTTCATACGGAAGAGGTGGAACATCAAAAAGTTGCGCTATGCCCTGGCGACCTTCGACCTCCATGAGCAGGGCGCGCTTGCCGTCGCGGGCCAGTGCAAGAGCCAGGGCCGCTGCCACAGTGGTTTTGCCCGTTCCGCCTTTGCCCGAGACCACGTGCAATTCCACGCCGGGCCAGAGCGCGGGTCGACCAGTATTCAGGTCGGCGGATGGGGTGGACGTCACATGATCACCCTAACTTGCTGCGACCGGTGGGCATCTGGGTCGCGGATGCACGAGGCCGTGCACCGGCTAGGGTCATTTCATGACCAAATGGGAGTACTCCACTGTTCCGCTGCTCGTTCACGCCACCAAGGCCATCCTGGACAACTGGGGTCAAGATGGTTGGGAATTGGTGCAGGTCGTGCCAGGTCCGAATCCCGAGAACATGGTGGCGTATCTCAAACGCGAAATCTCCTGATGTCGGCTGTTGAAGATCGCCTCTCCGAGTTGGGATTGACGCTGCCTGAGGTGGCCGCGCCCGTTGCCGCTTATGTGCCTGCAGTGCGCACCGGAAACTTGATCTATACCTCCGGGCAACTGCCTATGGTCAACGGAGCTCTTCCTGAGACCGGCACCGTCGGGGTGAACGTGACAGTTGATCGGGCGAATGAACTCGCAAGCATCTGTGCATTGAACGCCATGGCTGCGATCAAAGCGCTGATCGGTGATCTTGACAAAGTGCAGCGCGTGATCAAGGTGGTCGGGTTCGTGAACAGCGCACCCGACTTCATCAACCACCCGGCGGTCGTCAACGGTGCGAGCAACGTTCTGCTCGCTGCTTTTGGTGATGCCGGAACTCACGCCCGCTCAGCCATTGGTGTTGCATCACTGCCATTGGATGCGCCCGTTGAGGTTGAACTCATCGTTGAGGTTGCTGACTAAAAGATGCTCTCGTTGGCGGAGCGGCTGCATTCGGTTGCTACCGGCAGTGGAATGTGGGCGCCCCCGGAACTAGAGCCTGCTGCCACGGTGGTGTTGATACATGATGAGCGAGTACTCCTGATGCGTCGCTCGTCGACAATGAAATTTGCCGCCGGGATGCATGTATTCCCCGGCGGTCGAGTAGAACCGATCGATGCAGAGCAACCTGATCCGCTGCAAAGTGATCCGTTCGTGGCCTGCGCCGTGCGGGAAACTTTGGAAGAGGTGGGCATCGCAATTGATCCGCCGCTCACGTTCATCGATCACTGGGTCACTCCAGAATTTGAAGTGCGCAGATACGACGTTCGCTTTTACCTCTCGGTAGTGGAGTCTGAAGGTGAACTTGTCACCTCCGAGGCCGACCAGATGATCTGGCTTGATCCCGCCCAAGCACTGAAGGATTACGACGCCGGCTCGTTGCCGATGCTGCGGCCAACTGTGGAGGTGCTGAGGCAATTGCGCGATGGAGACTTTTCAGCACCAGAACTAGTAGTTCCACGGTTGCCGCGCCCAAGGATGGTGGGCCAAGACATCCACTGGGATGTGGTGCATGCAGTAACGAATGAGGTGCTGATGGTGGATGTTCCCGGTCCCCGCCGCCTCGAAAGCGATGGGGTTCTGCTTCCCCAGGTGGACCGATGAGCGGGCGCCAGCTTCCCTTCATCGGGTCCGAGGGAACGTGGACCGGTGGCGACGTGACTCCTGCAACCACGTGCGTGCTGGCGCCCAATGCGTCTGCCTGGACACTCGATGGCACGAACACGTGGATTGTGGGTCCGGTGGGCTCCACATCGTGTGTGGTGATTGATCCGGGCCCTGTCGATCAACGGCATCTCGACGCGATCATGGAAAGCGCACGGTCGCGCGGTCAGCGCATCGACACGATTGCACTCACCCACGGTCACATTGACCACTCCGAGGGAGCTGCCGCCCTCGCAGAGCAGACCGGTGCCGAAGTGCTCGCGGTTGCAGAGCGTTTTCGATCGGGCAGCAAGGGTTTGACCGAGGCCGACGTTATTGACGTTGATGGCTGGCCGTTACGGGTCATCGTGACCCCGGGCCACAGCTCAGACAGCGTGTGTTTTGTGAACGAGATCGATTCGGTGCTGCTGACCGGCGATACGGTGCTCGGTCGCGGCACCACATTGGTCGCGTACCCCGATGGCAGCTTGCGCGAATACCTGGAGTCACTTGATGGGCTCAGGCGCGTGGTGGAGGAGTACTCGCTCGAGGTGCTGCTCCCCGGTCATGGCCCTGTCCTGGATCGGCCCGTTGATGTTCTCGATGCCTACATTCGCCACCGTCAGGTCCGGCTTTCTCAGGTGCGCGATGCGATGGCAGCTGGTGTGGAAGATCCTGAAGCGATTGTGGATCTGGTGTATGCAGGAATTGCCCCGGAGGTGCGACCGGCAGCAGCCCAGACGGTGCTGGCCCAAGTGGAGTACCTACTTAGCGAGCGCGGCGGCCCAAACGCTCAACGTCAAGAATGACCACCTGACGAGACTCGAGTCTGATCCAACCGCGCTGCGTGAAGTCGGCGAGTGCCTTGTTCACGGTCTCGCGCGAAGCGCCAACCAATTGCGCCAGTTCCTCTTGGGTCATGTCGTGGGTAACGAGCAGACCCTCGGTGGTGACGGTGCCGAACTTCTCACCCAAATCCATCAGAGCCTTGGCAACACGGCCAGGCACATCGGAGAACACGAGGTCGGCCATCGCCTCATTCGTGCGACGAAGTCTGCGGGCTAGGGCTTGCAGCAGCGCGGCGGCAACCTCGGGGCGGCCGGCCAGCCATGGCATCAACTGTTCGTTGCTCAACCCGAGCACCACTGCGTCGGTCAGTGCCGTTGCGGTGGATGCCCGAAGGCCGGGATCGAAAAGACTGAGCTCACCGAACATCTCGCCGGGTCCCAGAATTGCAAGAAGGGACTCGCGACCGTCGGGGGAAGTTTGGCCGAGTTTTACTTTGCCATCCAGGATCACATACATCTGATCGCCGGGCTCACCCTCGCGAAAGAGTGATTGCCCCTTAGTGATACCGATTTCGACCAAGGAAGAGCGCAGAGCCGCGGCGCCATCGGGATCGAGCGCGGCGAATAGAGGGTTGACCCTCAGCACGTCGTCCATGTCGCCTCACTGACTCTTCTTTTGGCCCCGTAGATCTTTCAACATTCTGTCCTATTGCCCTATCCCTGCTCATGTCGGGTCGTCGAGCCCTGCCACCTGCGACATACCCTGTAAGCATGTCACCGTCGGCGCCCGCGAAGCCACAATCACCGGATTCAGCAGTGCCGGATTCAGTATCGCTCAAGCGCAATGCGCGCGCCATCTACCAAACTCTAGCGAAGCAGTATCCAGAGGCGCACTGCGAATTGGACTTCATTACCCCCCTCGATCTGTTAGTCGCCACTGTGCTCAGCGCGCAATGCACAGATCGCCGGGTGAACAAGGTCACCCCTGCACTGTTCGCACGATTCCCTTCAGCTGCGGATTATGCGGGGGCAGATCGCGAAGAGCTTGAATCGATGATCGCGTCGACGGGATTTTTCCGACAAAAAGCGGCCACGATCCAAGGGATCGGCCAACGGTTGTGTGCTGACTATGACGGCCAAGTGCCCGCGGACCTGGATGCGTTGGTCTCCCTTCCCGGTGTAGGTCGAAAAACGGCGAATGTGGTGCTGGGCAACGTTTTTGGAATCCCGGGAATCACAGTTGATACCCACTTTGGCCGGCTCGTTCGTCGTTTTGGCTGGACCAACCTCACTGACCCGGTCAAAGTCGAACACGCGATCGGTGAACTTTTCCCAGCCAAGGACTGGACGATGCTGTCTCACTATGTGGTGTGGCATGGCCGGCGCATCTGCCATGCAAAGAAGCCCGCGTGCGGTGCCTGTGCACTAGCAAAACTGTGCCCATCTTTCGGTGCAGGTCCCACGGATCCGGTTGTAGCCGCGGCCTTAGTCACAACCGAGGGCCCAGCATGAAAGGAAAGGTGGCACTCGCAGTCGGATTGATATGTGCCGGTGGGTTAGTTCTCACCGCCTGCTCCAATACTTCGGCAACGGAACCGGTGGTCATCGAACAAAAGGTCATCGAGCAGAAATCCGTCGAAGCTCCCGAGCGCGATCCTGTGATGCAGCAATGGGTGGATCAGGCAGGACTTAACCCGTGTCCGGTCGGCGTTGAAAATCCTGACGCGGCAATCCCGGGATTACCCAACATTGAACTGCCGTGTCTTGGCGATGGGCCGCCGGTAAACCTTTCGACCCTGCGCGGGATCCCGCTGGTGGTGAACGTCTGGGCATCGTGGTGTCCACCATGCATTGAAGAAATGCCGATCTTGGCGCAGGCGGCGCGCGAACTCGAAGGCACGATTCAATTCATTGGAATTGATTACCAGGACGATCCGGCGCGTGGGCTTGAACTCCTGACAGTCATGGGTGTTGATTTTCCATCGGTGTTCGACCCCGATGCGCAAGTGCGTGCACCTATCGCGATTCCGGGCCCGCCCGTCACGTATTTTGTGACCCCCGAGGGCGTTATCGCCGGACGTTGGGATGGCAGCATCACCAGCGAGCAAGCACTCGCGACGCTGATCGAAACTTACCTAGGGGTGACCTGGTGAGTTGGTTGCGAACCGGCATCGTCGACGAAGCAGCACTACGCACTGTGCCGACGTGGCTGCACCCAGTAGCTGATGCGGCGCGCACGTTAGACGTACACAACTGGACCAGTTTTGTGCCACCGGATGGTGAAGGAACTGCGGCCGCAGTACTGCTGCTTTTCGGTGAGGGCCCAGACATTCTGTTGACCGAGCGAGCCGCTGATCTTCGCGCTCACGGAGGTCAGCCAGCGTTTCCCGGCGGGGTCGTTGATCCCACAGATGCCAGCCACGTGTCTGCCGCCTTGCGCGAGGCGCACGAGGAGACCGGTGTGTTAGCAGGTGGCATCCAAGTTTTCGGTCAGCTTCCTGACCTGTGGCTGCCGGTCTCAAATTATGCAGTGCGCCCGGTACTTGCGTGGTGGCGTGATCCCAGCGAAGTGGGAACCAGCGCGGAGGTGGCTAGTGCGCATCGGGTGCCGATCGCAGAACTCGTTGACCCGGCTAATAGGTGCAGGGTGCGGCACCCCTCGGGTTATGTGGGTCCCGGGTTCACAGTGCGCGGGCTCTTGGTGTGGGGGTTCACCGGTGGGCTGCTCTCCATGGTCTTGGAATCGGCAGGGTGGGCCGTTCCGTGGGATACCTCGCGGGTGATTCCGTTGGGTGACGCTTCGTGAGCCTGCTCGGACTCAATGTGGTCGACCTGGTGTTGGTCGGTGCACTCATCGTGTTTGCATGGGCCGGTTGGCGGCAAGGATTTGTTGTCGGGATCCTCTCCTTCGCGGGCTTTCTGGGCGGAGGGATCGCTGCGGCCCTCGTGCTGCCAGGGCTCATCGCCTCATTCACCGAGTCGGGTGTGCTGCGCATTGCCGCAGTCACGATCGGAGTGCTGGGTTGCGCACTGCTCGGTCAAACCCTGCTTTCGGTCCTCGGTCGCAGATTGCGCGGAGGTGTCTCGTGGCAACCACTCAGGATGGTAGACAACTTTGGCGGCGCCGCACTCAACGTGCTCGCCCTGTGTTTGATCGCTTGGATCATTGCAAGCGCAGTGGCGTTCTTGCCCAGTACCTCGCTGTCGAGTTCGGTCCGCGAATCCCGAGTGCTCGTCACCATGGACTCACTCGTCCCGGACCAGGCGCGTGATGCATTCACGGGAATTCGCGATCTCGTGGGAGATAGTGATGTTCCCCGGGTTTTCTCTGGGCTTGGCGCCATCACTGGACCGGATGTAGATCCACCCGACGCTGCTGCATTGACCGACGACATCGCGGCTGCACGTGGTTCGATCCTGCGGGTCAGCGGTGATGCGGATGCCTGCGAAACCCGGGTCAGCGGTTCGGGTTTTGTTTTCTCACCCGGGTTCATCCTCACTAACGCCCACGTCGTGGCCGGAGTCGAGCAACCGCGTGTGCGAATCCGCGCAGGTGATGAACCTGTGCGCACCGAAGTTGTGTTTTTCGACCCGCGCAAAGACATTGCCGTACTTCGCGCACCAGGGCTTGCCGTGCCGGGGCTGCCATTCGCGCAAGACACCCTGCCGTCTGGGTCATCAGTGGTCACGGCTGGTTTCCCGCAGGGCGGTTCCTTTCGTGCCGATCCAGGGCGCGTTCGCACGTCGGTCATTGCCCGTGGTGACACCATTTATGGTGAATCTGGGGTTGAGCGAGAGGTCTACATCATTCGCTCGAACATCGAGCCGGGCAGTTCGGGCGGACCGTTGCTGTCCACGAAAGGCGAGGTGGTCGGGATGGTGTTCGCAGCTGATATAGCTGATCAAGGAGTCGGCTACGCGCTCACGAACTCTGAGCTCGAAACTGCCATGGAAGAAGGGTTAACTGCTCGGGCGGTGGTCAACACCGGGAGTTGCGAGTTGCGTCAATGATTCGTCCACTCGCTGGTGATCTATCGGTTCAGGGATGAAAGTCAGCGCGCGCCACGATCGATGTGCCCGCACTGCAACTCGGTAAGCACCAACCTCGTTTCCGCGCGCTTGGTGGGTCAGAGCGGCCCCCCACTGCGCAAGCACCTGCCAGGCATCACGTTCAGCAGCCGGACAGGCTTTCCAACGCTGTTCGAAGATTTCGTGTGCATGAAACGGAAGTTCTTGATCTATGAAGTCGACGCCCAGAGTCCATGCATCACGATTAGTGAGATCCACCGGTTCAGGTGCTGGTGGATAGGCAAGACCTTGCGAGTCGGCCGGGTCGAGCGGCCGGCCGAGTCGATCGCGGGGTCTAGTTGGTCGCACGTCCATTACCCGGCAGGTGTGAGTCAGAACTTTCTTGGACTAACCAGTTAGTGATTAATCGCGAAACGTCGTCGGGTGATTCCTCATGAATAAAGTGCCCGGTGGGCAGCGAGGCCGACTCATAGCGACCCCGTACGTATGACTCTTCCCCGTCAAAACTTGCCTCAAGGACCATCGGGTCTTGCTGCCCGCGGATACTTAAAACGTCGTGTGTGATGGGTGATTCGATCGAGTTCATGTAGCGGCGACCATCAGTGCGAAACGTGGAACGCATCGCCCAACGGTGAT
>JANQZS010000088.1 GCA_030728405.1 Candidatus Nanopelagicales bacterium | reverse complement strand
GGCTTCCGATACCGACACAGGCGGCATTCACCACCTGTTCAAGTTCTTGCGCAGCCTGTTCCACCGCCACCGGGGTCACCACTCCGTTCGAAGTCGTGATCACATGCGATAGCCGGCCCTCAATCCACACTCGGCCACGTGCATCTAGGTGTCCGACATCGCCGGTTCTATGCCAGCCAGGATTTTGAGAGGCCAAGGAATTGGTAAACCACAGACCGTCGTATCGATCTCGCATGTGATCAGCTCGAACTGCGATTTCGCCCGTGACCTCAGGTTCCCCCGTCAGGTCAACTGCCGGCCTCCCATGTGAATCCAGTGCCGCAATCTGAACCTCAACCCCAGCCAGCGGCAGACCCACCAGCACACCATTGCCTCGGCCAGCTTCGAGGATGTCTTCCAAGGTGACGTCACATACGGGCAGCACCTCAGTCATTCCATAAGGCGTGCGCAACTGGGCATCAGGAAACAGGGCACGTGCTGTGGTCAAAAGTTGAGCACTCACCGGTGCACCGGCGGCAAGCACTAATCGCACTGTGGTGAAATCACTCGCGCTGACTCCAGAATCAGGTGCGGTGCGCACCACGTTTGCCAGTGCAGCCGGAGATGCCCACATCAAAGTGCCGTTCACCGCATGCGTGGCATCCGCAAGTGCCTGAGCAGTCAGGGTGCGCGGCTTTGTCACGTCCATATCTGGAATAGCCGAAGGAATACCCAGTGCAGGGCCCAAGACCGCCCAAGGGGCAAAGGCCGCCACCAAGCCATCGGCGGCGGTCAGGCCGTAATGCGAGGTGAGTAGATCGCAGGTGCGCTGAATCTGACCGTGGGTGTAGACCACACCTTTAGCTGGGCCGGTCGAACCGGAGGTGAATACAACCACCGCCTCATCGCCTGACTTTCGCGGAGTTACATCAACGCTTTGCACTGGTGCCCAGCCTTCACGAACAATGTCTGCAAGGTCTCGCATCGACAACCGAAGACCAGGTACGGGAATGGTGCGCAGGAGTGGACGAGCGCGGTCGATACCTATGCAATGGGTTACTCCGGCCCCGCGAATCGCTCTGCGCATCCCCCGGATACCTAGGCCAGCATCGGTGATGACTACGACCGCACCAATTCGCCAGCAGGCGTAGACGAATGCGATGAGGTCAGGACCTGGCGGAATCAAGACCGCGATGCGATCCCCCGGTGCAACGCCCCGCATTTCCAGTCCGCGTGCCATGCGATCGATGACAGTGGCCAGCGCAGTCCAGCTCACCTCGCGAGCACCACCTTGTTCACCAAGGCTGATGATTGCTGGTGATGTATCGAGCGACCTCCGCTGGACAACGGCGTTGAGATTCACGTTTTCCGCAGCAGCACTGTGCGGCTGATCTGGCCTGTCAGCGAGCGATGAGACCCATGACCACACATCATCAACAACTTGTGGTGCATCCTCGATCACCAAGTGCCGAGCGCCCTCGTACCTGTGCACATCAGCATGCGGGATTCGTTGCACGAAATCCTGCAGATAGATATCGGAAAAGACCGGATCACCCGGGCCCCACTGCAACAGCACCGGAGTGCGGTCAAGGAGTGCGAGGTCACCAGCAATGCGATCAAGAGTTACTGCTGACGGGTGATCTTTTTCCAGAGGAATGTCGGCGATGAACTCACGTACCGCTCGCCGGCGTTGCGCATTGGAGTAGGGCAGGCGATAGCCAGCAGCAACGTCGGCTGACATTGAGGACCCACTGAGAAATGTTGTCCCCCGGATAAATCCAGCAGATTTCTCTGCAACCATCGTCAAAATTCCAGGAGTGCGAGCAAGACGGATGAGCGCAGGGGCATGCGAGTGGGCAGGCTGATGCACTGCAGTGTTCATCAGAACAACGCCTTCAATCGAGCACGCGCCTGCCTTGTGCGAAAGGACCGACTCGACCCATCCCAGCGATACCGGGCCACCCCAATCGTGCGCGACGCTTACCACTGGCCCAGTCACTTCAAGTGCGGCCACCATCGAAGTGAGGTCGTCAACACGTTGGTCCAGTCTTCGGAAATCACCGGTTCGATCTGAGAACCCCATTCCGATCTGATCCACGGCCACAACGCGAACCCCACTCGGCGCTGTTGCCAGCAAATTTCTCCACATAAATGACCAAGTGGGATTCCCGTGAACACATACCAGTGTCAGAGCGACGTTGCTTCGGGTTTCTGGATCAGGGTGTGTGTCGAGTGCGTGAAAATTGCGTAAGTCATTCTGTGAATCAACGAAGCTGATCTGACGTGACCACTCCGGTTTTACTCCGGGTAACCCAACTACTGAGAGCGGCGGGTTCACCACGCGATCTCGATCACCGCCGCGTTCAGTCCTGAGCCAATCCCCATGCAGGCTATGCGCTGGCCAGGTAGAAATTCACTTTGATTCATGGCAAGCGTGAACGGCACAGAAGCGGGGCCAATATTCCCGCGCAGCGGGAAAGTGAGCGGCACCTTTGCCAAGTCGATGCCAAGCGCATTCGCAATCTCGCGAGTGTGCACTTGGGAAACCTGATGAATCACATACGCATCAAGGTTGGACCAATCAAAGAACTCCTGTGAATCGCGCCACGTATCGATAGCTAGCGCAACGCCTGCATTGAGTAGGCCTCGGCTGTCGGTGCGCATGTGGTCAAGATCCCCCACACACAATTTGTTGTGTTCGGTAGCTGAGCGGCTGACCCCACCGACAAAGCGATGCCCCTCTGGATGTTCAGATGCCCTGCCGAGAACCATTGCCGCTCCACCTGAACCCAAAGTGAGAGTCGCAAAATTCTCCAAAACATCCTCGCGAGTGGCATTCTCCTGCTGGAGTCTTCGAATTGTTGCTTCCTGCGGACGGCGACTGCCTTCACCATCGACGATCAACGCATAGTTGATCGTGCCGGCATCGAGCATAAGAGCCGCAAGTTGCATGCCATTCATGAACCCCAAACACGCATTGCCAAGGTCAAAGTTAACGCAAGCGGTGCCGAGTCCGAGTTGCTGATGCACATCTACCGCAGCCGATGGCTCCAGCTGATCGCGACACACAGAGGTATCAATGAGTAGACCCACCTGCCCGGGATCAACACCTGCGTCGGCAAGCGCTTTGGCTCCCGCCATCGCTGCCGCATCTGCAAATGTGACATCTTGTGGCCACCAGCGGCGCTCACTTATTCCGGCAAGTGACTCAAACATGCCAGGCCGAAGTCCCACCCGTTCATACGTAGCGGCCAGCTGCTCGTCAATCTCCTCTGAGGTGACGACCTGTGGGGCATCTACTCCAGAGACGGAGAGCACGGCTGTGTCCGTGTACTGGAAGGTGGCGTTGCCACTCATGACGAGCCCTTTCGAGGTTGAACAAAGACGAGCCGAACCGTGTGCGTAGCTGCCTCAAGCCTGCCATGCCCTCGCTCAACCCGATACCCGGGCGGTCTTGAGGTACCGTGGCCTCATGAAGGCCTGGCGAGCGCAGCAGTCCTCCCCCATGAACAAGGTGGCTGCGCTGGGTGCCGTGCTCGCGTTGGTGGCCGTTGGCGGTCTCGTTGGAGCACCCGCCTCATTGGCGGAGGAAAACCCCCTCACAGCCACCAGCTTGCCCCTTGTTCGCGCGACTGAGACCTTGACGTGGCGGTCCTGCGGCACCCGACTTGAGTGCTCGAGTCTCACAGTCCCCAAGGATTACGCCAACCCAGCTTTGGGCACGATCACTCTGGCGCTGAACAAAGTGCCCGCTCGCGGTCCAAGAATGGGCACACTCGTAGTTAATCCTGGTGGGCCTGGAGTTGCTGGTCTTGGTTATGCCGCCTATCTCGCCTCTGCCTTACCCGCATCGGTCAATGCGATGTACGACATCGTCGGTTTCGATACCCGAGGAGCCGGTGCATCCGCGCCGGTGACCTGTCTTACTGGGCGGCAAACTACTCGCTGGCTGCGAGCGGACCCCACTCCTGATACCCGGTCTGAACAACGCGCATATCTGAAATTGGCGTCAGAAATAAGCGCTGGTTGTTTGCAGCGTTCACCGCAGATTGCCCCGTATGTCAGTTCTGATGCGACGGTGAATGACCTTGAATCAGTTCGAGCAGCCTTAGGTGAGGAAAAACTTAATTGGCTGGGCTTTTCCTACGGAACCTACCTAGGTGCGCTGTACGCGGAAAAGTTCCCAGATCGAGTTGGCAAAATGGTCCTTGACGGGGCGGTGGATCCGGCTCTTGATGCCATGCAGATTTCCCAGGGCCAATCCGACGGCTTTCAGCAGTCACTTCTCAGTTTTTCGCGAGACTGCATCACCCATGCGAACTGCCCGTCAACAAAGAGTTCGCGTCAAGTACTCGCTGGAATAAACCGGCTACTCACCCGCCTTGACTCTGTGCCCATGGCAACGCGAGGGCCACTCCCTCTCAATGAAGCCCAAACGATGACGGCCCTCTTCTCCGCGATGTACACCCCCGATCTCTGGTCAACGCTTCGGCAGGCGCTCTCAGAAGCTGCTGACGGCGATGGCACCTCCCTACAAGGAATGGCGGAGAACGCCTCTGACCAAATCGGCCCCAACTCCTACGCGACCAATATGGCCTCAGCTTTTTACGCAATTTCCTGCCTGGATGTTCCCGCCACACCTCGACTCAAAGGCCTCCGAAAATTTGCATCCGAATGGGCACGCAATGCACCGGTGCCAGCTATGGCGCGCGCTATGTCGTGGGGCAATGCTCCATGTAGTTACTGGTTCTCGCACGGTGCCCCAAGAAGTTCTGTGAAATCAACCACAACGGCACCGATTTTGATCGTTGGAACAACTGGGGATCCAGCCACGCCTTATTCATGGGCGCAGGAGCTCAACCGCCAACTCACCACGTCTTCTTTGCTCACATTTCGCGGCCAAGGTCACACAGCCACCGCAAACGGAAGCAACTGCATTGACTCAAGCGTTGCGGATTACCTCACCACGGGGGCAATGCCACCCCCAGGCAAAACGTGTTCTTAGTTTTCGCCCTTAATTCCATCACCGTCATCAGCAAGGCCAGCGAGGAACTCCTCGACCTGCGCGGCGATGGCATCTGCATTGGGAATATCAGCCGGATCGATAGCCCCAAAGCCGCCCGCTGGAGTATGTGCTCCACTTGCTGATAGTTGGTCATATTGCTGTTCTAAGGCACTGACCACCGTGGCAAATTCATCATTGCCATCCAGTTGCTTTGCAACCTCAGAATCTGCAGCGCGAGCAGCAGTGGCCAACCCGTCGTGCGGAATAACGAGTCCTGTGCTGGACGTGAGCCCTTCGAGCAAGACCAACGCGCCGCGGGGGTATTCAAACTGCACGAGATAGTGCGGCACCTGCGCGGTAACGCCAAGGGACGGCAGGCCGTTTTGACCGAGATGCAATTCCAACATGGCACCGACGTGACCTGGCACCTCGATTTCACCATTCACCGCGGGGATTCCGAAAACCAAACTTGGATCGCTGCCATGGATCGTCACTCCCACGGGGCGGGTATGCGGTGCCGGCCACGGGATGGCTGAGAGCCCGGCCGCGAGACGAACGCCGTACCGGGCGACGATCACATCAACCGCGGCCATGAATCTCATCCACTGATAGTCCGGCTCCGGCCCCACTAGCAAAAGGAACCGTGTGCCGTGACTATCCGATACGTCGTACAGCAAAATTTGCGGCATATCTACGGAGGCAAAATGGTCGACGACAAAAGACATTCTTGGTCGGCGAGCGCGATAGTCCAGTAACTCATCGACGTCGAAGGATGCAATCAAGGTGTGCTCGCACGAGCTGAGAATGTGATCAGCCGCGAGTCGCACCCCACCACCAGCATCAACAAATCCGGCAAAGGCATGAACAAGCACTGGCGGCTGTGCAAACGCCGTCTCGTGATGGATCGTGATGAGTTCTTCGGGTGATCGCATGTTTTCCTCCACTCGCTACAACTGTAAGCGTGATCGCTCTGTTCCACGAATTCACTGACAGCGCAATAACTCTATTTTTTCTCGATGGATCCAGACCCTGCGCCCAGATAGGAGGTGAATTTCGACGTGACTTCCGGTCCGCTCAAGAATGCTTCGCGATCTGAGTCCGGGAGATTCCACGCGAACTCGCACACCCTCGACCACGCCGTTCCCACCGCTTTGGTCAAAGTTCCCGCAACCGTTGCCGAAATCGCAGAGCCAGCTATCGCTCCGCCCGGGATGAATTTCATCAGACTGGTCACTGCATAGCGTCCTGCCATTGTCGCCCCACCGGTCAGCACCACCGATCCAGCCACCGCGAGTGATCTCGACTTACTCGGCGGCAGTCCCCACGCTGCGGTGATTCGGGCGATCATCGTGACCTGGTTAGGAACGAGAACTGCCGCGTCGGCGAAAGGTACGGGAATTGCGCCGATCCCCATCGCGACCGTCACCGCTTGTTTGATGATGGTCGCCACTTCTTTTTTTTTGCGACTCACATCGACCACTTGGGCAGCAGTCAATGCTCGCTCAACCGCCTGCGGAACCACCGCATATGTCGCGTCGAGCAGATTTTGAAGCCCGTAGACCGGTGAATCAGAGAATTGATCAACGAGCGCATTCGTTAACACAACGCGTCCATCAGGGCTGACTGGCAGCTTCAAACTATTAATGTGATCAGCCAGGGCGAGCGCGTCAGGATGAATCTGACCCGCGCGCGTGGGCACCTGGGTCAGGACGATGATGACGGGGAGTCCCATGCCAGCAAGTTCCCGCACAAACTGCTCCTGTGCAGATTCAAAGCGCCTATCTGACCAGCGAACGAGGTACCAGACCGCGTGGATTCGCTCAGCAATTGGTTTGGCCGCATCAGCATCGATCAGCGAACGAAGGCCGGTGAGAATCGCATTGCCCGAAGTTCCCGTCTCAAAGCCCTCAGAGTCATAAATGCCCAGGAACCCGTCGGGGTGACGGTGGTAAATCAATCCTCGAGTCACGGGGGCACCTACCCCGGTCGAAGCAACATCACTACCAAAAATCGCGTTAATCAGCGTCGATTTTCCTGAGCCGGTTTTGCCAAACACCGCGAGATTGAACATCCCCATCGAGGCGAACGCCTCGGCAAATTCCTTGGCGAACAGTCCTTCCAAGGCCGCCGGGGTCAGATCCGGGGTATTCGGTGGCTGGGTCACACTCATCAGGGTACGCATAAGTGTCAGCACACGGGTATGCGGTGAACCCAAATTCGCCATCCTCGGGTTACCGTGTAGGCGATGACTTCCCCTAAGAACCGTTCTCGCTCGATCACCACCTGGTCGGTTTCCTTGCTGTGCGTTGGCGCTTTGGGCGCTGGAACCCTGTGGTGGGGAGTTAACGAGGCCACAACAGCTGGCTACGTCGGCTCGGTGGTCGTACCAGCTGAGATCGGCACCATCGTGATCGAGGCCGCAGAACGCTGCCCAGCGATTCCCCCCGAAATCCTTGCCACCCAGATATGGGCCGAAAGCCGGTGGGATCCACAGGCGGTGAGCCCGGTCGGAGCGCAGGGCATCGCCCAGTTCATGCCACCCACCTGGGAGCAATATGGGATCGACGCAGACGGGGACGGAGAGGCCGACGTGTGGAATCCAGTGGATGCCATCCATTCAGCGGCAGAACTGAACTGCGTGAATCGGCGGCTCGTTCGGGAGGTTTCCGGTAAGCGCCTGCACAACACGCTAGCCGCGTACAACGCTGGCCATGGTGCGGTGCGCAAATACGACGGTGTTCCGCCGTTCCCTGAGACGGAGAAGTACCTAGCGAAGATTTTGGAGAATAGTCAAACGATCACGTTTGAGTGAGCCCTGATCGCAAGATTTCGTCGGGATCGGAGGTTCCACTTATCCCCCACGTTTTGAGTTCGCGCAGAACCGATTCGCGGGCCCGAGCCAGTTGTTCGGCAACTACCCGCTTCTCGGCCCACTTGAGCTCGCGATCACGCAGCGCAAATTCCACACTCGCCATTTGTTCCGCCGAGCACGGCAGGTCGTAGGTGAAAGACACAAACTCAGCAATGTCTTCTCGATAGTCGTGACCGCGGCGGCCGAACTCCCCAGGCCGAACGTCCATCGCATTCACCATGTCTAGGCCGGTCAGCACAAACGTGTTGCCTGGGCGCCACGATGAAGACTTAGGCACTCCAGCTGGGCGGGTTTCCACTGGGCCAAGCCATGACGGTTGACGCAAAATCAAGTTGGTGCCGAACTTTGGAATTGGATCGTCGTGATGGGTGAGCAGAACTAGTCGGATGCGTTCACGTTCCGCCGGATCCAGAGCCAAGACTTCGTTGAAATTGTCGACCTCGGCAATTGCACCGTCGGGATCGATCCGGACAGGATCAAATCTCCATGCCTTGGCAAATTCGGTTGCCGAGGGCGTGCCCAGGAAGAGACCCGAGTGAATGAAGTCCCGATTCAAAGCCTCCATGGTGCGATGTCGCCAGACATCCTGCATTGTCTGGGCACCCAAACTTTCACCGAATAAGACAAAGCGTGGCCGCTTGGCGGGATCCAAACCACGTAAATAACCTGTGACCGCGTGCATCACTGAACGGTTTTGCTCAATTGCTAAACCAGTGCGGGTGAGTGACATAGATGAAGGCAGCATGGAGTACTGCATTGTCGCGATGGCGCAGTCACCGAGCGAGAAGTATTCAAGCGCTTCAGCAGCTACATAGTTGATGTAGCCAGATCCAGTGGGTGAGGCAAACATCAAAACCTTGCGGTCGAATGCACCCACTCTGATGAGTTCATCTATGAGCAGGTCGACGCGATCCTCGACCAGTTCGGACGTTCCCAATCCGACAAAAACTCGAATCGGATCAGCCAAGGCTGGCTCTCCCATAACTTGGGAAATCTCGTCACGACTGAGCACCATGTTGACGAACCTTCGACCCTCTCGAGAGAGGGATTCGAATGAGACCAAACTCTCTGGGCTTCCCGAGACAGTGTGATTTTGTGGCGGGTCGTTATACGCCGGCTCGATGGAACTCCCGCCATCTTCAACTCGGCGCACCGCATATTCGTAACCGGTGGCAAGAGCGCCCCCGAGGAGTCCCAGAGACACCAAATGGCCAATGGGATTGGCAACCGAGTTGTATGACGGAGCCACCTTGCTCATTCCCCGTGCCACCGCGTGCGCGATTGCTCCCTCGGCGAATTGGAGACCAATGACCCCAGCGCCAACCCCGCTGGCAATCAGGATTGAATTTCGCGTTGAGACCTGCGCAATCGTTTGATCGCCCAAAGATTCAGCGCGCACATGCGCAAGGTGAATCTGCCAAGCAGACGCAGCAACACCTAAGGGCAACGCAATCGGCACTCGACGCATCCACCGCGTACGCGGATCGGATTGCTCCAGCACGTCGGAAACACCAAAGAGAAAAGAAAGTCCGGAGCCAAGAACAGCCACTCGAGCTACTCGGTTGGCCGCGATGCGCAAGGCGCCGCGGCGAAGCCGCTCATCTTCACGTGGGGGTAGTGCTCGTGCCACCCCCTCCGCTATAGCTGCAGCAACAAGATTGCCGGCAACTCCGAAGAGGAGTCTTCGGCCGGCGGTGCGGGTTTCTCCGTTGCCACGAATTATCGCCTCGCCAATTCCTTCGATGGTGCTTTGCGCGACTGTGACAAGTGAGAGCGTGGTTGCTGAGATCACCCCGGTGGCAATGGCTTGATCAATAGTGCGTCGCGGTTGGAGTCCAGGCTCAAATGAAGGTCCTACTGACGCTGCTGCGGCGAACAGTGCGACCCGTTCAGCCCTGCTGCGGTCTGGCCCTAAAAGTCCCAGCACCGTATTGGCCCGCTGGAGAAAAGTCACGATGGGCATCTTGCCATCAAGGTTCGTGCAGAACTAGTGAGTAATCAAGCAACGACGACTATTGACTGATGATTTTCCACCACGAGGCGGCCATCAGGCGTCCAGAGTCTGCGTAATTCACTGGTGAACCCGTCTTCGGCGCAGGTGACCATTGCCTCATGAAGGAGCGGTTCGGCGGGCGAAATCTCACCAGGATCAACTAACAGGTGCGCACCGAATGACACTGTCGCCATCGGGCGTGGGCTTGCCAAGGCCGTATACGCGGCGGGCCACCAGGCATCTACTAATCCCAACAGAAGGTGTGCTGTCCATTGAGTCAAGCCAACAAGGCCGATCCAACCTTCGGTGCGCGCCGGTGCGCCACTCATAGGAATGCCAAGACGAGGTCGGTATTCGAGGTGCCGTGAGAAAACCGGCCCAAGCGGCGGATCGATCGGAACGACCGGAACGTCCTGCCACGAACCCAGTGTGGGAACTGGCGCCAATCCCCATGTCGCTTCTGCGCTAGCAAGGTCGGTTGCTCTCGGGGTTGCTGTGATCACAACTGCTTGAGCTAACGCCTCGCCCTGTGCATTTCGCACCATTGTTTGCCACGTGGACATTCCCGAGCCGCGCCGAAGGCACTCCACCGAGATCGTCGATGGCCCAACGGGAACGGGAGCAAAGATTTGCGAGGAGATAGTGCGAACCCGTCGATCGGAATCTTGATCGACCTGCTGACGTTTTTCCACCGCCAACACTTGAGCTCCGATGACCAGTCCACCCCACGCGCCACGACCTTGCTCCCAGCCTTCTGGGACATCCCAGTTCAAGACGGTGAAGTCATCTTTGGCGGGAGTAAGAGTGAGCGCGGCTTCAAAGTCCGTCTGCGGTGCCGAAACTGAGGGCTCAGACACCGGCGGGCTTCACATCTGAGGGTTTACCTGAATCAAAATCTCCGCTGGTATCTACCCCTGAATTCCCACTGGAGAGCGCCGACTTCTTCAGCCACTTGTCCCACGGAATATTCCACAAACCACCGGGTCCATTCCATGGTTCAACCGTTGACCCACCGGTGTTGACGAAAAGAACAACATCGCCGGGGATCGTCTTATCGAATATCCATTTTGCATCGGCCTCAAACATGTTTGTACAACCGTGCGATCCGTTGTATCTGCCCAGCCGGCCATACGCCCAGGGAGCTGTGTGGAGGAATTCACCGGTTGGCGTCAAGCGCGTGTTCCACGGCGCAGGTAATTCGTAAAAATCCTCTGGATCGTTGAGTCCGATCGCCGCACTGGTGTAGACCTTGTCGGCTTCTTTGGCCGTGCTGATTACTTTGACGCCGTTTCGAGTTTCCCAACCAGGGCTGCCGAGGGACACCTTGAATGTCTTGACTTTTTTATCGTCAAGAAATACGCGCATCTCTTTGGTTGCACCATCAACTCGAGCAATGAGTCTGCGCGCTGTGCGGAAGGAATACGTGGTCGCCAAAGACTTAGAGCCGACGACGTAATCTCCGTCGTAAGTGCCGAGCACCGCACGATCGAGAGTCGATGTGATTTCAATGAGTGAGCGCCCTGGCCACCAAGACTTCGGTCGAAAGATGACGCTGCGATCATCAATCCAGCCCCAAGCCCCAGGCACCTGATACGTGACGTCCTGCGGGTTTGTTGCGGTGACCAGCAGATGGCGCTCGACGGCCGCCTTATTTGAAATGGGTTTTGAGAATCGCATCTTTGGAAGCGTGCCAACGCCCAGTGCCTGATCTTTGCTGCGAGATCCGAGTTCATTCCCTGCAGCAGTGAAAGTCGCGTTGGCCCATGTTCGTGGAGATGGCAGGCGAAGTGGCTTGTCTCGGTCGACGCCGGCAGGTGGCGCAGGAATACCCGCGATTGGCCCGGCAGCAGCACTAGGGCCAATCGAGTTGACCGCGCGCAGGTAGACGTCGTATCTGCGGCCATCCGTTAAACCACCGATGATGCAGGCGGACGGGGCCACCACACAAGGAGACCAGGTTTGTCCGTTGAGGGAAAACTCGTGACGAGTGGCGATCTGGATGGTTGGTTCAAGGGGTGCGTAGGTGACCACGAGCTGGCCCCGAGTTGCACCGCCGTCCACACCAGTGATCACCGGAGAATCCGGCACGGTCATGACCGGCACTACTTCGTTTGCCATAGCCACCGGCAATACCGAAGTCATGGCCAGGCCGGTAGCCACGATAAGGGCCACGAGGCTGCGTATAGGGGAAGTTCTACTCACACAGCCCACCATACGTCGGGCTCAACTAAATCGTAAACCCGACGATCAAAGCTGGCCCACTACCAGGGGACTACTTGGCGGTCCTCCCACAGCAGCCCGGTAGGAACTACTTCTCCGGCCGGATTCCGATCAGGTCTCGTTGCTAACCAAACGATGGTGTCAGCTGCTTCGACTGCAGAGCGAGGCGCATCAGGGCCCCCCATGTCCGTCCTCGTGTGGTTGGGGCACATTGCATCGACCAGCACACCTCGCGCACCCCACTGCAATTCAGCTGCAAGATTGCGCGTGAGGGCATTTACTCCGGCTTTGCTGATCCGATAGGGGGCTAGGCCTCCTGAGGTGCCGGGTCCGGAGAACCTGCCCAGACATGCTGAGACCGTAATGATCCGGCCGTCGCGACGCTCGATCATGCCTTTCGCGAAGGTGTTAATCGCGTGAAATGCACCGTCTAGGTTGACGGACATGACTCGACGCCACTCGTCGCCTTCAGTTCGCATGGTCTTCGTCATCCGATCGGACATCACGCCAGCAGAGACCACGAGAATGTCGGGCGCCGCCAAACTTCCGAGCTGTTGCGCGGCTCGGTTCACAGCATCGAGATCACCAACATCGGCATGGGCTCCGACAGCATCGATTCCGTCTTTTTCCAGTTCCGTTGCGGCTGCATAGGCACGTTGCTGGTCAAGGCCAAGCAGAACGACGGTGGCACCTCGGAGCCCCAACTCGCGGGCAGCGGCAAAGCCAATCCCGCGAGAGCCACCAGTAATGAGAGCCACTCTGCCGTCTACATCGACTTCAGTTCCCACCTCGACCATGTGGCAAGCGTGCCGCCCGATGGAACATCTCGCATCCGCAATCCATGAGCAGGCCGCGCTGCTACTAGGCTGCCACTGTCAGCAAGCGCCCACATGGGCAATTTCGCGCCGGAGGATGCACCGTGGCGACACCGACCCCGGGTCAGTCGTATGACCCGAGCCCGAACCCGAACTCGAATCCCACCATTCCTGGACCGGTTTCTGGTTTTGGACCCAATGAGTGGCTCGTGGATGAGATCTACCAGCAGTTCCTGAACGACAAAGGTTCCGTTGATCCGGCGTGGTGGGAATTTTTTGAGGACTACACGCCCGCTGAGCATTCACCGGTTGCTGCTCACGCGAGGTCAGTGATGGAGGATTCACAGCCCACCCCCGTTCCAGCTCCAGTTCCAGCTCCAGCTTCAGCTCCTGCGCCCATTCCCGCTCCCGCCCCCACAAAAATCGCCAGTGACTCCGTCACGCTGAAGGGCCCGGCAGCTCGGGTTGTTGCCAACATGGACGCCAGCCTCTCCGTGCCCACTGCAACCAGCGTGCGTGCGGTCCCAGCAAAGTTAATGATCGATAACCGCGTCGTGATCAACAACAACCTGGCCCGCGGACGCGGTGGGAAAGTTTCCTACACCCACCTCATCGGCTGGGCATTAGTGAGAGCGCTCGCCGAGATCCCCGAAATGAACAACGCGTTTGCCGTCGTTGATGGCAAGCCCACGTTGATGATCAATCCTGCGGTCAACCTCGGCCTCGCCATTGACCTTGCAAAGCCTGATGGCACACGCCAACTCATGGTCCCGTGCATCAAGGGCGCGCAAGACATGGATTTCGTTACATTCTGGTCAACCTACGAAGAGTTAGTGCGGCGGGCACGAGCAGGCAAGCTCACAGTCGATGACTTCGCCGGAACGACAATTTCTCTCACCAACCCTGGCACCATCGGTACCAACCACTCGGTCCCGCGGCTCATGGAAGGCCAAGGCACCATCGTGGGTGTCGGCGCTATGGAGTACCCGGCTGAGTGGCAGGGTGCATCTCCTGAATCCATAGCCCGCAACGCTGTCTCAAAGATTTTGACGCTGACATCCACCTACGACCACCGGATCATCCAAGGTGCCCAGTCCGGTGAATTTCTTCGCCGGATCCATCAACTTCTCCTCGGGGAAAACGGGTTCTACGACGATATTTTCTCCTCACTCCGCATTCCCTACGAGCCGGTGCGCTGGGCACACGATGTTTCGGCCAGCCACGAAACCGATCTCGACAAAACCGTTCGCGTTCAAGAAATCATTCATGCTTATCGCGTGCGCGGTCACCTCATGGCCGATACCGATCCGCTCGAGTACCAGCAGCGCACCCACCCCGACCTCGACGTTCTTTCGCACGGCCTCACTCTGTGGGATCTAGATCGTGAATTCGCGACGGGCGGATTTGGCGATCGCCCGCTCATGAAGTTGCGCGAGATCTTGGGTGTTCTACGCGATTCTTACACCCGGACCATTGGCATTGAGTACATGCACATCCAGGATCCCGATCAGCGCAGGTGGATTCAGGAGCGCGTTGAGGTGCCCCACGAGAAGCCCGATCGCGAGGAGCAACTTCGTATTCTGCGCAAACTCAATGAAGGCGAAGCCCTCGAATCGTTCCTCCAAACAAAATATGTAGGGCAGAAGCGCTTTTCCCTTGAGGGTTCCGAATCACTGATACCTCTGCTTGATGCGGTGCTCTCCGAGGCTGCCCATCATGAAATCCAAGAGGTCGCAATCGGTATGCCGCACCGCGGCAGATTGAATGTGCTCGCCAATATCGCAGGCAAGTCCTACGCCCAGATCTTCCGGGAATTCGAGGGAGATTTCAAAGAAAATTCCGTGCAAGGTTCTGGCGATGTGAAGTACCACCTCGGCGCCGAGGGCGCATTCATCGCGCCTGACGGCGCCTCGACCAATGTTTACTTGGCCGCCAACCCCTCGCACCTCGAGGCAGTCAACCCAGTGCTTGAAGGCATCGTCCGCGCGAAGCAAGACCTACTCCCTCGAGAGAATCGATTTGACGTTCTACCAGTGCTCATTCATGGCGACGCCGCATTCGCAGGTCAAGGCGTTGTGGTCGAAACTTTGAACCTCTCTCAACTGCAGGGTTATAAGACTGGCGGAACAGTTCACATCGTCGTGAACAATCAAGTTGGCTTCACTACTTCGCCCAAGTACAGCCGCTCATCCGTGTACGCGACCGACATCGCGCGCACTATTCAGTCACCAATTTTCCACGTGAATGGCGATGACCCCGAAGCGGTTGTTCGCGTTGCTGAACTCGCATTCGCTTATCGGCAAGCTTTCAACAAAGACGTCGTGATTGATCTGGTCTGTTACCGCAGGCGTGGGCACAACGAAGCCGACGACCCTTCGCTCACCCAACCGCTGATGTACCAAATCATCGACGCCAAACGGTCTGTTCGAAAGCACTACACGGAATCACTCATCGGCCGAGGCGATATCACCTTGGATGAGGCTGAAGAAGCACTGCGCCACTTTCAGGAGCAACTGGAAAATGTCTTCCAGCAGACTCGCACGCCAGTCGGTGACGACGTCTTCAGCAAAGCCAGCGAAAAGATCCTAGAGACCGGGCAAATAGATCTCATTCCACAAAGCCCTGCCACCGAGGTTGCGACCGCTATAACTAGCGAGCAGATCGACACCGTCATCACTTCTCAACTCACCGTGCCCGAAGGTTTCACAGTGCACCCACGCCTTGCACCACAGCTGCATCGTCGTGAGCAGATGGTCGGGGAGAACAACATCGACTGGGGTATGGCTGAAGCTCTGGCGGTGGGCTCACTGCTGATGGAAGGGCGCACCGTTCGACTTTCTGGCCAGGACTCACGCCGAGGTACCTTTGGCCATCGCCATATGGTCATTGTCGACAAGGAAACAGGTTGGCAATATAAGCCACTCAAAGCTTGTTACCGCGATGGCGGCAAGCTTTATGTTTACGACTCCTCGCTCAGCGAATTCGCCGTGCTCGGTTTCGAGTACGGATATTCAGTGGCCCGCCCAGATGCCCTCGTCATGTGGGAGGCGCAATTTGGTGACTTCGTCAATGGCGCCCAAACGATTATTGATGAGTTCATTTCGTCCGGTGAACAGAAGTGGGGGCAGCGCTCAGCGGTCACCCTGCTTCTCCCCCACGGCTTTGAAGGTCAAGGACCAGATCACTCAAGTGCGCGCATCGAGCGTTTCCTGCAAATGTGTGCCCAAGACAACATGACAGTTGCAGTCCCATCAACGCCGGCTTCCTATTTTCACCTGCTTCGTTGGCAGGTGCTGAGCAGGCTCAATCGCCCATTGATTATCTTTACTCCGAAGTCACTTTTGCGGGCTAAGCAAGCAGTTTCTTCCAAAGAGGACTTCACGTCAGGGGTATTCCAGCCTCTGTTGCAAGATCCTGACCACATCGGTCCCGGCATTGACAACGTACTGCTGTGCAGCGGCAAGGTGTACTACGACTTAGCCGCATACCGAGAGCGCATGGGAATCACTAACACAGTAATCATGCGGATGGAACGGCTTTACCCGCTGCCCATGCGCATGAAGGAGATTCTTGACGCCTACCCGAATGCACGGATCCGCTGGGTGCAAGAGGAACCGGCAAACCAAGGCGCATGGAGCTTCATTGCGATCAACGTGCCTGGCTTCATCGGCCGGCCAGTGGATTGTGTATCGAGGCCTTCGTCGTCCTCCCCAGCCGTGGGCACCCATCAACGGCACGAGGTCGAGCAAAATCTCGTCGTTGAACAAGCGTTCGCGTAGCAGTGATGTGACATGTATTTCACGGACCGTGGCATTGAGGAGTTAGAAAAACGGCGAGGTCAAGAAGAAGTCACGATCGCGTGGCTCGCAGAGGAGCTACGCACTTTCGTGGACCTCAATCCTGAATTCGAGGTTCCGATCGAGCGCCTGGCCACGTGGCTGGCGCGTCTTGACGATGATTCAGAAGAGGATTGAGCAGCACGATCTTCAAGGAATCAACACAAACTTTCCTTTAACCTCGCCCGCAGCCATGGCGCCCAGCGCCTCTCTGGCCTGCGCCAACGGTAAAACTCGGTCAATAACGGGGCGCGCACCAGTTTTTTCGAGGAAAGCGATGAGTTCTGTGAACTCGCCCAGCGTTCCCATCGTCGAACCGATCACGCTGAGCTGCAGAAAAAACACTCGATTGAGTTGCGCGGGTGGCATCGCTCCTGAGGTAGCTCCTGAAATAACGATTCGACCACCTGGTCGCAGCGATTTGATGGAGTGCTCCCACGTAGCGGCGCCAACAGTTTCCATCACTGCATCGACTTTGCCTGGCAACCGAGCACCTGATTCAAAAGCTTGGTCAGCGCCGATCCCCAGTGCCCACTCGCGCTTTTCTTCCTCGCGCGAAGTGACCCAGACTCGAGCGCCCATGGCTCGGGCCAGAACTATGCACGCCGTTGCAACCCCGCCTGCCGCTCCCTGAACCAAAACAGTCTCTCCGGCCTGCACCTGGCCTCGCGTGGTGAGCATGCGGTAGGCGGTCAGATAAGCGGTCGGTAGGCAAGATGCCTCTTCCCACGTCAAGTTAGCCGGCTTTGGAACGAGATTCCGGACAGGAACGCGGACGTATTCGGCGAGAGTGCCCGGGTACTTCTCCGAGAGCATCGTTCGATTGGGATCGGTCGTTTCATCACCAAATCCAGCAGCCGGATCTCCCACCACGGCGTAGACGATGACCTCTTGCCCATCGGAGGTGACACCTGCAGCGTCGGTGCCCAGGATCATCGGGACCTGCTCGGCCCGGAGCGCTTGACCCCGAAGCGCCCATACATCGTGGTGGTTGATGCTGGCCGCACGAACGTTCACAGTGACCCAGTCAGCGGGCGTTTCCGGCGGATCTATCTCCCCGACGGTCAGTGCCTCGAGCGGTTCGGTCGGGTTGATCGCGTGGGCGAATGCAGCAAACATGCCTAGACTTTAGTGACTCGGAGCATGGCTGCGGTAGCCGATTAGGGTCCCCAGAATCTGATCATCGGGAACCTCACCGAAGGATCTGCTGTCTGTACTGGCGGCAGAGTTCTCGCCTTCAACCCACCAGCCAACTGCGCCTCTCCGAATGAGCCGTTTGACCACAACCAAATCAGGGCGACCGGGTTCCATGAGAACTGCGATCCGGCCTGGCCGGTGCCCCCCTCGTCGGGCCCAGCACAGTTGTCCGTTGCGCAGAACAGGTTCCATGGACGGACCGACTACTCGCACACGAAAAAGCCAAGCCATGTGCACATCCTCGCCCTGCCAACAGATCCGGGCGGGACTAGGCTCCTCATCACTGATTCAATCTGCCCGACCTATGAGGAGTACCCATGCTCTCGCGCATTGTGAATGCACTCGTTCCCACCGTTACCGCCCATGCCCACTGCGATTTGCCCTGTGGCGTCTACGACCCAGCTCAGGCACGGCTCGAAGCAGAATCGGTTAAGGCGTGCATGCAGAAATACGCCGCTTCCGACGACGTCGACTTCAAGACGCGCGCCATCACGATCAAGGAAGAGCGTTCGGACTTGGTCAAGCATCACCTGTGGGTGCTCTGGACCGATTACTTCAAGCCACCGCACTTTGAGAAGTACCCCAACTTGAACACCCTGTTCAACGAGGCCACCAAACTTGCTGGCGCCGGTGGCACAAAGGGCACCGTCGACGTTGCTGTGGCAGATCAGTTGCTGGGCAAGATCGACGAGATCTCGGAGATCTTCTGGGAGACCAAGAAGGCCTGACGAAAGAGTGACTGCGCATATTGCCTCCGGCACGATTCGACGCGCGCGCCCTGAGGATGTTCCGCAGATTTTGGCCATGGTCCGCGAGCTCGCCGAGTATGAGCGAGCCGCGGACCATGCCATTGCTACCGAAGACGATCTCCAGCGGGCATTGTTCGGTGCGAATCCTGCGGTATTCGCTCATGTGGTGGAGATACATGACCCTGAGAATGCGGCACGGAATCTTGCTGGCTTTGCAATCTGGTTTCTGAACTTCAGTACCTGGCTCGGTCAACACGGCCTCTATCTGGAAGATCTGTACATTCGTCCTGAATTTCGTGGGTCCGGTTTCGGGGATTCGCTCCTGTCAACACTGGCAAGGGAATGCATAGACAACGATTACGGCCGGTTCGAATGGTGGGTTCTTGACTGGAACACCCCGGCACTTGATTTCTATCGTGCTCGAGGCGCCG
>JANQZS010000087.1:16160-19915 GCA_030728405.1 Candidatus Nanopelagicales bacterium | reverse complement strand
GCTGCCGCCGGCACGTGGTTGCAAGAACGCCCGGAGGTCTCCTCAACAGGAATAGGCGTGATTGGTTTTTGCATGGGTGGAGGGCTTGCATTGTTGGCACCCACCGTGTCCGACGAGATCAGCGCGGCGGTCGCTTTTTACCCGGTGATGCCTTGGCCTGATTACGACCCGGATTGGTCCAAATATGCTGGCCGTGCCGCATTGATTCACAAGGCAGAGTCAGATGAGCGGGACAATGGCAAGGTGATTGCCGAGTACGTGAGCGCGATGAGCTCCAGTGGGGGAAACGCCACCGTTGTTGACTATCCAAAGTCTGTTCATGCGTTCTTCAACGATGATCGACCCGAGGCTTACCAGCCCGAGAATGCCGCGATCGCCTGGTCTGGCACGCTGTCCTTTCTGCGTGGACGATTACCTGAGGCGCAGATCTAAAGCCCCGCGAACCGAGCACGACTTCATGTTCACCACGCCCCCGTAGTCCAACTGGCAGAGACACCCGGCTTAAACCCGGCACAGTATGGGTTCAAATCCCATCGGGGGCACGCTTCAGGCCGTTTTCGCGACAGCGGCTCTTCCGGTGGGACTGTGGCTCCCGATTGTCGCGCTCGGTGCCATCGGTTTTTCACTCGCTGAGGCCACGAAGTGGGTGGCGGGTTGGCAGATTTCCGGCAATCGGTTACCTTGGATGCATGCAGTCAAATAACCCTGTTCTTAACCGTTATGAGCCTAAGCCCGGCACCCCTGGATTTGCCTACGACGAAGGGCGCACGGCATACACGGCCGCCAGCGGCCAGGCTCCGGCACAGGTGAGCCCGAGAGTCGAAACGGCTCCCACCGGGGCACCGCCAGCAGGCACCGATGAGCAGTTCGAGGTCATCACGGCAGCGGGTGGCCTCCGGGTCACCCTGAACGATGTGGTGATCAAGACCACCATCTTGTTCGCGGTCGTTGTGGTGTTCGCTTTCATCGGCTGGAACGTCATTGCCGCAATGCCCGCGATGCTGCTGCCCGTCCTGATCATTGCCACGGTGCTCGGCTTTGTGAACGCGCTGAAGAAGCAGGTTTCACCCGCTCTCATGCTGATCTTCGCCGTCGCCGAAGGTTTGATGCTGGGTGGCATCAGCAACTTCTACAACGCGTACGCCTCAGGCAATGGCTGGGACGGCATCGTTATTCAGGCCGTCGTTGCGACCATGACCACTTTCGGTGTCATGCTCACGCTATACCTGACTGGCGTCATCAAGGTCACCAAGAGGTTCACCCAAATTCTCATGGTGGCTGCTGTCTCCTACCTCGTCCTTGGTCTGGCCTCCCTCGTTGCCTCATTCATGGGCGTCGGCGGCGGGTGGGGTTTCTACGGTGTCGATGGAATCGGAATCCTGATCTCCCTCGCTGGCGTAGCGATCGCGTCCTTCTTCTTGGCCCTTGATTTCGAGGCCATCAAGCAGGGAATCGCCATGGGACTTCCGGAGCGCGAGTCATGGCGGATGGCCTTCGGCCTGCTCATCACCCTCGTGTGGATCTACCTCGAGTTCTTGCGCTTACTGGCAATCTTCTCCGGTCGCGAGTAATCCCGCATCACTCACTTCATGATTGAAGGGCTCACCGTTTTCGGTGGGTCCTTTAATCATGTGCGGTGAGTCATGGAAGGGAACGACGTAGTTCCGTTAGTAGTTCTGCCGCTGCGGTGACCTGAGTCGAACTGCCTGTTGTCAGGAAGTCGCGTGCCATAACGCTGAGCTGGGCACTCGCCATTCGGGGTGCTAGCTGGGGCAACTCTCGTGGACCCGTCGGATCAACTTCGACGGTCCAATCGCGAAGAGTCTGCGCGGCCGTCAGCGTCAGCGCATACGCGATGTCATGGTGGCGAACGGGTAGCACCTCGAGGCGATGAATGACCCGGCTCAGCTCCGTTTCAAACTCGGATTTGGCCACCTGCTCAGAGTACGCGCTGGTCACCTAGAGTTTGGTCATGCAGTTTTATGAGAGCGTCGTTGACCTCATTGGAAATACCCCCCTCGTACGGTTATTGCAGGTAACAAAGGGGATCGTTCCCGAGCCGGGCCCGCTGGTGCTGGCCAAGGTCGAATACGTCAACCCCGGTGGTTCAGTAAAGGACCGGATCGCGGTGCGCATGATCGATGCCGCAGAGCGCGAGGGTCTACTCAAGCCGGGCGGCACAATCATCGAACCCACCAGTGGCAACACGGGGGTGGGCCTGGCTCTCGTGGCCCAGCAGCGTGGCTACAAATGCGTATTCGTCTGCCCCGACAAAGTCAGCGAAGACAAGCGAAACGTCCTCAAGGCTTATGGCGCCGAAGTTGTGGTGTGCCCCACCGCGGTAGATCCAGAGGACCCGCGCTCGTACTACTCCGTCAGCGACCGCCTCGCGAGAGAAATTCCCGGTGGCTGGAAGCCCGACCAGTACTCCAACCCGAACAACCCGCTCTCGCACTACGAGGGCACCGGCCCAGAGCTCTGGGCCCAGACCGACGGCAGGATCACACACTTCGTGGCTGGGGTAGGTACCGGCGGCACGATCTCGGGAACCGGTCGCTACTTGAAAGAAGCAAGCGGTGGTGCCGTGCAAGTTATCGGTGCCGATCCGGTGGGCTCGGTCTACTCCGGTGGCACCGGCCGCCCGTACCTCGTCGAGGGCGTCGGAGAGGATTTTTGGCCAAGTGCATTCGATCCGAATATTTGTGACGAGGTGATCGCGGTATCGGATAAAGATGCCTTTGACATGACCCGCAGGATGGCCCGCGAGGAGGGCCTTCTCGTTGGTGGCTCATGTGGCATGGCCGTCGTTGCCGCTCTTGAAGTTGCTGCAAAGGCTGGCCCAGACGATGTGATCGTCGTTCTTCTTCCCGACAGCGGGCGCGGTTACCTCTCCAAGGTGTTCAACGATGAGTGGCTCTCTCGGTACGGGTTCTTACAGGCTGATGGCGATCGCACCGTTGGCGATGTGTTGCGCGGCAAAGACGGCCTATTGCCTTCATTTGTACATACCCATCCCACTGAAACCATCAGCGATGCCATCGCAATCCTTCGCGAGTACGGCGTATCTCAGATGCCAGTGGTTCGCGCTGAGCCACCTGTCATGGCGGCAGAAGTTGTTGGTTCGGTCAACGAAGCTGATTTACTTGATGCACTCTTTGGTGCTCACGCGCATTTGGCTGACAAAGTTGAAACGCACATGTCCGCACCACTACCGATGGTGGGAGCAGGCGAAGCCGTGCAGTCAGCTGTGACTGCCCTCGAAAGTGCCGACGCGGTGGTCGTGGTTGACGATGGCAAACCGGTGGGCGTTATTACCCGACAGGATGTGCTGGGTTACCTGTCTGAGTAGCGTCGAGCGGCGGTAACGCCAGACCGGTGTTGGCATGGCACCGGTAGCCGTTGGGGTGCTTGTACAAATACTGCTGGTGGTAATCCTCGGCGTAGTAATACGTGAAATCGTTAGCCGGCTCAATCTCGGTGGTGATCTCGCCAAAGCCGCGCTCGCTGATGACGCCTTGGTAGGCGTCGCGCGTTGCCAGAGCGAGTCGCCGTTGTTCGTCGTTCGTGTAGTAAATGGCACCGCGATACTGCGTACCGATGTCATTTCCTTGCCGGTAGCCCTGCGTGGGATCGTGGTTCTCCCAAAAAGTCTTGAGAATTTCGTAGGTGGAAATCTCCGCAGGGCGGTACACCACCAGTGTGGCCTCGGTATGCCCGGTGCGGCCCGTGCACACCTCCTCGTAAGTGGGATACAG
>JANQZS010000087.1:0-16150 GCA_030728405.1 Candidatus Nanopelagicales bacterium | reverse complement strand
ATACAGGGTGAAACCGCCGAGGTAACCCACGCTGGTCGAGTAGACCCCGGGCAGTTGCCAGTAGAGTTCCTCAGCGCCCCAAAAGCACCCGAGGGCGAGATATATGGCCTCGGTGTCGGCCGGCCAAGGCCCCTGCAGCGGAGTGCCAAGAACACTGTGTACGGCAGGCACGTCGAAGATCGGCGTAGCCCGGCCGGTGAGCGCCTGGTCGGGATTGACCATCGTTGCTTTGGAGCCAAAGATTCCCATCGGGCTAGGGTAACCCGCATGGACGGTTTCAACACCCGGGCGATTCACGCAGGCCAAGAACCAGATGCTCTCACCGGAGCGGTGGTTCCCCCGATCTATCAGGTTTCGACCTATGCCCAAGACGGCGTGGGCGGCTTGCGTGGGGGGTATGAGTATTCGCGCAGTGCTAACCCGACCCGTGATGCCCTGCAGGAGTGCTTGGCAGCGCTTGAAGCCCCGGGAATCGAGTCGGCCCGAGCGCTTGCTTTTGCTTCAGGACTGGCAGCGGAAGACACGGTGATCCGCACGGTCCTCAAGCCCGGCGGGCACGCGGTGATCCCCAATGATGCGTATGGCGGCACCTTCCGACTGTTCGCCAAAGTCGCGGCGCCGTGGGGTGTGGATTACACCCCGGCAAACCTGCAGGATCCGCAGGCGGTGGCCGATGCCATCATCCCTGGTCGTACGGAACTAGTGTGGGTTGAGACGCCCACCAATCCGCTGCTTAATATTGCTGACATCGCAGCGATTGCTGAAGTGACACATGCGGCTGGCGCGTTGCTCGTGGTCGACAACACTTTTGCGTCGCCCTATCTTCAGCAGCCGTTGGCGCTGGGTGCTGACATAGTCGTGCATAGCACCACAAAATACTTAGGCGGGCACAGCGATGTGATCGGCGGTGCGTTGATCGTGACGGATCCGGATCTAGCAGAGCGCCTCGCCTTCCATCAAAACGCGATGGGCGCTGTACCTGGCCCGTTTGACTCGTGGCTCGTTCTTCGTGGCATCAAAACACTCGGAGTGCGGATGGATCGGCACTGCTCTAACGCACAGCTGATCGCCGATTTCCTTGTTGGCCACCCGCGGGTGAGTGAAGTTCTTTGGCCTGGGCTTGAATCGCATCCGGGCTATGAAGTTGCGCGCCGCCAGATGCGCGATTTCGGTGGCATGGTGTCTTTCCGGATGAAAGATGGTGAGCAGGCGGCACTTGATGTCTGCGCAGCAACGGAGCACTTCATCCTTGGTGAGTCTCTGGGCGGAGTTGAATCGCTCATCGAGCACCCGGCTCGCATGACGCACGCATCAGCTGCCGGTAGTCCTCTGGAAGTTCCGGCCGACTTGATCAGGCTTTCCGTAGGGATCGAGGAGTCCGAAGACCTACTCAGCGATCTTGAAAAAGCGCTTTCCTGACTTACTGAGCGGCAATCGATTCATCTGATGGAGTGAGAATCTCACGAGAGTCAGCCACCTTGCAGGAAGGCCCAGCGCATACTCGAAGTTGATCCGTTTGCGCTTTGAGTTGACTCACAATCAACGGATCAGTTGTGTCGATGACGTTATTGAGTGAGTATGGATCGCTCAAGCGGTTGTACAAAGTTTTCGAGCCATCCGCGTATTGCACGTAAAGCCACTCTTTTGTTCGAAGCGCGTCATAACGCGGCGGATTGAATCGTTGCCAGTCCGGATCCCGGGTGGTGGAAATTCCCAGTGATTCAGAAAGTGCGCCCGTGCGCCAGTTCTCAGGTGCTTTGCCGGCTGTGATGAAGTTGGTCAGGCTACGACCATCAACCCACGACGGTGAATTTGCGCCCAGAAGTTCAGTAATGGTCGGTGCAAAATCAATAGACGACGTCATGTCATCCACTTCTGAGCCCGGTGTGATTCCCGGACCGATCATGATCAGGGGAACCACGGTATCTGCGTCGTAAGGCAGGCGCTTTCCTTTGGGCAGCCTGTACTCACCCATGTGATAACCGTTATCAGACGAGATGACGACAAGTGTGTTCTTATCTCGACCAGTTGCTCGGAGAGTGTTCAGGACGGTGTCTACCGTGTCAGCGAACGTTTCGGCGCTGCGTGCTCTTTCAGACCACACTTTGTCAATCTTGCGAAGCCGCTCCTCCGGTAATAAGAAAAACTCGTTCATCCATGCTGGCTCATTAATGCCGATCGCGTTATAGGCGGGCGTGCGCGGAACGCGAGTGAAGGCATGCTTACCGCGGTGGCGTTGCGCGGTGGCAAACGGCTTATGCGGACTGTAAGTGGAGAACTGCATGAAGAAGCCATCGGGTGCTTTTCGGAGGAATGACTGGGCTTTGCGGTTGAGAACATCGTTCAAGAAGTCGTACGGATTGTCTCCGTACTGCTTGACGGTGCCGTTTTCGTTGAGACCGTAGTCATAGCCGGAATAAGAGTCACCACGAGAGGTGGGAACGGCCCATTCATCCCAGCCCGGCGGAACGTAATCCGCTTTACCTGGGTCAGGGTATTCATTCATATATTTGCCGAACATGGCGGTTGTGGACCCTGCATTGTCGAGCCATACGGGTAGGCAGTCCCGATGCTCGCCCAACCTACGGAAAGTGGGCCAGCCGCCACCGGTTGCCTCAATATTGGAAATGACTTTGTGGTTGTGAATGTATTGCCCGCGCAGGATCGAGACTCGCGACGGGCAACACAGCGAATCGATCACCGTGTGGTTGGTGAAGGTCATGCCGCGCTCTCTAAATGCGGCGAGGCGAGGCACCTGGCCAAAAAGTCCCCAGTCCAGGTCGTCGGCCAAAATGAGAACAACGTTGTTGATTTGTGAATTTACCGCCGGACTCTCAGTTGCTGATGGATCTGCAGTCGATGACGATGATGGCGCATCTGTTGCGACGGGGAAAGGCGTCTGAGGTGCAGGAGTGCCAACGTCTTCAACCGACGACCTCGCCTGCGCCTCTGGAGTCTGCGCGGTCCATGAGAATCCGACAACAGCGGCAGCCACAATCGACAGCGACGTGAGTGCCCCTATTCCTGCATTGAGTCGACGTCGACGGTCCGGGTTCGTCGGCCGCTGCGTAATCGGGGAGGTCATGAGGCGGGAAGGTCCTTAGATGGCTGAAGAGTTTCGGGCATCCGGATGACGAGGAAAATAGGAATGAGCGCTATCGCCGCGCCGGCAGCAAACGCCCAGTTGAAGTCGTACAGATCGACGATCAACCCGGCCATCAACGGTCCCACTATTGCTCCAAAGTCAGACATCATCTGGTAGGTGGCAACAACGATGCCGCCCTTGCGTCCTCCCATAATGTCACCCACAACCGCCGATGGCGCAGACCCCATGAAGGCGCCCCCAAAGCCTTGAATCACCATAGATATGAGGAAAATCACAGTTCCGGCTAGTGCTGCGGTCCCTAGTCCGTTTGTTGCGGCATCAGCGGCAGTGAGAACAATCATGCTGATTGCTGTCGCAATTGATCCGTAGAGCAGGGCTTTGCGCCGGCCCTGGGTGTCTGCCATACGACCCGCTGGCAGCAGCATCACGGCTTGAACCGCGGCGGCCACGAGAAACCCAATCCCGGAGATCGAGGCACCTCGATCGAGTCCTTCCACCACGAAAAGTGGCACGACCGAGGAGCGGAAACCGAAAACGATCATGCCGGTGACGAGGTTTGCTCCGAGCGCAGCCTGATAGGCGCGATCTTTCAGAGCAACGCGTAGTTGCTCCAACTTGCCAGACTCATCCCCAGCGACTGCATTTTCGCGATCACGAAGTTTGGCTTTGGTCAACATGGTTAGGGCAACCACACCTGCAGCACCGACAGTCACGGCGTAGACGAAGAAGGGTGCCCTGATCGACCAAGCGACAACGAGCCCGCCTACAGCGGGACCGGCCACGCCGCCGAGCAAGAAGCCGCCTTGGAAGGCTCCCGCAGCTCGGCCTCGTTGCGATGAGTCAACAACGCGCAACAGCAGCGCCATTGCCGAAACGGTAAACATCGAAGATCCCAGTCCACCTGCACCACGCAACACAAGGAGTTGGGGCAGGTTCTGAGAAAAACCTGCTGCAGCGCTTGAAATGGCAACGATGAAAAGTCCGGTAGCGAGCACGGTGCGCTCACCTAACCGATCCACGAGAGTTCCTGCAAGGGGAGAGGTGATGAAACGCACGAGGGCGAAGACTGAAATGACCGAACTCGCCTCCAGCGCACTCACATCGAAGTTGCTGGCAAAAATCGGTAGTGATGGGAGCAAAATTCCGAATCCGAGTGCCACGCAAAACGCGATAGCCGTGAGGACCGCGACCTCGGAGGGGAGTCCGGCCAGGAGAGGGGTGCGTGTGACGGCTCTGCCGAGCCGGTTCCTTCGGCTCACAGGTCTATTGCGGCAGATGTCTCGTGTGATGCCAGTGCCGCCTGAAAGACCTGGTGCGACAGCAAAGCTTCTTCAGGTCGGGCGGTGCCGAAACGGTCGCCGAGTTCACCAGCGCGTTCAGCAAAATATGCCGCCCACATCTGTAGAAGCGCATCGGAAAATCCGAACTCGAAGATGCCACCGGCCACGGTTGGCCACACGGACACATTGCCGGGCTGCACTTCTTCCCAGATTTGTTCACCGTCGCGCCGGACGAACCGCTGGATTGACGTGGGATTACGGGTCGAGAAACGAACGCCACCATCCATGCCCATCGCTTCAAAAGTCCAGGTGTTCATATTTCCTGGTGCGATTCGGCGGGTCTCCCACAGCATCGAAAAATCGCGACTGGGGTGTTGAGGATCTGTTGCCTTGATAGCGAGCAGGGCGTTATCCCAGGTATCGCATGCCACGGGTTGAGACGTTGAAGCATCGATCCGCGATGTGACGATGTTGTCGAGCATCGAATAAACGCTGCGTGGTTGGTACCCAAGGCGTAAAGGAACGTGGGCCACATGCAATCCAAGATCACCCATCACGCCGATTCGGCCGCAGTATTCGGCAATACGCTTCCAGTTGATGGGCTTGGTTCGATCGAGATCCGAGGAATGTGCAAAGCCGGATCTGACATCGACCAGTTCGCCAAGTGCACCGGACTTAGCAAGTGCGTAGCTTCGAAGCGCGCCGGGGAAGAAAGGCATCTCACTGGACACGCGGACAAACGAGGACGAGTCGGCAAGGGCGGCAACGATGTTGTGCGAGGCGTCTAAATCAATTCCGAAAGGCTTCTCCGCCAGAAAGTCTTTCCCGGCCTGAGCAGCTGCAACATAAATTTCCTCGTGGAGATTGTGCGGTACTGCGATGTACAGAACGTCGATGTTTGGGTCATCGACGAGCACTCGCCAGTCGTCGGTGAGGATCTCAACCGTGCTGATTTGCTCAAACCACGAGCGAGCAGCCGGATTGGGATCTGCAACTGCAACGATTTCCGGAATTACTGGGTGATCGACTAGTTGCAGCCACCTGCCACACACCACGGCAAGTTCGCGGCCCATAAGGCCGCCGCCGATGATGCCGATTCGAACACGTTGTTTACTCATTGGTTGACTCATTGCACTACTTCAGGAACTTCTCGGCTTCATCGACACTTGCACCGTCGTGCAACATCGACATCAGGGCGTTTGTCATTCCCACGGGATTTTCATGCTGAACGATGTTTCGGCCGTACACGATGCCCGCAGCTCCCTGGGCCAGAACCCCAGCGGTGCGTTCGAGCAGTTCGCGATCGGGGACCCGCCCACCACCGCGCACGAGCACCGGGATACCGGATGCAATCTTGATGACGTGGTGGTAGTCGGAGGGATCATCAGTTGGATCGGCCTTGATGATGTCTGCGCCCAACTCGACGGCTTGGCGCACGATGGGCAGGATCTTCTCAAGGTCGCCATTGACGGTGTACGAGGAAGAGTCTGTTTCTTTCATGACGAGAGGCTCCACCATGAGCGGCATGCCATATTTTGTGCAATCCTCGCGGGCGGTCAGAACATTCTGAATACATGCTTCGCGAACTTCTGGGTGTCCGGGTAGCTCGAAAAGATTCACCACGATGCAGGCTGCATCGAGTTGCACACCGCGTCTGGCCGGCTCAGGGATCATCAGGCTGAACATGTGATCGGGCAGTGGGGCCCCGTAAACATTTGCTACGTCGGTGCGCATTACCAGCGCCGGGCGGGACCGTCCGCCCTGTGACTGAAGCAGTCGAGCTTGTCCTTGCGTGAGCTGGATGGCATCTGGTGCAGCATCTGACAGAGTGCGGACCGCAGAGTCGAGGTCTTCGATGCCATTGAGGAACGAGCGCTCGCCGAAGAAACCGTGGTCTATCGCAATATCGAGGCAACGGCCCGACTTGGGGTTGAACATTCGATTGAGTCGATATGTTGCGTCAGACACGATTCTCCCTTGTGGACGTGAACGATGGAATCAGCGTTCACTCTATCCTCAGGCGCGAAGATCGATTGTGGCGAACGCTGGGAGGAGGAGCGATGCTCGACATCGTTGTGGGCATTGACGTGGGCACGACCAGCGTAAAAGCCCTTGCTGTTGATCTCTCTGGCCGGATTCTTGCCGAGACCGCTCTGCCCACCCCATGGGAGCATCGGGGGGCCGAGGCGCAGATTGACCCTCGCTTACTGGCCGACACCGTTCGCCACGTTCTCATCGCCCTGGCCCAGCATGAGAATTGGCCATCGGGGGGCCGGGCTCGCGGCATTGGAGTCGCGGGGATGGCGGAGACAGGCATCCTGCTCGATCCTTCGGGCACTCCTGTTGCGCCAGCCCTGGCTTGGCATGACCCGCGGGGTCGAGCTGATCTGATTGAGCGTGAGGTTGGCCGATCCGAATTCCACCGTCATGTGGGGATGCGCCTGAACTCAAAACCATCCGTCGCAAAAATTCTCTGGCTCCAAGAGAACATTGACCACGCGGCAACTGCCACCCGCCACTTGTCCGTGGGTGAGTGGATCGTGAGAGACCTCGGCGGTGAGCAAGTGGCTGAACTTTCCTTGTTGTCTCGGACTGGTCTGTACGACGTAGTAGCCCAAGAGTGCTGGAGCCCGACTCTGTCATTGACCGGTCCGCTCGTTCCCGACCGAATCGTCGTTGCCGGCGAGCACTGCGGAGTCGTCGATGACTCATTGCCCGAACCACTTCGCGGTGCGGTGCTTACTGTCGCCGGGATGGACCATCAGGCGGCAGCCCTCTCTAATGGTGCTGCTCGCGCTGGTGTGCTTTTTGATTCGATGGGAACGGCGGAAGCACTACTTCGGTTTGTCCCCGGACCGATGAACCCGGACGACATCGAGAAACTGGTTGACCAAGATGTCGCCGTTATGTGGAGTGTTGTCCCTGGATTGGTATGTGTTCTGGATGGTTTCCTCACCGGGTTATCACTTCAGCGACTTCTTGGTGCATTGGGCCGCACTGAATTGTCCTCTCGCAAGGAACTAGCAGCTCAAGCGCTTTCAGCTCCACGGGGCGCTATTTCGATCAACGCTATCGAACTTACCGGTTTGAGTATTAGCGGAATCGACGACGAAGCAACGCCGGGTGCAATTTGGCGAGCTGCCGTTGAAGATCTCACTAGCGTCAGTGCGCGGGCGATTACTTTTGTTGAGAGTTTGGTCGGACCGCGAACCGGCACGGTGATAGCCGGTGGTTGGATTCACGACGCGATGATTCGTGATGCTCGGCTTCGCCAACTTGGCGACTTCAAGATCAGCGAGGTAGCTGAGGCAGGGGCGATGGGTGCGGCCTTCTTGGGTGCTATCGCTGCAGGGTTGGTAGAGCGCCCAGGAGTTGATGTTGCTCCACAGTGGCCCGACGCATGAGTGTTGATGCGTATCGATCCGCGGTCTATAGCGCGGAAGATCAATGGTCGACCCTGCTCGACCGCGGTGGTCGACTTGATTTTTTCGGCACGGTCCTCGACATACCCATGCAGTTGCGATTTGGAGATCTCGCTGCGATGCAGACGTACGTCGATGCGTTGGTACCCGATGCGCCACGTGTGCGGGTTCGGAAGGGTCAAACTCGGGCGCACTACGAGCCAGAAGAATGCGTGATTGCGATTCCGATGGAGTCGACCTGGGCTGCTCGTGAGTCGGTGCTACTTCATGAAACGGCACATCACCTGGCCTTTGTGTATGACGATCACGTGCAGCACGGTGCGCCATTTACCGGTCACATGCTCCAACTCGTCGAAGACCAGTTGGGTGAGTCAGCTGCACTAGTGCTTCGAGCTGGCTACCACGAATCTGGTGCATTGGTTCCAGCCTTATGAGTTCGAGTCTTGAGCGGATTGCTGCGCTGCTGGCTAAAGCGGAGAGCACCGAGCATCCAGAAGAGGCCGATGCCTACCTGATGAAGGCGCAGTCCCTCGCAACGCTTGCAAGTATTGACTTGGCTACTGCTCGGGGCATTCGCGAAAAACGTGAACGGGTTCAATCCCCTGAATCTCGCACCGTCACGATAGGTCAAAAAGGAAAGCGGGCCAATGCGCACTTGATTTCACTGTTTGTGGTGGTTGCGCACGCGAATTCCGCTCACGTAGATGTTGCCAGCAACTCCACGTTTGTCATTAGCTATGGCGTTCCTAGTGATCTTGATGTGGTGGAGACGATGTATGCATCGCTCGCAGTGCAGATGACAGCTTCGAGTCAGCGCTATGTGAATTCTGGAATCTGGCGTGGAGAGACTTACACCGCAAGAGTACGAACCACTCGAGGATTTGGCCGGGCCAAAAAGGAATTTACTGCGCAAACAGCCCGTGCTTCCTTCTACCGGGCGTACATCACGAGGATTGAGGAACGCCTCACTGAAGCTCGGGTAGCGGGCATCAAGGAATCGGATTCACGTGACTCTGCTATCGGTGAGAAAACTGGCGCCGGTGCGCTCGTCCTCGCACGCAAGGAAGATGCTGTGAAATCTTTTCACCGGCAGGCTTCCCAAGCAAGGGGAAGTTGGGGTGGCTATAGCGGAGCTGCTGCCCATGCGGCGGGTACCGCAGCCGCGGAAGGCAGGCGTGCCGCCTCGTCTGCCCGTTTTGGTGGATCGCCTGCTTTGCCAGGATCGCCGCGTCAGGTGGGCTCATCACCAAAATAGTTTCGCGAGTAACATTTCGCAACGTGTCTTCTGAACCTGCAGTTCGCGCCGAAGGGCTAGTCAAGACCTTTGGTGATGTTCGCGCCCTTGATGGGGTGGATCTCACCGTTGAAGTAGGTCAAGTCGTCGCCCTTTTGGGCCCCAACGGTGCGGGCAAAACCACAGTCGTGCGCATTTTGGCCACACTTCTTAAAGCCACCGAGGGCACGGCAACCGTGGCTGGATTCGATGTGCGCACCCAGGCCAATTCGGTGCGCAGATCGATTGGCCTCACGGGCCAATACGCGGCGGTCGACGAATACTTGACGGGCCGAGAGAACCTGCGGATGTTCGGAGACCTCTACCACCTCACACCGGCATATGTGAAGGAGCGCTCAGCGGAGTTGCTCGAGGGTTTTGAGTTGACCTATGCAGCCGACCGTCCGGTTCGCACCTACTCCGGCGGTATGCGTCGTCGACTAGATCTTGCTTCGAGTTTGATCGCAAAGCCATCGATTCTTTTCCTCGATGAACCCACCACCGGACTTGATCCGCGCTCGCGGCTCGGCCTGTGGGAAGTGATGAAGGAACTTGTGCGCGAGGGGACCACGGTGCTGCTCACCACCCAGTACCTCGAAGAGGCTGACCAACTCGCCAATGACGTGGTGGTGATCGACCACGGTCGAGTCATTGCTCATGGCACCTCTGAGCAGCTCAAAGACCAGATCGGCGGAGACCGTCTGGAGATCGTGGTGGCCGATTCAGCGCAGATCGATGAGGCCAAGAAGGCCCTCTCCACTGTCTTTTCTGGTGAAGCGATCGTTGAAGACGACAAGATTTCAGCACCTGTCACTGGTGGGTCCACCGTGCTGGTCGATGCGGTGCGGGCACTTGATGCAAGTGGAATCCCGGTCGCGGATATTGCGTTGCGCAGACCCACTCTTGATGATGTGTTTTTGAGTCTCACCGGCCATGCGGCTGAAGAAGAGAAGGCCGATCCCAATGCGCCCGTGTCTGGTCGACGACGAGGAGGCCGGCGATGAGTGCTCCCGTGCAAATGGCCAGGCCCATCTGGGGTTGGACGGTTCATGATGGTTTGGTTGTTGCCCGACGCAACATCATCCAGTCGTTCCGAATCCCCGAGGCGCTCTTCTTCTCACTCGTGCAGCCGGTCATATTTGTGTTGCTTTTCGCGTACGTGTTCGGTGGCGCGATTCCGATCCCTGGTGCGGAAGGTGGCGCGGCTCCCGATGCCAACGCCTACCGAAACTATTTGATGCCGGGCATCTTTGGTCAAACGGTGGCCTTCGCTGCAGCTGCCAGCACCGTTGGTCTTGCCGAGGACATGCAAAAAGGCCTGATTGATCGCTTCCGCGCGCTGCCGATGTCGCCGCCCGCGGTGCTTCTGGGTCGCACTTTGGCTGATGCACTGCGCCAGATTCTGGTGCTCACCGTTTTGAGCATTACCGGATTCATCGTGGGCTGGCGCATCAGTGATGGCATCCCTAATGCAATCCTCGCGTACCTCTTGCTGTTGCTCTTTGCGTACACCGTCGCCTGGATAGGCGCGTGGATCGGTTTGTCTGTTCCCAATACCGAAACCGCAAACACCGCTGGCCTGATCTGGTTGTTCCCATTGACCTTCTTATCGAATGCTTTCGTGCCGATCACTGCGCTGCCGTCATGGTTACAAGCATTTGCTGCATTCAACCCAATTTCGAGTCTGGTGCTCGCTACCCGTGAACTTTTCGGCAATCCGACGGGCTTCCAGCCGGATTACTGGCCCTTGCAAAACCCGATTCTCTACACGGTCATCTCGTGCGTGGTGTTGATTGCGATCTTTGCACCGCTCGCGGTTCGCAAGTACCGCAGCTCTGCCGGTAAGTAAGGGTCAGGCGCCGTATTTCTCGACTTTAAGGATCTGCACAGTCATGTCGGTGCCGTTCACCAGCTTGTAGGTTGCCTCGTCGCCAACTTTTTTTCCGAGCACTGCGGCACCGAGCGGTGACGTTGGGGAGTAGACCTCAACGGATGCATGGGCTGCTTCTTCGCGGGAGCCGAGAAGGAAGCGCTCCTCCTCATCGAATGCGGGGAAGCGCACCGTGACGACCTTGCCGTGTGACACCTCATCCGTCGCTGCATCGGGGGCCCCGATCTGCGCGGACTCCAAGATCTGACGAAGTTGGCGAATACGGGCTTCGTTTTTGCCCTGCTCTTCCTTGGCCGCGTGATATCCGCCGTTTTCCTTGAGGTCGCCCTCTTCGCGCGCGGACTCAATGCGCTTGGTGATCTCGTAGCGCCGTGGGCCCTCGCGGTCAGTCTGCTCCGCCTGCAGTCGGTCGAACGCCTCTTGCGTGAGCCACGTCACTTCGGTCATAACAATCAAGGGTAGGCCCAACCTGCAATGGGCGTGCTACCCGGACTGTGAGTGGGGTTGAAGCGGGGGTGCTACCCCGGGAGGAAACTGCGGCCCCGGCACCCGTGGCCTTTCGCCCGAGGAGCAGCCGAGCAGCTCTGCGGTAAACGCGGGCGCAAGGGTTCGCAGGCGGTAGGTCATGGAGACGTACTCCTGGCCGCCCGGAATCAACACTTCTGCGTAACCCAGATCAACCCGGCGTTCATCCTGCGCGCGAATGATGCACACAACATCAGCGTCGGTCGTGTTGCGCACTTCGAAGATCACGTCGACCCGGTCTGGAGCTTTAGTTTCCCACGCGAGAAGACGAAATTGAACGCTTTGGCTTCCCATCCCGATAGTGATCCAGACCAGAGTGACGACGAATCCCACCGCCACGAGTGCCCCGAAGAAAAGGGCTGCTCTCGGCTTGCGGTCCATGCCGTAGCGAGCCTGCATCTCTGGGCTGAGTTGGTCCCTGCGGTACGGACTGGGCATAGATGGGAGACTAACCGCGTGACGAGAACTCTGCGATTGCTGGCCGTCCATGCCCACCCTGACGATGAATCAAGCAAGGGCGCGGCGGCCACTGCCAAGTACGTGGCCGAGGGTGTTGAGGTCATGGTGGTCAGTTGCACGGGTGGGGAGCGCGGCGATGTGCTCAACC
Organism: Candidatus Nanopelagicales bacterium; assembly: GCA_030728405.1. Lineage (GTDB taxonomy): Bacteria > Actinomycetota > Actinomycetes > S36-B12 > S36-B12 > CAIXFB01. The sequence continues at coordinate 4,046 of JANQZS010000087.1, read as the reverse complement.
CCGCCGCTCAGCCCGCAGTCGACGAACACGGGTTAACTGAAGTACGCAAACGCGAGATGGCGGCCGCCGCCGAGATTTTGGGTGTGCAACACGTGTGGCTTGGGTTTGAGGATTCGGGCTACCCGGAAGGCGATCCAAAACCGCCTCTTCCTGCCGGCTGCTTTGCCGACCTGCCACTGACGGAAGTCACTCCGGCCCTGGTGCGCGTCATCAGAGAATTTCGTCCGCAGGTGGTGACCACCTACGACGAAAACGGTGGCTACCCGCATCCTGATCACATTCGCACCCATGAGATCACGATGGCCGCGGTCAGTGCCGCCGCCGATCCTCAGTACTTTTCTGGTGATCTCGAGGTTGATGAACTTCCGATTTTTCAGGTGCAGAAGGTGTACTACAACCACCAATTCTCGAAGCGCCGAATAGAAGTCATGCACAATGCACTCACCGAAGCCGGGATTGAATCCCCCTACGGTGAGTGGTTGGCGAGTTGGGATGACCGACCCGATAATGATCTTCGGATCACCACACGCGTGCCGTGTGCAGAGTTCTTCGAAGTCAGAGAGGCTGCCTTGACCGCGCATGCCACCCAGGTGGATCCCGATGGCCTGTGGTTTGCGATGCCCCTGGAAATGCAGAAGACCACCTGGCCCACCGAGGATTTCGAGCTGGCCTTTACTACCGTGGAGTCGAATACCCCCGAAGACGATCTGTTTGCCGGGCTTCGAGACTAGGTCAAGGAGACGGCCATGGAAGAAGAGCGCAATCTCTCGCAGTTAATTGATGGAGCCGGGCCGATTACCGGTTTGATCGTGCTGCTACTCGCCGGTGCCATGATCTTGTTGTGGCTTTCGATGAATCGGCAACTGAAGAAGGTGGATAAAAATCTTCCAGCGGGGGCTGAGGATGATCGATTAGCGGCCGATGCCCGATACACGCAGGAAGCTGAGGAAAAAGGGGCGGAGGAACAAGGGGCAGATGAGGAGCGTGGCGCTTAAGCGCGCAGCCCGTCGGGCATTTTCTCCACGCTGGTTGGTTGCGCTGGGGCTTTTGATCGCGTCCATCGTCGCTTGTATTTTTCTGGGGTTATGGCAGTGGGATCGAACATCGAACATCCTTAATGCAGAGCGCGCGGCCAACGCGCAGCCAGCACCGATTACTGAAGTCGTTATGGGCGCCGAATTAGATGATGCCTCGATTGGTCGGCCGGTGACCGCATCAGGCGCCTATCGAAACGAATCAACGATTTCTGGCCGGCTGCTCGGTGACGAAACGGGCTTATGGGTCGTGAGTGAGTTAGTGATGCCTAGTGGCAGTGCGATAGCAGTTGTCCGCGGTTGGAGCCCTAATGCGCAAGAGATCACCACGGTGAGTGAACCTGTGCAGATCGCAGGGATTGTGCACCCGGACGAGTATTTCTATGCCGACGCAGCAATCGATGAAGCCTCACTCGTCACGATTAGTTCGTCATCACTCGAACAGGTCTGGGGAGTCGACCTGTTGCCAGGATTCTTGGTGCTCACCGAGCAGGTGCCTGAACCGATCGGCTATCCAAAGCCGGTACCACCCACAGTCCAGACCGGCGATGTTCCGTTCCCACTTCAGAACTTTTTCTACGCGATTCAGTGGTGGCTCTTTGCGATCTTCGCGGTAGTTGTCTACCTGCGTTGGTTGTGGCTTGATGCCCGTGATTCGACCAAGGATTCCACTACGGTAGGCCAATCATGATCACCGTTATGGGCGAAGCCCTCATCGACATCATTGTTGACCCGGATGGCGAGGTGACCTCCGTTGTAGGCGGTGCACCGCTCAACACTGCGCGCACTTTGGCTCGACTGGGGGAGTCGGTTGCATTTCTTGGAGGTGTTTCCTCCGACGCATTCGGTCGGCGCATACATCGGCTTCTGACCTCCGACGGTGTTGCGATGGCACTGCCGGATTTGGTGGAACAGCCGAGCACTTTGGCAATCGCGCAGATTGACGAACATGGCGCAGCCACGTACCGGTTCATGATGGAGGGAACCTCTGCTGCCGCCGTCACACCGGAACTCGCTGTGGCGGCGATAAGCCCAGATTGCACAGCGATCCACGTGGGAACGTTGGGCTTGGTTTTGCAGCCGTTGGCAGATGCTGCCGTTGCCGTTGTTGCGGCAGCCCGGCCTGAGCAGATCGTGATGGTTGATCCGAACTGCCGACCCAGCGTGATGACCTCCTCGGAGGTTTTTGATCGAACTCTTGGTGCTGTTCTTACTCGGGCTGACGTTGTGAAAGTGAGTGGAGACGATCTGGCATTCATGAGCCCAGGTGTTGATCCACTGATCGCCGCCACGCAATTGCAGGCCCGTTCGAGCGCGGTGGTGCTTTTCACTGACGGAGCCAATTCGGTCTGGGTGATCACCGGTGCTGCGCGCGTTGAACTCGCAGTTCCCAAAGTTCCGGTCATCGACACGGTGGGCGCAGGTGATTCCTTCAGCGGTGGTTTCTTGGCCTACTTGAGCCAACACGGTCTGCATAGAGACTCACTCAGTCAGATCGAAGTCCTCACCGCTGCCGCCGAGTTTGGCATCCAAGTGGCGGGAATTACTTGCCAGCGGGCCGGTGCGCAACCGCCATTTGTGCACGAGTTACCAGGTAATGGTTAAGTGGTCTTGTGAAAGGTCTTAAAGGAGCGCTGCTCCGCTACCGCATCATGGCGTGGTCAACCGGCGTAGTGCTCGCTGCCTTGACCGTATGGCTGGTGGTGGGCTACGGATTCCTTGATTATGCGAACACGGATTCCAAGCCAGCCCTTTACCGCTATTTGTGGACCGCCCATGGCTGGCTGTACTTCGCTTACCTCATAGTGGGCGTCGATTTGTGCTTCCGAATGCGACTTTCGGTGTGGCGCACCCTCGGGATTTTGCTGGCCGGAACGATTCCGTTCGCATCGTTCTTTGCCGATAGTTGGGTGCATAAATATGCACACTCCCGGCATGCTGAAGCACTCGCGGCTTAGGTCAAACACCAGTCGATAGGTTCCCCACCGAGATCTTCGAGTATCTCGTTCGCCCTGCTAAATGGTCGCGATCCAAAGAAGCCTCGGTCGGCTGACATGGGGCTGGGGTGCGCGCTCGCAATAACGGGAACATCATCGAGAAGTTCCTCGGCACTCTGCGCATCTTTTCCCCACAGAATCGCGGTGAGTGGTTCATCTATCCGCTGGCCTAAGGCCCAGATGGCAGCAGACGTGAACTCCTCCCAGCCCTTGCCTCGGTGGCTTCCAGCATCACCGTGGGCGACGGTGAGCACCCTGTTCAACAGCAGGACTCCTTGCTCGGCCCACGCGGATAGATCCCCATTGCTTGGTTTCGGACAACCAATGTCGGCGCTCAGTTCCTTGAAGATGTTCGTCAGACTGCGGGGGATCGGTGTGACATCGGGGGCTACTGAGAAAGACAATCCGACCGCATGCCCTGGAGTGGGGTAAGGATCTTGACCAACGATGAGTACCCGCACTTGATCGAGTGGTTGCGTGAAGGCACGCAAAATATTCGCACCTGATGGAGACCAGGTGCGACCTGCAGCGGATTCCGCGCGCAGGAACTCACCGATACGGGCGAGGTTCTCGCGCTGCGGTTCGAGTGCGGGCAGCCAGGACTCGTGCACGAGATCCTCGAGTTCAGCGGCCACCAGTGAACTGTAGTTCTCAGGAGTGGTGCTGCGTTGCTCTGTCGATGAGGTGCACCGACTGGCCCTTGAAGGATGCGGTGACGATGCTCCCCGGCACCAGTTCTAGATCCTCGAGAGCGGGCCGGGTGATGTAAGAGGACAGCCCGAAGCCGGCGTCGAGATCCACGCGCACCAGCGGACCATCTTGGGTGATGTTAGTGACGCGGGAGCTGAGCCGATTGCGCTGGCTGGAAATGGCGTCCTCACCACCAACGCTGAGTGAGACATCTTCGGCGCGGATGCAGACGAGCACCTCTGAGCCGATGGTGTGGGGCTGTGAGTTATCCGCAACGACTTCGCGTGCAGCGACCAAGTGCACTCCGCGCTCTCCGCGCACCAAG
>JANQZS010000086.1 GCA_030728405.1 Candidatus Nanopelagicales bacterium | reverse complement strand
CCAGAAACCCTTCGATTAACAGTCGAATGCTCTGCCAATTGAGCTATGGGGGACTGTCTGTTCGCCGCCAAAGACTAGCAATGCTCGACTGGGCCTAGATGCCGAGGGCGGCTCGCAGTTCGGTGAGCGCCCGATCGGCGCTGGCACGCAGGCTCGGATCTTGCGGATCCACGCCAGACTCGAAGACCACGGACCAGCTGATCGCATCGCCATCACGGCGGGCGATGAACTGGGCGATTACGCCAGTATCGAGCTCGATGCGCTCGGAGATGACCACACTCTCGGTCACTTTTGCATTGACTGCTCTGGGCAGATCCCCGGCATTATCAAGTTGCTTTCGGATGCGCGGTGGGACCGCGGGGCTCGTCGCATTGCCTTCAATGACGAGATCAAGAAAAGGCTCCTCCCACGAGGCCTTGGTGATCTGGCTCCAGGTGAGTCGGGTTGATTCGTCGAGATAGAGAGCCTGATCGGTGGCGACGACCGCATGAGTGGCTCCCATCGCCCATGCAATTATCTTTTCACCGCGACGCACTCCCACTGCTTGTGATTGCTCTTTGGGCAACCGACCAAACATCAGGCGGTCCCTTGAGCTTGAGTGCGCAGCATGCGCCGGTACTCCTCGAGAGCCATCAGGTCAGCAAACAGTTGCGGTTGTTCTTGTTCATCAGCGCGCTGAACCCGGCTCTTCAACTCATCAATCCGACGGGTCGAATCGAGTTCGAGTAGCCGGGAGATAACACCGGTCACATACGCCGCGCCACCGCTTTCATCAGCAGGCATCGGCTCAACACACAACTCCCGGATCAAGCGCCTGACTTCATCGTCTTCTGCTTGATCGAGCACCGCATCGATCCACAACATGGCGCTCATGGACTTTGCTTCAGCCGGTCCGCCCGCGGCCATGATCGCATGATGCACCGCAATCGCGCTGGGGTGGGAATAGGCGGCATCTTCCACAGTTGCATACCAATCGGCTGCATCGGTGGGCCGCTGCAGCACACCTTTAAGTGCTTCACGTTCAACAGCGAGCGTTTGGTTGGTAACCGTGCGCGGTGCTGGGCGTTGCGCTGAGGTGCCTGCACCTTTACCCCCACCCTTGCCACCGCCTACGGCTTGGGCCACTGTCTCTACATCCATGCCAAGCCAGCCAGCAAGGCGTCGGGTGTATTCCGGGCGCAAAGCAGAATCGCGGATCTTGGCAACCATGGGTGCCGCATCGCGCAGACCGTTGATCCGGCCTTCAGCTGAATCTAGGTCGTACGTTGCGAGGGCGGACTTGATCGCAAACTCAAATAACGGCACTCGGTTTTCAACGAGTGCACGAACGGCAACGTCGCCCTGCTGCAAACGTAGATCGCACGGATCGAGCCCGGATTGCTCGACAGCAACAAATGTTTGCGAGACAAACTTCTGATCTTCTTCAAAAGCGCGCAACGCTGCTTTTTGACCAGCGGCATCACCATCGAATGTGAAGACGACATTGCCCTTCATTTTGTCGTCGTCCATGAGCAGTCTGCGGAGCACCTTGATGTGTTCGGCGCCAAATGCGGTGCCGCACGTGGCTACCGCGTTCGTCACACCAGCCAGATGGCACGCCATCACATCGGTATAGCCCTCAACAATCACCGCCTGCTGCGCCTTCGAGATGTCTTTGCGGCTCAGATCGATGCCGTAGAGCACCTGGGACTTCTTATATATAGGTGTCTCGGGGGTGTTCAGGTACTTCGGGCCTTCGTCGTCGTCGAATAACTTCCGGGCACCGAAACCGATCACCTCTCCCCCGAGGTCACGGATCGGCCAGACCAGCCGGCCACGGAAGCGGTCGTAGATCCCACGGTTGCCCTGACTGACCAACCCGCCCGCAAGGAGTTCTTGATCTGTGAATCCCAACGAGCGCAGGTGCTTGGTGAGCGCATCCCATGATTTGGGGGCATAACCCACGCCGAAGTGCAGGGCAGCGGCTGCATCAAAACCGCGGCTGGTGAGGAACTCGCGGCCGATCTGGGCATCAGGCGTGGTGAGTTGCTCGAGGTAATACTTCGCAGCAGCCTTATGGGCATCAACCAAACGCGTGCGCTGACCCTGCTGGCGGCCAACCCCAGCCCCACCCTCGGTATAGCGCAGCTGCACACCCGCTTTGCCGGCCAGCTTCTCGACGGCCTCGGCAAAGGAGAGGTGATCGATCTTCTGCACAAATCCCAGAACGTCGCCACCCTCACCGCAACCGAAGCAGTACCACATGCCTTTGCTGGGAGTCACATGAAATGAGGGGCTGCGCTCATCATGAAAGGGGCACAAACCCTTCATAGAGCCACCGCCAGCGGACTTCAACGTGACGTATTCCCGGACCACTTCATCGATCCGGGCGCGCTCACGGACGGCGGCGATGTCTTCATCCATGATCCGTCCAGCCATGGAGTGAGTGTAAGTGCGGTTGGATAGGGGCCATGCCCACCGCTGCCCTCGATGTTGACCGACTCCGCGCTGACACCCCTAGTTCTGCGCGGGTGAACCACCTCAACAACGCCGGATCGGCCCTGCCCCCCTCCATCGTGGTCGACACCATGGTCGAGCACCTTCGCCTTGAGGAAGAGATCGGTGGGTACGAGGCCCATGCCGCTGCCCAGGAGCGGATCGATGCGGTCTACCCCTCAGTGGCAGCGCTGTTGCACTCACGCCCTGACCAGATCTCACTCGTTGAATCAGCCACCTCAGCCTGGGACCGTGGGTTTGCAGCCCTCGTGCACTCCGGTCAGATCCCGGCCGGATCCCGCATCTTGATCTCCGGGGCGGAGTACGCATCGAATGTGATCCCAGCCATGCAGATGGCGCGCCACCACGGAACAGTGGTCGAAGTGGTTCCCAGCGATGCTGCAGGTCTCGTTAATGTGAATGCTCTTGCCGGGATGTTGGATTCCTCTGTTGCAGCAGTTCTGATAAACCATTGCCCTTCACAAAACGGATTGATCAACGACGCCGCTGCGATCGGTGCTGCGATTCGCAGTTCGGGTTCTGGTGCTTGGTACGTGCTTGATGCGTGCCAGTCGGTGGGACAACTCGAGGTTGATGCACCCGCAATCGGCGCGGACTTTCTTTCTGCAACCGGGCGCAAATTTCTTCGCGGTCCACGCGGCACCGGGTTCTTGTATTCCTCCGACCGCGCACTCACTGAACTCGAACCCTTCCCACTTGATTTGCACGGAGCAACCTGGATCCCTGGCGGGTATGAAGTGGCAACCGGGGGGCGTCGTTATGAATCGTGGGAAAAGTCCTACGCGGCCATCTTGGGGATGGGCGCAGCAATCGACTACGCACTTGCTTGTGGCATGCCGCTTCTGCGCGAGCGCATCAGTGCACTCGCTGAGTACGCGCGCACCGGGCTTGCTGCGCTTCCCGGGATTGTCGTGCGCGATGGCGGGGCAACCGCTGCCGAGCGCAGTGGCATCGTGACGATCACACACGATCGCATGCCTGCGGCTGAATTAGCGCCGGCGATCAAGGCGCGCGGGGTGAACGTAAGCCTTTCCACCCCGGACTATTCCCGCAATGCTTTTGACGCTGCCGGTATCTCCGGCTTGGTGCGGATTTCCCCACACGCGTACAACACACAGGCTGAAATCGACTCACTTATCGACATCGTCGCCGACCTCACCGCATACTGATCCCATGCGCACACTTATTCGGATCAC
>JANQZS010000085.1 GCA_030728405.1 Candidatus Nanopelagicales bacterium | reverse complement strand
GCACAGGTATGAAATGGCGCAAGGATCCTGATCTGCTGCGCGCCTACAGCCGCGCTTCGTGGCTCTGGGTGCTGTTGAACCTGGTACGCGCCGTGGTGCTGTTCCCACTCATTGAGGCAAACGCCCTCTGGGGCCTGGCTGCATCAGGGGCGTTCTTCTATCTGCTCGTGCTCGCAACAGTGTTTGCCTCGTGGGCGATCATCAAGAAGTCACTGCCTGAGGATCATCCAGGAATTAGACAACCGCGCATCACTCGCTCTGACATGTAGGGCACCAATACAGTTTGCGACCCGTCATGTCAGCCATCAGCACCGCTGAATCGCAGAGATAGCAATCCTTGCCCTCCCGGCGATACACATAGACCTCGCCACCGTGACGATCAACTCGAGCCAACCGTCCCATCACCTCAGGCAAGTGTTCTGGTCGCACGGTGTCGATACGCCCCTTCTTGCTGCCCTGGGTCATCAGCATTATGAGGTCTGTCCAAATCGCGTCGAACTCGTTGCGGCTGAGTTGATTTCCGCGCCTAAACGGTGAGATGTTGTGCCGAAACAAAACTTCAGCCCGATAAATGTTTCCGACCCCGGCAAATACCCGCTGATCCATGAGCAGCACCCCAATGCTGGTTTTGCTGCGGCTAACTCGCTCCCAAGCCGGCTCAGGATCAGATCCGCGAATCGGATCAGGGCCGATTTTGGTCAACGCGTAACGCATCTCATCAGCATCGAGAACTTCACACTTGGTGGGTCCGCGTAGTTCGGCATAACCCACCTCATTCCATAGGCGCAACCGAATTTGGCCGAAGGGCTCGGGCAATTCACCTTTAGCGATCCGCCATTTACCGAAAAGCCCGAGGTGAATGTGCACCCAGAGTTCGTTGTCGAATCCAAGAAACAAATGTTTCCCGTGCGCCTCGGACTTAATCAGCACAGCGCCGGTGATCAAGTCAGCACCGGATGTGAAACGCCCTTGCGGACTATCCGCGTGCACCGAGGTTTTGAGGAACATCCGACCCAACCTGCGCGCCTGATTGTGAATAACGTTGCCTTCAGGCACCGCTCAACCAGCTGCCATCTCGTTGCTGATCGCAGCAACAAATGTGTCGATGTCGGCCTCGGTGGTATCCCACGCACACATCCACCGCACCTCACCGGTTTGGTGATTCCACACGTAGAAATGGAAATCCTCTTGCAACCGCTCGGTGACCGCAATGGGCAAAACCGCAAAGACCGCGTTCGCTTGCACGGGCTGAGTAATGCTCACTCCGGGAATCGAGCTCACTCCCGCAGCGAGCCTGGTGGCCATCGCATTGGCGTGGGTGGCGTTTCGTAACCACAAATCGTTGTCGAGTAACGCGAGCAACTGCGCGCTGATGAAACGCATTTTGCTGGCAAGTTGCATATAGGTCTTGCGGATAAAAGGAACCGCTGATGCATATTCCGGGTTGAGTACAACCACGGCCTCACTCAACATCGCGCCGATCTTGGTGCCGCCAAATGAAACAATGTCGACGCCCGCATCGGTGGTGAATGCACGGAAGGGCACTCCCAAACTTGCGGCTGCGTTGGAGATCCGAGCACCATCAAGGTGCAGTGTGAGCCCCTGACCGTGGCAGTAATCCGCGATCGCTTTGATCTCTGCTGGCGAGTACACCGTGCCCATCTCCGTTGATTGGGTGACGGTCACAACAGCCTGCTGTGCGCGGTGAACAAAACCGGTATCGAAGACTTGGGTCGCAATGAGTTCTGGCGTCAGCTTTCCGTCGGAGGTAGGCACCGTCCAAAGTTTGAGTCCGGCCACCTTCTCCGGAGCACCTCCCTCATCCACATTGATATGCGCGGTCTGCGCGCAGATCACAGCCTCCCAGCGGCGCGTGAGCGATTGGAGTGACACAACGTTGGCACCAGTGCCGTTGAAAACAGGAAAAACTTGAGCGTTCTCGCCGAAGTGCTCGCGCATGCGCGTTTCTAACTCAGCGGTCACCTCATCTGCGCCATACGCCGGCTGGTGGCCATGATTGACCTTGGCCATTGCCGCAAGGATCTCTGGGTGAATCCCCGCATAGTTATCGCTTGCAAATCCTCGTTCGTGGCTACCGCTCATGGGGAGGAGTATTCAGTATCGCAACCGCTGACTGTGCCGCGGTGACGGGCAACGAATCGGTAGACGTGCTCGGCAACCACCCGTACCCCCGGTGCATCGATCGCCACCCCGAGTGCGCGCCACGGGGCGGGTGCCGTGCGTAGTGCCTGAGCAACAGCCGCTGCTCCTTGAAACCGGGTGCCATCGGGGGCAACAAAACGCAAGGCCTCTGCGCACTCAGCGGCGGTCAACCCCAACGCGGCCAGATCTACCCGCTGATAGGCGATGACCGAACAGGTCACACCAACCCGGTTCACCGCAAAGCGGGCAGAACGACCACAAAAACCGCAGTCACCGTCGAAGACCATCGTTGAGTTGATTGCTCGGTTCATTACGTCATATCCCGACTCAGTCGAATTGCGGTTCGGCGTCGCGGCTGCGCTTGAGTTCAAAAAATCCCGGGGTGCCGGCAACCAGCAAAGTGCCATCCCACAGACGACCGGCATCTTCGCCCAGCGGAACGGGAGTGACGACCGGTCCAAAGAAAGCCACGGGAGCACCTGACGGCCCTGGGACTGCGATGACTGGGGTGCCTACGTCTTCACCTACCAGCGTGATCCCCGCCAAGTGACTTGCCCGCAGTGCCTCATCGAAAGAGCTATCGGTAGCCGCATTGGCGAAGGATGCTGGCAGCCCGACCTCGGCCACTGATTCGGAAATGATCTTCGAGTAATCCGTGCGGTGCTCGGGGTGCAACCGGGTGCCGAGCGCGGTGTACAGCGGCCCGAGAATCTCCGATCCCTTGGCTTGCTCTGCGGCGATACATACCCGAACTGGGCCCCAAGCCGCCGCCATCGCTGCCGCATATTGCGGCGGGATCTCGCTGTTCTCGTTCAAAACGGCCAGGGACATCACGTGCCACTGGACCTCGACATCGCGAATGCGCTCGACCTCCAGAATCCACCGCGAAGCCAACCAGGCCCACGGGCACATGGGATCGAACCAGAAATCTGCCTTGATGATCATGCCCCTGAACCTAATGCAAGGATCGGGGCATGACGACTGGAGAAAACCTCACTCGCGCCGAAGCCGCTGCCCGCTCCTCCATCATCGCGGTGGAGAGCTACCACGTTGAGCTCGATGTGACGCCGACCGGACCCATGTTCCGTACCAAGACCACCATCACCTTCACGTGCAGCGAGCCCGGCGAGGCCACCTGGGTCGACCTGATCGCTCCCGAGGTCACCCGCATCGAGTTGAACGGCATCGACATCGACCACACGTTCGCCTACAACGGCGCACGGATCACCCTGGCGACAACGTCAGCCCACAACACTGTGGTGATTGAGGCGAATGGTGCCTTTATGAACACCGGTGAGGGTCTGCACCGATTCATCGATCCAGTTGATAACGAGACCTACCTGTATACCCAGTTTGAATCAGCAGATGCCCGACGCATGTACGCATGTTTTGAGCAGCCTGACCTCAAGGCAACATTCCAGCTGAGCGTGATAGCGCCGGATCATTGGAAAGTGGTCAGCAACTCCCCCTCGCCAGCACCAACCCCTGTCCGAGATGGGGTTGCGCGCTGGGATTTTGAGCCGACCCCACGTATGTCCACGTACATCACCGCACTCGTCGCGGGTCCATACAGCGAAGTATGCGATGAATATGTGGGTCCACACGGCACCTACCCACTCGCGATTTATTGCCGCAATTCACTCGCCGAATTCCTTGATGCTGACGAGATTTTCACCGTCACCAAACAAGGCTTTGAATTCTTTGAGCGCCAATTCGGGGTGCCGTACCCCTTTGCCAAGTACGACCAACTTTTTGTGCCGGAGTTCAATGCGGGCGCGATGGAGAACGCCGGTTGCGTGACAATCCTTGAGGATTACATCTTCCGTTCACGCGTGACCAACGCCGCCTACGAACAACGGGCCAACACAATCCTGCACGAGTTGGCGCACATGTGGTTTGGCGATCTGGTCACCATGACCTGGTGGGATGACCTGTGGTTGAACGAATCGTTTGCCGAATGGGCGGCCCACCATGCAAATGTGCACGCGACCAAATACACCGATGCGTGGACCACGTTTGCAAACCTGCGCAAAGCGTGGGCCTACCGCCAGGATCAGTTACCGTCCACCCATCCCATCGCCGCCGACATGGTCGATTTGGATTCAGTGCGCGTCAATTTCGACGGCATCACGTACGCGAAGGGTGCCTCGGCATTGCGGCAACTTGTGGCGTGGGTCGGCGAGGAACATTTCTTGGCCGGTTTGCATAACTACTTTGTGAAGCACGCGTGGAAGAACACGCAACTGACCGATCTGTTGGTGGAACTCGAAGCAACAAGTGGCCGGGACCTGGGCGACTGGACCCGTGAGTGGCTGCAAACCAGCGGGGTAAACCAGCTGCGCCCGCTCATTACCGTTGATGATCAGGGCATTTACTCATCCGTGCAGATTGAACAGTCGCCACCATCAGCACCCGCCGGAATCGAGCAGGTGTTGCGCTCGCACCGGGTCGGCATCGGACTGTTCGATCTCACTCCTCAGGGATTCACACGCAGTGATGGATTCGAGATCGATGTGGTCGGAGCACTTACCGACGTGCCCCAACTCGTGGGCGTGCAGCAACCCGATCTACTGCTGGTCAATGATGGTGACCTCACTTTTGCCAAAGTTCGCCTCGATCCGCGCAGTTGGGCATCGGTCACTGAAAACATCGGGGAGCTAGACGATCCACTTGCCCGCGCAGTGATCTGGGGCGCGGCCTGGGACATGACTCGTGATGCCGAGGTCAGCACCGGAGATTTCTTGACCTTGGTGCTATCCGGCGTGCAGAAGGAATCCGATGTGGGCGTTGTACAGGGAGTGCTGCGCCAACTCCGCGCAGCCATCGATCAGTACGCAGCGCCTGAACATCGCGATGAGTACCTGATCACTCTGTCTGATGCGACGATGAAGTTTGCGCTAGAGGCCGAGGCCGGCAGCGACCACCAGCTGGCATTCACCCGCACGTTCGCCGCCGCTGCAACAAATACTGCTCAATTGGACCTCGTGGCCAGTTTGCTTAACGGAAAGACAGAGTGGCCCGGCCTTGCAATCGATACCGACATGCGCTGGTTCTTACTCGAGCAACTGGTGAGCGCAGGTCGCAGTGAGATTGATGCAATTGAGGCGGAAGTTCGTCGAGATGACACCGCAACCGGTCACCGGTATGCAGCAGCGGCGCGAGCAAGTCGCCCATCCCCCGAGGCGAAAGAGCTCGCGTGGGCTGACATTTTTGAGCGCACTGATCTGCCTAACGCCATCGTGGAGGCGAATATCGGGGGCTTTGTGCAGCCCGGTCAGCGCGATCTTCTGGCAGCCTTCGTCGATCGTTACTTTGCTGCCCTTCCCAGTGTGTGGGAGCACCGCACCATGGAGATCGCACAGAGTGTGACTAGCGGGCTCTACCCGGCATACATCGTGAGCGATCGCACGATCGCGGCCACCGACGCGTTTCTCGCCCAGGACCTGAACTCCGCGTTACGGCGGTTAGTCAGTGAAGGCCGCGATGGAGTGTTGCGAGCGATGCGCGCACAAGAGCGCGACCGCGAAGCAGGCTAGGAAGTAACAGAACTCAAGAGTAAGAAGCGTCAGGCGGGCTCAGACAAGTGCAGCACCCGCGGGGTGCGCGCATGCTCAGCAAGCACGAGAACCGCAGAGCGCAGTCCGCCGGTCAGATCTCCGGCTGCCATCGACGATTTCACCGCGAGCAGAGCGAACTCGCAGGAACGATCGCTGAGAGCTATGCGGGCATCAGGACCTGTTGCTACCTGAGCGTGGGTGCCAGAAGGATCAATTGCGAGGACCACTGCAGATGCGGGAGTCGCGCAGGTGCTCAGCACAAGGGCTGCGGTATCTCCGCCAGCGGTGACGTCATCGACCAGCACAACAAATTCCAGGCCACAAATCTGGTGGGCCAGATCTACTGCATCCTGCAACGAGGGAGCAGCGAACTCGCCAAGGGTGAACGGTGCTTCGATCGAGATTTCGGCACCGCCAACTGCAGCCGGCGGAAATGCCGGGTCGCGCGGCAGGCGCGAGGGATCTGGCGCCGCGCCGCTGCTGCGCACAAGAGTCACGGGGGCCGGTTCATCGATGCCCGATGCACTCGATCGCCAGAGGGGAACGTAGGTGAACAGCGCAATCACCGCCGCGAGCCCAACGGGAATACCAACAAAGAGCAGAATTAATGTTGAGGTCTCCACGGGCTCACTCTATTAAAGGGCCCGAGATCAGCCACTCGCCGGCTGAACCGAAGCGATCACCGCAGCTTGCAGCGGACCGCATTGCTGCACCTCTTCGAGAAGCACCCCGTTGCCATGCGCATCACTCAACGGCACGCGCCAGTTCGGGTACTCCTGATCCGTGCCGGGCTGATTTTGGGCCCGGCGATCACCAATCAGGTCCGGGATCGCCACCCCGAGCAACCTGGAGGGCGCCGATGCCAACGCTTTATGCAACGCGATCAGTACCTGATCAAGACCTTCGTCGGAGTCAGTGTCAACATCCCACGCGAGCATTCCAAGCTGCCGCAATAAGTCGAGCCACTGCTGGCGCTCGCTCAACGATTCGGCCTGTTCAATTGCCAGTGGCCTGGTGAGCAGGTCAAGTTCGGCACGGATTCGAACGTGTTCATCGCGGAGGTAACCGGCGGTGGGCGGAAGGTCATGCACGGTGACCGAGGCCAGGGCTTCTTTGCGCCAATGCTCAGGGGCAAGCACGTTTCCATCAGCGCGCTCAAACCACAAGATCGACGTTCCCAATATTCCACGTTCGGCCAAAGCCGTTTGCACCCACGGTTCCACAGTGCCTAGGTCTTCACCAATGACCACTGCGCCAGCAAGGTGCGCTTCAAGGCACAAGATCCCGAGAAGTGCGTCGTGGTCGTAGCGCACAAATGTTCCTGCGTAGGCAGGCATCCCATTGGGCACCCACCACATGCGAAAGAGTCCAAGAATGTGATCGATGCGCAAGCCCCCTGCGTGGCGCAAGATGGTGCGCAGCATGTTGCTAAACGGCGCGAACGCAGCATCGGCCAATGCATCGGGGCGCCATGGCGGTTGGCTCCAGTCTTGCCCCATTTGGTTGTACATATCTGGGGGCGCACCTACCCCGATCCCGTTCGCAAGGACCGAATGCTGCGACCACGCGTCGGCACCTTGTGGGTGCACCCCGACTGCAAGATCGTGGATGATGCCGATCGCCATGCCGGCATCACGTGATGCAAGCTGCGCTGCTGCAAGTTGCTCATCGAGAATCCACTGCATCCACATGTGGAATTCAACGTCGGCACTGTTCTTGCGTCGAAACTTTGCTACCTCGTCCGAGTGAGCATCGAGGTATTTGGTAGGCCACTCTTTCGTTGACATCCCATAGCGTTCGATCAAAACACACCAGGTGGCATAGTCGAGCAGTCCGCTGCCCTGCTCAACGCAGAACTGTTCGTATTCGCGCTCGCGACTGTTCTTCCGGCCGGCGTCAAAGATCCACTTCAGTGCTGTTCGCTTGGCAGTCCACGTCGAGTCTCGATCGAGTAGTTCGGAACTTTCGTTGACGCCTGCAAAACTCGCAGCCAACTTCTCAATAGAACGACGACGTTTCTCGGTGAGTCGATCCATCTCAGGAATATCCAGCACCGCGATGTAGATCGGGTTCGCATAGCGCCTAGTAACCGGAAGGTAGGGCGATGGAGTCATCGGCGCGGTCGGTCCAGCAGCGTGCAACGGATTAATCAAAGTGAATCCCGCACCGAGATCGCGTCCACTCCAGGCGGCGATTTCGCGGACATCACCGAGGTCACCTGTCCCCCACGAGTTGCGAGATCGCAGTGAATAGATCTGCGCCATCAACCCCCACTGCCGATCACCAATGATCTCCTCGGGAGTGAGCCGATCGGGTGCGACTGCGAGCGGGCAGGATTCCTCAGTGCCATCACCCACCGCATGCAGCGTGTGCCAACCGATAGGTAGGCCGGCTGGAACTTCAAAGGTGGCTTCACCGATTAACTCACCACCGACAAGCCGCGGCTCAACCCACACATCGAGTTGCTTAAGGTCAATGCGCTCACCGGTGTGGGTGCGAATCCATGCGGATGCCTCTGTTCCATGGGGAACATGTACCCAGGTACTGCGGGCTTGTCCGACTCGAGTCACGAAAACCGGCGGCATCAACCTGCGCCAATCGCGCAGCTGCCGATCACGAAGTGCCACTGGAATCCACTCTGGGCCAGTCGTGTCTACTCCAAGGGCTGCCAGTACCGCCTCGATCGTGGCGCGCGAAACTTGCACGTGGGCACCGGCTTGATCCACATAGTCAGTAGCCACTCCATAGGCCGCGGCCAATTCTGCTAGTTCCGGGGAGATTTCAGCGTCGTCGTTGACGAGTTGAGTGGACACGAAAGAACAGTAACGGCCAAAGACTTAGGCTGGAGACCATGGCAACCACACCCGTGCAACGTCCGCAGTACCCCGACGCACTCCGGGAGGATGTTGCAGAAAACTTGCACGGAACAATCGTGGCCGACCCGTATCGCTGGCTTGAGGATGCAGCAGACCCCCGCACGAAAGAGTGGGTCAGCGCCCAGAACGCCCTGATGGATGCCGAGCGCGGTGAGTGGACTCGGCGTGAATCCTTTGCTGAGCGGGTTGATCAGTTGCTGCAGTCCGGCACAGTCTCGCCGCCATATTTTCGCGGTAATCGAATTTTCTTCACTCGACGTAATCCCGGCCAGCAATTCGCGGTGCTGTATGTCCGAGAGGGTGCCGGAGAAGAACGGGTGCTTATCGATCCCATGGAATTGGATCCATCAGGTCTGACCACCCTCGATGCGTGGCAACCTTCAAAAGAAGGTGACCGCCTCAGTTACCAACTCTCCGAAGGTGGCACGGAGGAGTCAGTTGTGTATGTGATGGACGTGGCAACCGGTGAGCGCATCGACGGACCGATCGATCGCTGCCGCTTCTCACCCACCGCATGGATTCCTGGCGGCGAAGCGTTCTACTACGTGCGCCGCATCGATCCGGCATTGCTGCCTGAGTCAGAGGCAGCCTTCCATCGCCGGGTGTATCTGCACACGGTCGGCACCTCAACCGATGAAGACGTCGTCGTATTCGGTGCGGGCATGAACATGACCAATTACTACGGCGTTGAAGTAAGCCGCAACGGTCACTGGCTTCAGGTCTCGGCATCCGAGGGCACCGAGCCGCGCAACGATCTGTGGATCGCCGACCTCACTCAATGTCCGGCAGACCAGCCGGCATTCACGCTCGTGCAGGGAGATACCGACGCACAAACCTCGCTCTCCTTCGGGCGCGATGGCAGGGTCTACGTGTTTACCGACCTCGATGCGCCGCGTGGGCGTCTTGCCGTGACCGCTCCTGGTGCGTGGTCTGCTGCTGACTGGACCGATCTGTTACCCGAGGCCAGTGATGCGGTGATGGAATCCGTGGTGGTTCTCGATGGCGATGAACTCGATCATGACCTCATGCTCGCCTCGTGGTCGAGCCACGGCATCGCGCGCATGACTTTGCACAATGCTGCAGATGGTGCAGTGATTCGAGAGGTAGAACTTCCGGGTGCGGGCACCGTGGGTGGCCCGATCGAACATATCGATGGTGGCCCGATCTGCTGGTTTGTCTATACCGATCACACAACTGTGCCTCAGGTGTATCGCTTCGATGCGCGCGATGGCTCGATCGCCATCGAGATTTCCCCACCAGGATTTGTCGAGGTTCCGAAAGTGAGCTCACAACAGGTCGAGTACACCTCTGCCGATGGCACGGTGGTGAGGATGTTCATCATTGCTCCCACACAGGATCCTGATCGCCCCCGCCCCACGATTTTGTACGGCTACGGCGGTTTCGGGATTCCACTTCAGCCCGGGTTTTCTGCGTCAACCCTTGCGTGGGTTGAAGCCGGTGGCGTGTGGGCGGTGGCGAACATTCGCGGCGGTGGCGAAGAGGGCGAAGACTGGCATCGCGCGGGAATGCTCGGCAACAAGCAATACGTCTACGACGATTTCCACGCGGCCGCGGAATACCTGATCGAACAGGGCTGGACCACGCGCAAGCAACTCGGCATCTTGGGCGGATCGAACGGTGGTCTCCTAATGGGGGCCGCGATGACCCAGCGGCCTGATTTGTTCAACGCCGTAGTGTGCGTGGCGCCACTCCTCGACATGATTCGCTACACCACCTCAGAACTTGGCCCAACGTGGACGGTGGAGTACGGCGATCCCGAAGATCCCGAACAGTTCGGCTGGTTGCACGCGTACTCGCCTTACCACCGAGTGAGCGATGGCACGGATTACCCCGCAACCATGTTTGTGGTCTTTGACAACGACACCCGAACCGACCCCATGCATGGCCGCAAAATGTGCGCCGCCGTACAAGCAGCAACAGGCGGCGACCGACCGATCCTGTTACGCACGGAAGGCGATGTGGGCCACGGCGCCCGATCGGTCTCTAAGTCCGTTACCGAAACTGCAGAGACGTTGGCGTTCTTTGCCCGATGGACCGGATTGGATGCACTGTGATTTTCGCTGCCAAAGAACCCGGCCCCTTGGAAGATCTCCCCACATGGTTTGTTGGGGTGCCACTACGTATTTTCGCCATCATTCTCGGCGCCCTCATCTTTCAGATTGTTTTCACCTGGGCCATCCCCCGCCTAGTCCGCCGGACTGCTGAGAAAGCCCGACGCGAACGGCTGCAAAATGATCGCAAAGCAGTCCGCACCGCTGAACTCACCCAAATCCTCATGACCCAGCGCACCGAGCAACGGGCGAACGCGATTGGCACATTGCTCACCAGCATTGTGGCGGCCATCGTGTGGGGCATTGCTTTACTCACGGTATTGCCGTTGCTGGGGATCGATATCGCACCGCTGCTGGCGAGCGCTGGCGTGATTGGTGTCGCATTGGGCTTTGGTGCACAAACACTCGTCAAGGACTACCTCTCCGGAATTTTCATCATTGTTGAAGACCAGTACGGCATCGGCGACGTGGTCGATGTGGGCCCGGTTGTCGGTACCGTCGAGGAGGTAGCACTTCGCTATACGCAGGTGCGCGATTTATCCGGAGTGGTCTGGTATGTGCGTAACGGAGAGATCCTGCGTGTTGCCAACCGATCCCAGGGGTGGACCCTTGCGATCGTCGACATTCCGGTGCCCTACGACGTCAATCTGGGCACGGTCCGCGACATAGTTGAGCGGGTCAGTGCCGATATGGATTCCGATCCTGCCTTCGATGACATGTTGCTCGGCCCGCCCCAGTTTGCCGGGGTTGAGTCGGTATCTGGTGAGGCAATGGTGGTGCGGATCACGGCTAAGTCGGTGCCTGAACAGCAGGTACCTCTCGCCCGAGCGATCCGCGAACGGGTCAAATTGGCCTTTGACCGCTCTGGAATCGTGGTGCCCGTGGTCATGCGCGGAATGCCCGGCGAGCAAGGTCGGCCACCAGGGCCCACAATGAATAGGTGAGCTCCCAGGAAAATGCCCCTCGTGCCCTAGTGACCGGTGCCACCGGATACGTCGGTGGTCGCCTCGTTCGTGAACTCCTCGCAGCCGGATTCGTGGTGCGGGTTTTGGCTCGACATCCAGAAAAAGTCCAGGGTTTCCCGTGGGCAGATCAGATCGAGATTTCCATTGGCGATGCGGGCAGTCCGCAGGATGTGCAGAAGGCGCTCGAGGGCATGGACATCGCCTATTACCTGCTGCACTCGCTGCAGGAAGGTCCATCACTCGAGCATGAAGAGTCACGAATCGCCACGAACTTTGCTGAGCAAGCAGCGAAGTCAAGTGTGAAGAGAATCATCTACCTCGGTGGACTCGCTCCAGAAATTCCTTTGGACAAAATGTCACCGCACATGCGCTCACGAGTTGAAGTCGGCAGCATCTTGCGTGCCACCGGAATTCCCACCATCGAACTTCGGGCTGCGGTCGTGATCGGTTCAGGTTCAGCAAGCTTTGAAATGCTGCGCTACCTGACAGAGCGGTTGCCCGCCATGATCACGCCGCGATGGGTGCGCACCAAAACCCAACCGATCGCCGTGCGCGATGTGCTTCGCTATCTCGTGGCGTGTGCATACCTGCCACCAGAGGTGAGTCGCACCTTCGATATCGGTGGTCCCGACGTGCTGACGTATCAGCAGATGATGCAGCGTTACGCCGCCGTTGCTGGGCTGCCTCCGCGAATCATCTTGCCGATCAACCTGCTTTCCCCACAGCTATCGAGCCACTGGGTCAGCTTGGTCACGCCCGTACCGCGCGCTATCGCTCGGCCATTAGTGCAGTCGCTACGTCACCCGGCGATCTGCCACGAATCCGACATCAAGAAATTCATTCCCGATCCGCCGGAGGGTCTGCTGTCGTTCGACAAAGCAGTCGAACTGGCACTCACACGCATTCGCGATGCTCAGGTCACCACCCGTTGGAGCGGTGCCACCATGCAGGGCGCGCCCGATCAACCGATGCCTAGCGATCCAGACTGGGCCGGTGGTTCGCTGTATGAAGACATTCGCACCGTCAAATCTTCGGCATCCCCCGAGGAAATGTGGAAGGCCGTTGACCGCATCGGTGGCCATAACGGCTGGTATTCAGCAAGTTTGCTTTGGGAGGTACGAGGTCTCATCGATCGTCTCTTTGGCGGGGTGGGTTTGCGACGTGGCCGACGCAACCCCGATGTGCTCGTGGTGGGCGACGTTGTGGACTTCTGGCGAGTTGAGGAACACCTGCCGCCGAAACTTTTGCGCCTGCGGGCCGAGATGCGAATGCCAGGGCGGGCCTGGCTCGAATTCACCGTGGAACCCGGCGAAAGTGGTGGCTCAACCTTGGTGCAGCGCGCCGTCTACTGGCCCAAGGGCCTCTCCGGCCACGCCTACTGGTGGTCTGTTGCCCCGTTTCACGCCTTTGTATTTCCGCCCATGGCCCGCCGAATAGTGGAGCAGGCGCAGAGCGGAAGACCTGCATCGGCCACACTGGGGTCGTGAGCAAAGAAGAGACCACCGTTACGCCGTACGAACTGTTCGGCGGGCATGAGTTCTTCACGAACCTGGTCGCAGCGTTCTACCAGCGGGTGGCAACAGATGACATCTTGCGCCCCATGTACCCCGGTGATGATCTCGAAGGTGCCGAGTGGCGCCTGCGCGCCTTCCTCGAGCAGTACTGGGGCGGCCCTGGCACCTACAGCGAAGAACGTGGGCATCCACGATTGCGAATGCGCCATGCCGGTTTTGCCATCGACACCGCCGCCCGCAATCGGTGGGTGCAGCTCATGGCCGAGGCACTCGAAGAACAGAACCTGGCACCCGAACCTAAAAAGATCCTGTGGCAGTACTTAGTGAGCGCCGCTATTTCTATGCAAAATGTTCCCGATGAGGATGCAGATCGGGAGTCAATAGCGTTGGATCCCATCCAATGAAGAACAACAACTGGTGGCGCGATGCGGTGATCTATCAGGTCTACCCGCGTTCCTTTGCCGACAGCGATGGCGACGGGATTGGCGATATCCCGGGCATCACATCACGGCTTGACTACCTTCATGATCTTGGCGTCGATGCCATCTGGATCTCGCCGTTCTATGACTCCCCCTTGCACGATGGTGGTTACGACGTAACGGACTACCGAGAAGTGGATCCTCGCCTAGGAACAATCGCTGACGTCGATGAGTTGATCGCCCAAGCGCACAAGCGCGATATCCGCGTCATCATGGACATCGTTCCGAACCACACCAGCAGCGAGCACGAGTGGTTCCAGGAGGTTCTGCGGAGCGAACGTGGCTCAGCCGCGTGGGATCGCTACATGATCCGCCCTGGCAAAGGCGCCGATCACGCCGAACCGCCAAACAACTGGAAGAGCGTTTTCCACGGCGGGGGTTGGTCACGCTTGAAGTCTCCTGATGGTTCCCCCACCGACTTCTGGTACCTGCACCTTTTCGATTCCACCCAGCCGGATCTGAATTGGCAGAATCCCGAAGTCCGCGCGGAGTTTCGCGACATCCTGCGCTTCTGGTTTGACCGGGGCATCGACGGATTCCGGATTGATGTTGCGCACGGCATGGTCAAAGAAGAAGGCCTTCCCGATTTCGATTATGACGACACTGAACCAGCGCTGCTGGGGGACGCGCCGCATGCTCCGTTCTGGGATCAAGATGGTGTGCACGAGATTTTTCGCGAGTGGCGCTTGGTGGCCGATGAATACACGCCGCCGCGCATCTTCTGCGGAGAGACGTGGGTTCCATCTCCTGAACGGTTGGCTCGATACCAACGTCCGGATGAACTGCACACCTCATTCAACTTTGACTATCTGACCGCGAATTGGGAATCGAAAACACTCCAGAAGTCGATCGATGACACCATCGCAAATCACGAGATAGTAGGCGCCCCACCCACCTGGGTCTTGAGCAATCACGACGTGCATCGTCATGCATCACGCCTTGCCCCGGTTGATGAAGCCGGTGATCGCGACTTGCATCGTGGCTTGCGCAGGGCGCGAGCACTTACCTTGTTCACAATGTCGCTACCTGGTTCGATGTATATCTACCAGGGTGAAGAACTTGGCCTGCCTGAGGTTTTTGATCTTCCTGATGAGGCGCGTCAGGATCCGCTCTGGTTCCGCAGCAACCACACAGATATCGGTCGCGATGGTTGTCGGGTCCCCCTCCCGTGGTCAGGAACATCGCCTTCGTACGGCTTTGGGCCAACCTCACACTCGTGGCTTCCACAGCCTGCACAGTGGGCCGAGCTCAGTGTTGAGGCTCAACAGGGCCAAGACGGCTCCACCTTGGAGTTCTACCGCGAGGCCTTACGCATCAGGAAAGCGAGTACTGCTCTAGGTGGAGGAGATCTCAAGTGGCTCGATCACGTTGGTGATGTCCTTGCATTCACTCGCACATCGGCCGATGGTTCGTCGATCATCTCCGTACTCAATCTCAATAACGACGTGGTCCACTTGCCCATCGAATGGGGACGCACAGCACTCATCGCATCAAGTGATGACATTGCATTCCTCAAGACTGAGGGCAGCGGAGAGTTTCTTGCGGTTGGCCCAGAAACTGCGGTGTGGTTAACGCAGTAGTTAGCGCACCACGTGGAGTCCGAGCCGGGCTGCCTCGCCTGTGGTGTGCACAAAAACTTGTCCGCGCGGAGTGCTCAATCGCTTCCACGGTCCGTTGGTCGCAGCAGCGATGCGCACCGGCTCTGCCGTGAGCAACCGGAGCCGACGGGCCGCGTGCAGAACCCGCATCGGCAAAGCCGCCCATGCCGGTCGATCCCAAATCTCCTCCGCGATCACTTCCTGACCACGGGCGGAAAGGCCCTGCGCTCGCTGAGTGAATTCGGCGACCGCTTCTTCGACGATCGGCATGATGTCTGAAGCAATTGCCGTGATCGGCATCTGCCAGCCATCAGATGGCGGCAAGTGACCAAGGTTCGGACCGCGCGTGACCGGTGCCTTCATATCCGTCAGCGTCGAGGGATCAAATCGACCAGTATCCGATGCTTCAAGCTCGGCAACGAGAGATGCGAGTGCGATCGTGCTGTCCACCCCAGCTTGGGTTTCGATCGTCGGGAAAGCCAAGAAACACATCACATCCATGGGTGGGGTTGTGTAGATCCCGAGTGCCGTTTCGGTCGTCACGATCCGGGCACCGAGGTGGCCATTCCAATCGAGTTGGCGCCTGCCCAGAGCGATCAGCGTGCGCCGCTCACTCTCACCGAGAGTTATCACTCAGACACTTCCTGAAGGGCTTCGCGCAAAGACTGCGGGATGGGGATGGGCACCTGCTTGATTCGATCCAAACACACCATGACACTCAACGCATCTGCAGACAGTGACCCGTCATGGTCAAGGATCCGATACTCGAGTGTGTAGGAAGTGTTACCTATTTTCGTAACCCACATCTCTACTGAGATCGGCTCGATGCCAAGCAGTAAAGACTTTCGAAAGTTGATCTCTTGCCGGGCCAGCACCTGTGAATACTCGGGAACACTCATGTGACCAACATTGATCAGCATGCGCACACGAGCTTCTTGTAAGTAATCCAAGTAGGTCACATTGTTGACGTGGCCGAGCACGTCAAGGTCGGAGAATCTGCGCTCGAGGGGAATGGTGACTCTGCCCATGATCAGTCCCTCGTGAGTTTGCGGTAGGTGGCGCGGTGCGGACGCGCTGCTTCAACGCCCATGCGCTCGATCTTGTTCTTCTCATATGACTCGAAGTTGCCCTCGAACCAGAACCACTGCGAGTCACCTTCATAGGCGAGGATGTGCGTGGCAATTCGATCCAGGAACCAGCGATCATGCGAGGTGATCACCGCGCAGCCAGGGAATTCGAGGAGCGCCTTTTCCAAGGAGCCGAGGGTTTCCACGTCGAGGTCGTTGGTGGGCTCATCGAGGAGCAACAGGTTGCCGCCCATTTTCAGAGTGAGTGCCAAGTTGAGCCGGTTGCGTTCACCACCGGACAGCACCTTTGCTTGCTTCTGCTGATCAGGGCCTTTGAATCCGAATACAGACACATAGGCACGCGAAGGCATTTCGACATTGCCAACTTTTATCCAGTCGAGACCATCAGAGACAACCTCCCAGACGTTCTTGGAGGCATCAAGACCCGAACGCGACTGGTCAACGAAGGAGAGCGAGACCGTCTCACCCACTTTGATGTTGCCCGAAGTGGGCAGGGTGTCTTTATCTGATTCATCGTGATCAGCAGCTGCAACGATCATGTTGAACAGTGTGGTTTTACCAACACCGTTCGGGCCGATCACGCCGACGATCCCGTTGCGCGGGAGAGTGAAAGAAAGATCATCAATCAAGATGCGGTCACCGAAAGCTTTGGTGAGGTGATCCACTTCGACCACCACACTGCCCAGACGCGGGCCTGGCGGGATCTGGATTTCTTCCATATCGAACTTGCGGGTCTTCTCTGCCTCTGCCGCCATCTCTTCGTAACGATCAAGGCGCGAGCGGCTCTTGGTTTGGCGCGCCTTCGCATTCGAGCGCACCCACTCAAGTTCTTCAGTGAGTCGCTTATGCAGCTTGACGTCCTTTTGACCTTCAACTTTTAGACGGGCTGCTTTGGTCTCAAGGTAGGTGGAGTAGTTGCCTTCATACGGGTAGGCACGACCGCGGTCGAGTTCGAGAATCCACTGCGCCACGTTGTCGAGGAAATACCGATCGTGGGTGATCGCGATGACGGTGCCCGGGTACTTCTCCAAATGCTGTTCGAGCCATTGCACCGATTCAGCATCGAGGTGGTTGGTGGGCTCATCAAGGAGCAACAGATCCGGCTGACTCAACAGCAGCTTGCATAGCGCCACGCGCCGACGCTCACCACCGGATAGAACGGTCACATCAGCATCACTCGGGGGGCAGCGCAGCGCATCCATCGCCTGGTCAAGTTGTGAATCAAGGTCCCAGGCATTGCGGTGATCGATCGCTTCTTGCAGTTGACCCATCTCGGCGAGCAGCGCGTCGTAGTCCGCATCTGGCTCGGCGAGTTCTGCCGAGATCGCGTTGAACCGATCGACCATTCCCTTGGTTTCGGCCACTCCGTCCTGAACGTTCTCGAGCACAGTCTTGGTTTCATCGAGTTGTGGTTCCTGCATGAGGATGCCCACCGTAAAGCTCTCCATGAGCCGGGCCTCACCATTGGAGACGTCTTCGACTCCGGCCATGATCTTCAGCAGCGTTGATTTACCCGACCCGTTGGGGCCGACCACGCCGATCTTCGCTCCGGGCAGGAAGGAGAGGGTGACGTTATCGAGGACGACTTTGTCGCCATGGGCTTTGCGGGCGTTTTGGAGGGTGTAAATGAACTCGGCCATAAGGCTGGAGCCTAACGGCCGCTGGACCAGCCCCTAACCGTGCCGCTGCTCACCCGAAGAGGAACTCGCAGCGTGGGCCGGGGGCCCGACTTAGGCGCTGATCACTCGTCAACAATGGAACGCCATATGCCTCTGCCGTCACCACATAGGCCGCATCAAAGGTAGTCAAGTTGGGGAGGAGCTGGACGATCCTGGGCACGAACTTCCACGTCTCGACCCGGTCGAGCAGGCTCACGCCCAATGCGGCGACGACCTTCGCAAGGCGCGCATCACGACCAGTTCCAGGTGGAAGCCGCCGGCACGCTGCAATGCACTCGAGGTCGAAGAACTCGGGCACGATCCACCGGGAGGTCGATTCCAGTACGGACCGCAATACGTTTCCGCGCGGGCCCTCGTCGGTGAGGGCGTCGATAAAGGCGGATGCATCAAGGACGATCGCCTCACGCATCTGGCAGTTCGCCGCGCAGCTCGCGCACAACCCCGGCTGCGCCATTCGGGCCGAATCCGGATTGGCCAGCGTCGACCAGGTCACGCAGGCTCGCACGAATGTCTGCGACCGCCTCTTCAGGACTCTGGGCCGCAGCAGACTTCTCGAGTTCAGTCATGCAGAACTGCTGCAGAGACATCCCAGCAGCCTTGGCGCGGGCCGCGAGCCGGGCATGCACCAGTTCACTCACGCTCCGGATGAGGATATTCGGCATGCTTGCATTATGCAAGCATGCCGAACCTGGAGTCAAGACGCTCAAGCCGCCTGGACTTCTTTCACCTCACCGGTCTCGACGTCGACGATCAACTCTTCAAGTTCAGCCAACTCGGCACTCACTCCCGCGGCCGCGAGGATGTCGGCCTCTGCTCGGCGCTCACTTTCGACAACCGATTCATGTTTGACCCTCGTGAACTTGGCAACACCCCGAGATAGATCGTGACCAACTGCTACGGCTTCAATGTCTTGAAAGCGGGTCACATGCTTATGGTCTCCGCATTCCCGTTCAAGTTCGCGGCTGCGCAAACGACCTCGGACCACAACCGGCATTCCTTTTTCTACGGACTGCACCACATTTCGGGCAAGGGCCCGCCAGCAACTGACCGTGAAATAGTGCGTATCGCCATCAACCCACCTTTCGTGTGACCGATCAAACCTGCGAGTGCCGCAGGCAACTCGAAAAGAAGCGACCGGCTCCCCCGATGAGGTGAATCGCATTTCTACGTCTCGAACGACGTTTCCCACGATGGTTAACTCAATATCATTCATGGCTCCTCCTGAGCAGCTTTAATAGGTGAAGCCGACAGTGGGTCATGCCAGCCCATCAACCCAGTGGTACCAAATTTCATGTGAGTCAAAGACCAGGAAATGCACCTTTGTGGATTTCACTCAAGGTGCTTACACGAGAAGTGAGGCGAAAGATTCGATCAATGGTTCGTATCGTCAGGGGTTTCACCTTTACCCACTCGAAGATGGTTACTGTCGAAGATGGTTACTGTCGTTGATCGCAGGTGGCCCAAATCACTCTGTCCCTCGGTCAGAACCCACCTGGTTCCTGCTGAGGTTCCTTGTTCATGACAACACGCTTCCTCTGGAGCTGGTGAGCTTAACGGCTCCGCCGGTGGGCAAGCCCATGAAAGCACCCGGCTCCTTGGTGTGCATCTGTCACTAGGAGAATAGGCCGGCAGGCGCTCGTAGCTCAATGGATAGAGCAACAGGTTTCTACCCTGTCGGTTGGGGGTTCGAGTCCCTCCGGGCGCACTTTTTGTGAGGGAAGTCAAAGACGCAAGTCAAGTTTGACCGCAACGCTGACCGCAACCGCGTCAGGAAGTCGCTCTTCCATCCAGAATTTCTCCCACCGCATCTGTTATTCGTGCCGCGTCTGACTGTCTTAAATGTGCGTAGGTATCTGTCGTGGTTGACGTTCGCGCGTGGCCCAGCACTTTTGATACCTGAACGTCTGATGCGACCGTCACCGCGTAGGAAGCGAACCAGTGGCGCAGCGAGTGAAAGGAGCCCGGGAAACCAATCGCTGTCAGGTGGGGCTTCAGTGCCCTCCGGACATTGTGGGGGTCCTGCACCGTGCCAGTGCTGGAAGGGAAGACGAGCTCTGAGTCTTGCCAATATGTCGACCGCAACTGGGCTGTCGCAACCTTTTTCGACTGGGCCCGCAGCGCCTTTACAACTTCGGCGCTCAGTGGCACGACGCGGCTCTCCCCCGTCTTCGTTCTGTCTCCGATAACCGCCGTCCCTTTGAGGTTGCGCGTCACTGTCC
>JANQZS010000084.1:772-20706 GCA_030728405.1 Candidatus Nanopelagicales bacterium | reverse complement strand
GCGCTCACCCTGACAGCCCCCGGATCATCGGCGTGCGGCACGAGCAATCGGCGGTCTACGCCGCGGATGGCCTATTCCGCACCACTGGCATCGCCGGCGCTGCACTGTTGACCAGCGGTCCAGGAGCTGCCAATGCGCTCGCCGCCTTCGGAGAGGCCCACTCCAGCGGCGCTGCCGTGGCAGTTTTCGCCACTGACGTCAGTTCCGCCTTGCGGCACCCACAAGGTCCGCGTGGTTTGCTGCACGAAATGGCTGATCAAACCGGGATGTTCAGTGCTTTTGGCGCCCCCGTTCACTCTGCTAGCACCGGCCCCGAGGCGATCACCCAGAGTGCTCTCGCGCTGAGGGAGATGACCTCACCCGTTCCCACTCCGGTCTATGTGGGTGTGGCATCAGATGTTTTGGGCGCGGAATGGTCAGGTCGCGTCCCAGAGCCACTCGCGATAAAAGCTGGCGCGATTGATGATTTTGAACTTGTGCAGGTAGTTGAGTTGATTGGTGAAGCACACCGGCCGGTGCTGTGGCTTGGTGGTGGCGTTGTCTCGTCAGGAACTGAGCCCTTAGTGCGCCAACTAGCCGAGCGCATCGGAGCTGTTGCAGTCACTACCTTTGCCGGTCGTGGATTGTTGGCTGGTTCGCAATACATCATCGAAGCACCCGCCCATGAACCTGAAGTGGCCGCGATCATTGCCGATGCAGACCTGCTCATTGCCTTGGGAACTGACTTTGATGGCATGAATACTCGGAACTGGTCGATGCCTATGCCGGAGCGTCGCATCGCCATAACCCTTTCGAGCGCCATCAAGCGCACCATCACATGGGACGTGGTGGTGGCAGCCGACCTCACGGTTGCATTGACCGAGTTGCTTGAAGAACTTCCCGCAACCCCTGAGCAACTCCCATGGTGTGCTGCGGCAACCGTTCGAACCCAAGTGATTTCCCGATTGCAAGACGATGAGAAAACTGCACCTGCAGTAGCGATGGTGCGCGCGATCGATGAATCGTGGCCGGCGGAAAGCGCCGTTATCTGTGACATGTCGGTGAGTGGTTACTGGACCGGTGGCTATTGCCGCCAGCCGCGCACTCGCAGGCTTGCTTATCCTGTGGGTTGGGGAACATTGGGCTACGCGCTTCCTGCCGCGATCGGTCCAGCCAGCGTGGGGATTCCCACTCTTGCGGTGTGCGGTGATGGCGGGCCCATGTTTGCACTTGGTGAACTCGCCACGATTGTGCAGCACTCATTGCCGGTCACGATTTTCATCGTTGACGATGGCGGCTACGGAATGCTTCGATTTGATCAACAAAAGTTTGGCCATGCTGAACTGGGCGTAGATCTGCACACTCCTCATTGGGAAACACTCGCATCAGCTTTTTCCATAGGGACAACCACACTGGCCTCGGTCACGGAGTTGAGCGAGGCGCTTACCCATGCGCATGCAGAGAACAGCCAGGGCCGCGCGCACCTCATCGTGTGGCAGCAACGTCTGTTTCCACCGCGCACAACATCGCCGCGCTGGCACGAGGATTAACCAGCGCGCTCATTGATTCCGCAAAAAGTGGAGCCCGCGCAGCTGGGGGGCTGTTGCGCGGGCTCCGAGAAGTTCAGCGCAAGCGCCGTTCTCCATCGCTCGGGGGAGCGACATGCTTATTCTGCACACACAATCGATTGCTGTCTGTACATTTATGATCAAACATTGTCGCGCAGGTCACATTATTCGTATGCAAACGTTGTCTCTAGAACCTGCTTCTAGCTCTGCTGCCCCATTGACCACAAGGCCCACACCGTGGTCCGCACTGAGCGAGGCTGCAGCAAAGTCGTGATCACAGCGTGGGCCACATCATCAGGGGTCATCCATTCGGCAAAGCGCGGATCGTTGGCTACCCGACCAGTGCCCACAGCGAATTCGGTCCCGACACCAGCTGGGCAGACAGCTGTCACCCGAATCCCCTTCTCCCGCAATTCGCGATCGAGTGAACCGGCAAGTCCAACCTGGGCAAACTTGGTTCCGGCATACACAGCTTCATCGCCACCTCCACGCAGGCCAGCAACGGAGGAAACAATGACGATGTCTCCACCCTCCGGATTCGCGAGCAGTTCAGGCACTGCTGCCCGAACCGTCCAGACAGTTCCGTCATAATTGGTGTGCATCATCCGGGTGATCTCGTCGTCGTCGTGATCCAAAATCGAGCCATACATTCCGATACCCGCATTCGGCACAACAGAGTCAAGTTTTCCAAAAGTCTGTACTGCCGCTGCGATCAGCGCCCGATTGTCTTCTGGTAAGCGCACATCCATCGGAACTGCAACAGCATTCTCTGGCCCAAGATCTGCGGCGACCTGGGCAAGACGCTCGGCGTCGCGTGCACCAATGGCTACCTTCGCGCCAAGCTCAACGGCCTGCTGCGCTACCGATCGGCCAATGCCTGAGGTGGCCCCGGTGATGGCAATGACGGTTCCGCGCAAGTCGCGAGTTGCATAAGGCATGTCTGACTCCCAAGTAGGTAGTGGAACCCACACCCTATTAACCAGACCCTATTAACGCCGGGCGGTGGTAGCCATTCGAGATGCCAAGTGGTGTACTCCGTACATGGAATCCCCTCTTGGTGTTGTGATCTGCGGGTATGGACTAGCCGGCCGGGTGTTTCACGCCCCGCTGATCGCCGCCACCCAAGGCCTAGTCGTCCGCGCAATCATCACAGCAGACCCAGACCGTCGCGAACAAGCCGCCGCTGATTTTCCAGATGCAGCACTTCTGGCGAGCCCAGAGGAACTCTGGACGAGGCTCGAGGAATTAGGCGTTCAACTCGCTGTGGTAGCCGGGGCAAACGTGACCCATGTGCCTCTCACCCTTGCAGCCTTGGAGCATGGATTACATGTGGTAGTCGATAAGCCGATTGCACCAACTGCGGTAAGTGCCGGGCACATTGCGGATGCGGCGGCGGCTGCCAACCGACTCGTCATCCCATTTCAAAACCGACGCTGGGATTCTGACTTTCTCACTGCTATCGAAACAGTCAAGGCCGGTCACCTCGGAACTGTGCACCGCTTGGAATCCCGCTTCGAAAGGTTTCGGCCCACTCCGACGGGCAAATGGCGTGAGTCAGCAGACCTTGATGCGATGGGCGGTGTGCTTTACGACTTCGGTGCGCACCTTGTCGATCAAGCCGTTCGTCTCCTCGGACCGGTGAACAGTGTGACCACCTCGGCGCGGTCTATCCGCGATCGCGACTTGGCAGATGATGAAACCTTGTTCACGCTGCACCACACCAGCGGAGCGATCAGCCTGCTGTTCGCCAGCATGGTGTCGGCCTTTGATGCTCCGCGCATGGTGATCCTTGGCAGCGCAGGTGGGCTTCGGATCGAAGCAGGAGATACCCAAGAAGACGCGTTGCGCGCAGGTATCTCAGCCAATGCTGACGATTGGGGGATCGAACCAGACTCATCGCATGCGTTGCTACGCAGTGCCGATGAAGCCGGAACCGTTGATAGCCAAGTAGCGCTAACCCCTGGTCGTTGGCCCAGCTTCTACCCAGCAGTGCGCAATGCAATCATCGACGGGGCTGAGCCGCCGGTGCTGCTGAGCGATGTGATCGCAAACTTGTGCATCATCGATGCTGCGCGCGAATCAGCTGCTACTGGACAATCCGTC
Source organism: Candidatus Nanopelagicales bacterium (assembly GCA_030728405.1). Lineage (GTDB taxonomy): Bacteria > Actinomycetota > Actinomycetes > S36-B12 > S36-B12 > CAIXFB01. The sequence goes on along the minus strand of JANQZS010000084.1, from coordinate 17,056 downwards.
ACGCTCGATCCGCCAGCTGGTCACAAGGCGTAACGGCTGATCCGCTCGTACCGTCTGGCAAGGTTCGATGATCGGAACATTCATCGCATTGGGTGCATCTGATTGCGGCTCAATGCAGAGGGAACCGGGTAGTTCATCGAACACCACAAACCAGGGAGCCGAGTTTTCCACCACTATCTGACCCCAACCAGGCCACGCAAGGGTGAGGGTTCGCTCTGGCACGTGGAATGCGTCGTCAAAGGGACCGATCGCCATCTCCAACGGAACCAACTCACCGGTCGCAAACGCGCCATCACGCACGGCAAGTTGCGCCGATGGCGCTGACCACGAGGCAAAACTGCCCGGCAGTATTTCTCGACGGAACCAGGGATGCCAACCCACCACAGCCGGGAAAGTAACCGCGGAATGGGCGGGCGCCGACACCTCAATTGCTGTACGCAGACCCGTGCGATCAAGCACCCAGGTGGTCTGCACCTGCGCCGGCCATGGCCATCCGGTCAGTTCAGACGTGAAGACCGCTTGCACATTTTCTGCGGTCTCGGTGATCACTGGAGGAGGGCACGGGGAATTCATCACCACACCGTGCAGAGCCCAATGCCCATAATTCGCGGGGAATTGCGCGTAAACATCTTGGTACTCAAAGGCATTATTAGTGAGTCGACCAGCCCAAGGAGCCATGACATACATGCCGTGTTCCACGGGATCGCTGCCATGCATTGCGAGGAGTTCTGCGCCATCGACCAGCCACGAGGTGGCACGGCCACCGAGTGCGCAATCGAAATCAAGCTCGATAGAACCGCAATTGGCTCCATCAAATGTGATCGAGACCGTCGAGTCAGTCACGATGCAACAAGGGCATGCGAGGACTCAACCTCGCCCAGCGGATCAGCGAGCAGTCGGCCGAAAGCAACCTCAGACGCGCCCACCAAAGTGCTCCGTGCACCTAACCCGGGCTCGGTGACCATCGCAGGTTCATGTGCTGCGGGCAGCGAGTGCGCAAGACGATTCGCGATGTGCGCTGCCGTATACGGGAGCAACCGACCTAAGTGGCCACCGAGGATTACCGCATCAGGATTGAAAGTGTTCACCAAATTCGATAGACCGATTCCGATCCAGTCACCTATCGATTCCGTTGCCGCGAGGATCTGAGGGTCACCCTCATTCGCAAGCTCAATGAACTCATCGATGGTTGCTGTATTCGGATCAAGCCCTGCGGCGCGGAGAATCGCCTCCTGTCCGATCTCGGTTTCCCAGCAACCTTGGGACCCACATCTGCACGGCCGGCCGTCGGGGCGAACCACCACGTGACCGACCTCGCCGCCGTACCCGCCGTGTCCGGAAAGGATTCGGCCGTCGAGCACGATGCCCCCGCCAATACCAACGTCACTGGAGAGGTAAATGACATTGCGCCTGCCGCGCGCTACCCCGCGCACCGACTCCGATATGGCGCCAAGGTTCGCATCGTTTCCCAGAGTCACCGGAGGGCAACCGCCGAACTCTTCACCCAGAGCGGTCTCGAGTAGCGCGCCGAACTCAACATCAGACCACTGCAAGTTCGGGGCCAACAGCACGAGTCCTGAATCAATATCGACCACACCGGGGATAGCTACGCCCACGCCAACCCATGAAGCGCCCTCAGGTGCCGCATTGAACAGTTCGGCGGCCATGGAAACAATCTGTGCTACTGCCGCATCCGGAGTGAGCAGTCCAGGACCATTCGGTGATTCCACCGTTGCCAGCGTGGTGCCGCCGAGACCCACAATCGCACCCACCGTTACCCCAACGCGGACGTCAAACGCCGTGACCACCGCTGAATCAGCAACTGGGCGAACAACTAACGAAGGTCTGCCCACGTTGCCGCCTGGTCCGGCCACTTCTTCCACCAAACCAGCTGAGACCAACTCGCTGACTAGCACACCCACGGTGCTTCGGTTCAGGCCTGTTAACGCAACGAGATCAGACCGCGTAGTTGCGCCTGAGTTGTGCAGGATTCGCACGAGGCGCGCCAGATTGTGTCTGCGTAACTCGTCTTGAGTTGCGGCACTGGTATGCAACATCGAGAAAAAAACCTACCTGCCCGTAGAAGTGGAACGCTTACGCGACAGTGCATCTGCACCAGCTGCCAGCATCAGTACACCACCGGTGATCATCAACTTCACACCCGCAGAATATCCAAGCAAACCCATTCCGTTGTCGATGACCGCAACCACAGCAGCACCGATGAGTGCATCGTAGATCCGGCCGCGACCACCAAATAGCGAGGTACCACCGATCACCGCTGCGGCAATCGCGCTCAACACAATGAACCGACCAGCGTTTGGATCAACGGACGCTGCCCGGCTCGCTGCAACCACGCCAGCGAATGCGGCCGTGGTGGAACAGATCGCGAAGACTGCAATCCGCACCTGTTGAATTCGAATGCCAGCACGACGGGCTGCTTCCACGTTGCCACCAACCGCATACACATGGCGACCGAACTTGGTGCGCTCGAGGACAAATCCAAAGACGAGTGCAATCACCGCAATGATCGGGATGATGATCGGGACTCCGCTGAGCGGGTTTACCTCTGGGTTGGTGCTTCGTTCAAGACTCAGGACCCACACGGTGGCAAAACCGACCACTGCAATCACCGCGACCTTGATCAAGATCACCGAGAGCGGGGTTCCGGAGAATCCGCGAACAAGCCGGCGCCGCCGGCCGTTCAGTGCAGCGAGCAAATAGCCCAGCACCATCACCGCATACAGAGTCCAGCCCAGCCAGATTGGCATATTGCTGTTCTCAATTGCCAAGATGACCGGATCCGTGACGCGGACGTTGCCGCCTTCACCGATGATCACCAGAACCAGCCCCTGGAACGCCAAGAAGAGCGCGAGGGTCACCACGAAGGATGGGATTCCCACCTTCGCAACCAGGACACCGATGAACAAACCGATGAGCAGACCGACGACCAGAGCAAGAGCGAGTGCGACGTACCAGGACAGTCCGTTCCGAGCCATCGTCACTGCAAGAAGTGACCCGGCAACTCCGGAGGTGACACCTGCAGAAAGGTCAATCTCGCCCAGTAACAATACGAAAACGATGCCCATCGCAAGAACTGCCACAACGGCTGCCTGGGTGAAGAAGTTCGCAAAGTTCAGAGGAGTGAAGAAGACCGGCCTGAGCACGGAGAACAGGATCACGAGAACGATCAGCCCGATGACTGCAGGGAGCGGGCCCATATCGCCGCCACGCACACGACCTAGGTAGGTGGCCCACGTGTCTTTCAATGTGGAGTTCTGCGCTTGGAGGTAGGCCGGAATGTCTGACTGGGAGCTCATACGAGGTCTCCATTCGAACCTGCGTTGTTGGTCTTTCCGCCCGTGATGTACTCGACAACCTCGGAAGGGTTCGTGTCTTCTCGCTTGAGGCGAACCACCATGGTGCCGAGGTAGAGAACGTAGATGTAATCGGCTACCTCAAAGACGTCTTGCAAGTTATGGGAAATAATCACAACGCCCAGGCCCTGCTCGCCCAAACGCCTCACCAAATTAAGTACCTGCTCGGTCTGCGCAACCCCGAGAGCCGCCGTGGGCTCATCAAGAATGACGACCTTGTTGTTCCACAGCACCGCACGGGCAATCGCAACCGTTTGACGCTGGCCACCTGAAAGTGAAGAGACTTTTTGCCTGAGCGACTTCACGGTACGCACCGAGAGGCTCTTCAGGGTTTCGCCAGCGCGAGACTCCATGTCAGCTTCATCAAGAGGTATACCACGCTTCACTTCACGACCCAAAAACATGTTTTGCACGATGTCGAGGTTGTCGCACAGCGCGAGGTCTTGATACACCACTTCGATGCCCAGATCAGCAGCATCGCGCGGTTCGTTGAGGTTGACTTTGACGCCCTCGAACGTGACTTCGCCCGAGTCAAAGGGCTGGATACCTGCGAGCCCCTTGATCAAGGTGGACTTGCCGGCGCCGTTGTCACCGACTAGGGCGGTGACGGTACCCGGGATGACCTCGAAGTCGATTCCCTTGAGAACATCGACTGCGCCAAAACTTTTGGTCACCTGTCGAACTTCAAGTATGGGTGAGGTGGTCAACAAGTCCTCCTGAGATGAAAACGAATATTTGCTCTAGTTGTGAAGGTGGGGCCCACGCAATCCGTGGGCCCCACCTTGCACTACTTCAGGCTTCAGTTGTTACTGAATGCCCAACTCCGTGCATGCAGCGGCAACATCACCGGTGCAGAGCTCGGCTGCGGTGAAGCCCGCGGTGCCGGCGTCCAGAACTTCCTGAACGTTCTCTGAGTACACGATGACCGGCGTTGAGTAGATCGCCGGGACCGAGACGCCACCGACGTCAACGGTTGCTGGTGCTTCAGGTGCTTCGCCATTGAGGAGTGCGATGGCGAGGGTGGATGCGTCGCCAGCCTCAAGAGCAGTGTTCTTGAAGACGGACATGCACTGCTTGCCCAGGAGCACGTTCTGCAGACCCGAGAGGGTTGCATCTTGGCCGGTCACCGGAACGGTGATGCCGTTCTTGTCGAGGACAGCAATCGCTGCGCCACCGAGGCCGTCGTTGGCAGCGAGAACGCCGTCAACCTTGCCGCCGATGTCAGTGAAGATCTGCTCGAAGATGACGCCACCCTGCTGGTTGTCCCAGTCCGGTACGGACTCGTCCTTCACAGGGGTGATGCCTGCGGCTGCGAGAGTGGTCTCATAGCCTTCCTTGAACATTGCAGCGTTGCCATCGGTGGGTGAACCGTTGAGGAACACAACCTGTGCTGCTGCAGCGTCAACGCCGTTGTCGGCGAGGCACTTGAGGAGACCCTCGGCCTGGAGCTGTCCGACCTTTACGTTGTCGAAGGAAACGTAGTAGTCAGCAGGTGCGAAGGGGCGGTCATATGCGATGACCGGGATGCCCTGAGCCTTAGCCTTCTCGGCCACGGTTGCGCCCGAGCCGTTGAGGTCAACAAGGATCATGACGCCACAACCGGTAGCGAGCATCTGATCGCCAATGGTGAGGTACTGGTTGGTATCACCCTGAGCGTTCTGGATGTCAGCGGTGAAGCCTGCTGATTCCAGTGCAGCCTGAATGGCCGGACGGTCCTGGTTTTCCCAACGATCGGACGACTGGCTGTCCGGGAGGATGACGCAAGCGTTGCCGCCGGCGCCGCCAGCGACCTCTTCAACTGCCTCTTCGACAGTCTCTTCTACGGTCGCCTCAGCTGTTGCAGCATCAGTTGCTGTGTCGTCCGAAGAGCTGCACGCGGTGAGGATGAGCGATGCCGCTGCAACTGCAGCGAGTGCTCCATACATTTTCCTTGACATACGGTGTAGTTCCTTCCCCTGCAGGCTTCCCTGCTTTGTAGTGGAGTTGTTCGCCATCATCGCTCGGGGTACCGACCGACGTAGATCAGATCCCGAGGATTCGATCAATGACGAGTTGGTCGAGCGCTTCGTTCCCATACGTGCGTGCCGCGAGGGCATCGGGATCGAAGCTTTCGTCCAGAAGTCGCTGAACGGTCTCCGTTGAGTACGGTCCGACAGACGACTCCGCGAGTTCGAAGACGCTGGCAATTTCCATCGCCTCCTTCACTCGAGGATCTTGGTCGAACTCGCGCGCTTTCTGCGCGAGCGCGAGGTAGGTGCGCATGCACCCGCGGGCAAAGTCCCAAATGCCATCGCCCCACTCGTTGCGATACGGACGTGCATCAAAGTGCTTGGGGCCGGAATAGCCGCTCTGCTCCAGCAAACGGACGAGCATGAAGTCGTCCTTGATGCCCTCGGAGCCGAAGCGCAAGTCTTGATCGAAGCGACCGATCTTTTGATCGTTGAGGTCAATGTGGAAGAGCTTGTCTTGCCACAGTGCTTGGGCAACGCCCTGGTAGAAACTCAAGCCCGCCATAGTCTCGTGGGCAACCTCAGGGTTGAGCCCTACCATTTCTGGGTATTCCAGGGTCTGGATGAATGCCATCGCGTGGCCGATCGTCGGCAGGAAAGTATCCGCGCGTGGCTCATTTGGCTTCGGCTCGATCGCGAAGCGCAAGTTGTAACCCTTGTCTTTGACGTAGCCACAAAAGAAGTTCAGTGCTTCTGCGTAGCGGTCGAGGGCATCACGTGGCTCCTTGCTCGCTGCGCTTTCCACGCCTTCGCGACCGCCCCAGAAAACATACGTAGGTGCGCCCAGTTCGGCAGCCACGTCGATATTGCGAATCGTCTTGGCAATTGCATAACGACGAACATTGCGATCGTTCGAGGTAAACGCACCGTCCTTGAACAGCGGATGCCAGAAGAGGTTGGTCGTAGCCATCGAGCAGACGATGCCTGTCTCATCAAGTGATTTCTTGAAGGCGTCAAGTTCTGCGCGGCGCTGGGACTCCGGAGCGCCAAAGGTCATGAGGTCGTCGTCGTGGAAGCTCACGCCCCACGCGCCGATGTCTGCAAGGCCCCGAAGGAAATCAGCGGTGCTGACCGGTGGGCGAGTTGAGTCGCCGAAGGGGTCGCGTCCTGGATGGCCGATCGTCCACAGCCCAAAGGCAAATTTATTTTCGGGAGTGGGGGTCAAGGCATCAGACACTTTTCGCCTCCGTGAAGCAATAGGGCCATTTAGATTGGCCGGAAATCGAATTGTTGTGTGACACAACATATGCACGTGGGCTAGATCACACAAGGCGAATATGACACTTATTCGATGTTTTCCCGTAACGATTTGGTCACGCAAAAGAAATCAAGCAGCTGCTAAAGGTCGTAAAGATCCGTGCGCGCCGCTGCGTACTGCTCGCGAATAACAGGCACCGGCGCCGGCTCACAGCGCACAACCGATCCCGCCCGAAGTTCATCCCAATCCGGAGCACTGTGCCCACCCTTGAGGACCCAAGCTGCTTGACGGGCCGCTCCATCGGCAACATATTCACCCGCCGGGGGGATTTCCACGGGCACGTTGAACATCGTCGCGGCAATCGAACCGACTGCCGAGTTGGCCGCCGCTCCCCCAACGAGGAGCACTCGGCGCGGGGTCACACCCACGGCGACGAGAGCATCGACCGCATCGGCCAAGCCGCCCAACATTCCCTCGATCGCCGCCCGGGCGATGTTGGCCGGAATCAAGTTATCGCGCGATATCCCGTGCATGGACCCACGCGCATCAGGCAGATTGGGCGTGCGCTCACCATCGAAGTAGGGCAGCAGCACCAAACCGCCAGCACCAGGTTGCGCCGAAAGAGCGAGCTGAGCAAACGCGTCTAGGTCCACGCCGAGCATCGACGCGGTGGAGGTCAAGATCCGAGCCGCATTCAAAGTGCAGACCAGTGGCAGGAAGCGCCCGGTCGCATCAGCAAACCCTGCGACTAATCCACTGCCATCATGCGATGGCACATCTGAACAAGCAAAGGCTGTGCCCGATGTGCCGAGTGACACCACGACGTCGCCTGCACCTAAGCCCAGTGCCAGCGCAGCACCCATGTTGTCTCCGGTTCCTGGACCCAGCAACACCCCAGCAGCGGTCTCTCCAACAACCTGCGCGGGAGCAGCTACCTCGGGCAGCTCGGCATCATGGCCGAGTGCAAGAGTCAAAAGATCCCGGCGATATTGATTGGACGCCGGATCAAAATAGCCGGTGCCGCTCGCATCACCGCGGTCAGTAAACGCGGTGATAGGAGAACCGGCAAGGAGCCACGTCAAGTAATCGTGCGGCAGCATCACCCGCGATGTGCGCGCCGCATTTTCAGGTTCGTGTTGCGCCATCCAACGCAATTTGGTCACGGTGAAAGCCGCAACCGGCACGCTGCCAACCGCATCCGCCCATTGCTGCGGCCCGCCCAGTTCAGCAATCAGTTCCGTTGCGGCGCCAGCCGAACGGGTGTCGTTCCACAGCAATGCATCGCGCACCACCGCGCCTGACTCATCCAGTGCCACCATGCCGTGCTGTTGGGCAGAGACCGAAAGTGCTGCCACATCATCAAGAACACCAGCGGATGCACCTTCTAACGCACTCCACCAGTGCGCCGGATCAACCTCAGTGCCATCAGGATGGGTGCCGCGGGCTTCGCGTACCAACTCGCCGGTATCGGCGTCGCGAACAACAACCTTCACCGATTGGGTGGAGGAGTCAACCCCTGCTACGAGAGTGCGGCCCATGAGTGATCAAGAAGTAGCGTCTGGGTCCAACGCGATCGCGATGGTTTCTGATTCCGCGACCAAATTGCCATCAGCGTCATAGACACTGATCTTTTCGTCTTCCATCAGGAGAGAACCGTCAGCATCGAGCACATCAATCGTTTCGTCGACGATAGAACCGTCTTCACTCGTAATGACCAAGACTTCATCACTGACTGCTCCCATAACCACATTGTTCTCGTCAACAATCACGTCGATAGTGATGTCGTCGCCGATTTCAATTTCCTTGTCTGACACGTGCGTTCCCTTCGAAGTGCGAATATGAGCAACAACGTTGATTTTCTAGATGACGCCCTTGTGAAATATGAAGCAACCGTACGGGAGGGCATCAAGGGTGTGCACCACGGCATAGACGTTGCGGGCACGACCGTAGAAGTCCAACCGCGGGATCACGCCAAACTCGAGCGGACGACCCTCAATTTGTGATGCGTAGGCCAGGAGTTCGTTCTGTACCGCAGTCGTCTTTGTCGGGTCGTTCTCAACCTCCATCCGTTCGAGCGGGTGGGAGATGAACGAGTCCAAAGGGAAGACGCTGAGGATTGCTTTCGCCGCCCGCATGATTCCGACTTCGCCCAACCGGATCACCGGCCGACCACTTGAGATCGCTGGGTAGTTCCGATCCACGAGCAGCAGTTGATCGCCGTGCCCCATGTCGTCGAGGATCTGTAATAGGTCACCGCTCAGCAGCGGATCGATTCCTTTGAGCATGCCGCTCAGGTTATCTGTCCCGTCAGCAGGCGTTGCGCTTCAGGCTCACCCACTCCATATGCCTGTGCGATCTGCCTCGCTGTGAAAACCTCAGCCGGCGTGCCAGATGCAAGCACCGTGCCGCCGGCGAGCAGCACAATTCGATCGGCCACCGTGGCAAGCCTGGGCAGGTCGTGAGAAATGACTATGCAGGTGCCGCCGCGAGCCTGATGGGAGTTGACCAGCGCATCCACATGGGCTCGGCCCACGAGATCCAAATGCGAATCAGCCTCGTCAAGGAGCAAGACCGGTGCCCGCTGGGCGGCCACGCGAGCAAGATGGACCCGGGCGCGCTCACCGCCAGAAAGCTGCGTCAGTACGCGATCCGCGAGTGCCGTGACGTCAAATGCCGCCATGCTCTCGGAAATGATCGACTCGTCGTCGGTGGCCTCCGGCCGACCCCGCCAACAATGCCGCCCCCAGGCGACCACCTCTCGCACCTGAAAAGAGAAGATCGATGGGTTGTCCTGACCAAGAACAGCGCGAGTGCGCGCCCTCGTCAGTGGATCCATCCCATATATAGGTGTGCCAGCCAGAGCCACCTCACCCGAGGTTGGCACTAGTTCTCCAGAGATCACCCCCAACAGGGTCGACTTCCCTGATCCATTAGGCCCGAAGAGTCCCACAACCTCGCCTTCTGCAATGTCAAGTGAAACCCCGGCAAGGCGCGCTCTGTCCCCGCTGCGTACTGACACGCTGTCGATGCGTAGGGCAACGTGTGGCTGCGCGCTCATCCCCAGCCCCCTTGGTCAGCTCGGGTGCGACGAAGCAATACGAAGAAAATGGGCGCACCGACAAGAGCAGTGATCGCGCCCACCGGAATCTCCACTGGAGATGCGAGGGTGCGGGCGAGTAGATCTGCTACGACCAAGAGCAACGCACCAGCTAGAGCACTGGCCACAATCAATCCGCGATGGGCCGGGCCAATCACCGCACGTACCGCATGCGGAATTACTAGACCAACAAACGCGATCACCCCTGCGACAGCTACCCCAGCCGCCACGAGCAGCACCGTAGCTCCCATTCCGAGGAGGCGGGTTCGATCAACATTCACTCCCATTGATTCGGCGTTGCGCTCACCGAGGGAGAACAAGTCGAGTGATCTGCTGAGCAGCACGGCAAGGACCACGCCAACCAAGACAAAAGGCACAGTGGTTATCACTCCGCTCCAGGTACTCAGAGCAAAAGAGCCACCAAGCCAAAAAGAAAGTGGCCGAAGCCCAGCCTGTGCATTCACACTTACCAACACGGCAAGGAGTGCGCCTGCGAAAGAGGCGACGGCAACTCCAGCAAGAAGGAGCGTGACGGTTTGCGTGCGACCATCTTGTCTTGCAACACTCACGACGATAACGATTCCGACGGATGCCACAACAATCGCAACGATGGCCGCAATCGGCAGGTTAAAGGCGGCTCCAAACGCCGCTGCTACTACTGCACCAACAGCCGCAGCTGGTGAGACACCAATGATTGCTGGATCAGCCAACGGGTTTTGGAACAGTCCCTGCATGACGCTGCCGGCCACCGCCAAACCAGCACCGACGGTAATCGCCATGGCAAGACGTGGCGCCCGAATGTTCATCACGATCTCGTAAGTTGATTCAGCGATACCCGTTCGTAAAGACAGCAGTGAAACGAGAATGAGCGCAACAAGGAGTGCAATAGACACTGCACTAGCGCGAGTATTCAATCGGGTCATCAACGAGCCAGACCCGCCCGCAAGTTCTCAATCAAGGCTCCTGTGCGCGCACCGAAAGAGAGCAGCACGGTGTCATCCACGGCAATCACCCGGCCACTTGCACCTGCAGGCGTCTGCGCGACTCCTGGCAATGCCCGCAGTCCATCTATTCCCCCGACCGATGCCAGGCCTTCGGTCATGACAAGTAGAACGTCGGGCGCAGCTGCGATAAGTGCCTCAGTGGTAAGGGGGGTGAATGGTTCGTACCCTGCCTCTGCTCCCACATCAACACCACCCGCGGCTTCGATGAGCGCATCAGCGCCTGAGCCTTTGCCACCAAGTAGGTAAATCGAAGAAGGTCCACGCAAGTAAAGAAATGCCACGCGCGGTCCCTCCGTTGACGTGTTCGGAACTGAGGGAATGAGATTCTCTTGTGCCAGTGCAATGTTGGAGGCGCTCAACCCGAGGTATCCGCCCAATGCATCGATTCGTGGCGCCATGTCTGCAACGGTCCATGTATCGGGGAGAGTTTCCACGCGAATTCCTGAGGCACGAATCTGGTCGAGGACTTCCACCGGGCCGGTGGCCGCATCAATAATCACCAGATCCGGTGTGAGTGCGAGAACCTGTTCTGCAAAGACTTGATGCGCCTTCGTCACGATCGGCGCGCCTTCAATCTGCGGAGCCGAACTTGTTTCATCGCGACCCACCACACGATCACCTGCCCCCATCGCCGCGATCAGCTCGCCTGCGCCTGTAGCAAGCGTGACGATCCGAGCTGGAGATTGACGTGAAGACGCTTCAATGACAGGGGTGACCGCCGGAAGCGAAGCAGAGGCGATCACCAGCGGCCATTCCACGGAAGTGGGATCGTCCACGTTCTCGACAGGAGTTGCGACCGAGGTCTCGGCTGTATTCGTTGATCCGCAGCCAGCCAGCATGACGCACAAAACCACACCCACGAATACTGAGGAGAGTCCAGCACGCCGCATAACAGAAGTATGCGGGAGAGTTTTCCGACGTTTCCCGATGCAGTGTCGGAAACACCCCGACACCGTGTCAAGGAAAGCCATTTAGTCCAACGCATATGTTGATTGCATGAGTTCATGTCGTCGCATCGCGCATGCGATGTTGGCATCTGCACTTGCCGCAACAGTGCTGGTTATATCCATAGCCCCCAGCGCACTCGCTGCACGAAACGGCAACGGACAAACGCTCACATCTTCGATCAAACGGGGCCTCGATCCTGCGGGCCAGCTACTCACGATCAAGGGCAAGGGATTCAACCCAGCCGTGGGAATTTACGTCGCTCTTTGCGTAACGCCTACACAGGGTGCAAAACCAGGGCCGTGCGGTGGTGGCATCGACATGGACGGCAGCTCACAAGCATCCGCGTGGATCTCATCCAATCCCCCGCCCTACGCGCGCAACCTGACATCGCCGTATGGCAAGAAAGGCTCCTTCACCACGCGAATAAAAGTTTCACCAAAAATCGGCGACGTTGATTGTCGTGCCATTTCATGTTCCATCGTCGCGCGAGCTGATCATCTGCAAGGAGCCAATCGACTTTACGACGTGGCAATTCCAGTGACTTTCCGATAACCCAACATCAGATGCAGCAACCCAACCAAATATTCCAGGAGGAATAGCGTGAAGTCCTTTGCAATAAAGATCGCAGCCATCGCAAGTGCTGCAGCACTCATGGGCGCAGTTGTCGCCGTGCCCGCTCAGGCGGCAGATCCGTTCAACGCCACCATAAGTGGTCAGCGCAACTTCACTCCGCTGGTGAACTTGGTTTCCACATCGACATTGAACATCAATGCAAATAACCTGCCTGCAAACGTGGGTCTGTACGCATTGAACTGTGAAGTCCCCGCCAACCCACGCTCGGCACCCACTAACTGTGACTCCGCAGAGGGCTCACTCGCCTACATCCCGGCGATCCCCACGGCGCGGACCGCCATTGCCATCCCGATCAAGGTCAATGCAGAGTTCTATGGCACCAACCCAAATCCGCAAACTGGTGCATCGACCTACAACTTGGTGGATTGCCGCAAGCCTGGAGCATCCCCTCAATCAACAACATGTGCCGTGTACGTGCTCGGTGCCGGCCGCGAATCAGCCAACCCCGCCTACCTGCGCATCTGGCCGACTGTTTTCACCCCGCTCGCCAAAGAGCGCACAGGTGACTCCATGACCGTGACAGTCGCAGGCACGGTGGTAAAGCGTGGAGCCACCACCAAGATCACAGCAGGTGCTCCAACTGCCATGACAGTGAAAATGGCATCCGGTTTGCCCGTCACGGTTTCTTCGGACAATTGCGCGGTGCGCGATAACACCGTCACACCCTTGACACCCACAGGCACCTGCAATGTCGTTATGACCTCTAATGGTGGAAAGAACATCAAGCCGTTCAAGCGAGTGCAGGTTCTGGCCATCGGCTAGCAAGTCCACGGATGATGCAAAGCACGTGCGGCCGTGCCCCCAAAGCTCACGGCCGCACTCGCATGACTGGGACTTTGAGAACCGGCTTTTTAGCCCCGAACCTTGACCGCACGACTCAGTCGGGAGGCAGGCGTAGTGCCATTGGGAGTCACGACCTCAACCCGGAAGCGATAACTGCCCGGCTTCGCCTTAACGGTGCACGCCAGCGGTGCTGCGGTCGGTGCGATTGTGCAGATCTTCTTCCCCGTTCTATCCCGAACTACGTACGACGTGACTGCCGGGAAATCAACCGCGGTCACGAAAATGCGCACGCGCTTCTTGATGGCTCGTGCAGCCGGTGCGACCGGTCGAAGCACGTCAGCTACTGGCGCTAACGCCGCATCTCCTTCACCTTCACCATTCATGCTGCGCACGTTGATCGCCGAGGTGATCGATGCGGACGGGAAGGTGCACGACGTCACAGCAGAAGAGCACAGCACGGCCCCGGTTGAATCCAGCACCTGGTAACTGGCAGCTGTTTCTGGTGACACCGCTGGTGCGGACCACCACAGCGTGGTCGAGTTGGCGACCTGGGCGGCTTTTATCTCCAGCGGACTGCTCGGGATTGTCTGGAACCCAGCCGCAGCGAGTGCCGGGTTCACGATGTCTAGATAAGTAATAGGAACAAAAGCTGCGCCGGTTAAACCCGTAATCGTTGAACAAGCCCCGCCAGCGGTCTCAGCCACCAGGAGCGTGGCACCTTGCTCGGTGGTGAACCGCGGGCCACCGCTATCCCCCGAACAGATGTTCACACCCGTCGCAGCTGAAGAAAAAATCATCCAGCCGGTTGAGCCTTTATACGCAGGATCAAAAGCAGCGAGTGGCAACTGCGCTTGCCGTGGAACTTCAGATACAGCTCCACCCACGGCAGTGAGCCCGTAGCCGATGGCGTCAACAGCACGCTGTTCCCGCACCCACCGCTCCACCTCTACGCGAGTGGCTAGGCGCGTGTAAGGACTTGCGCCGATATCACTGTCAAGAACAAGCAGTGCAATGTCGTTGGCAGGGACACGATCATCAGGAAAAGTGAACCCCGCCGGAACCACCACCTGGATCACCCGAACCGGTGAGGCACCAACCAAACCTGCTCCACTCACCCGAAGGGTTCCACCAAGAGGTGTCAACGAAATAGCTCCGGGTGAAACAACCGCTCCCAAGTCATCAACCAATACACAATGGGCGGCGGTAAGAAGCACACGAGACTTCAATGGCGCCGCAGTGCAGGTGTAGTAAAAGTTTGAAGTCGACAACATAATTCCGAGCGCGTTCGGTGTGCCGCTCACCGGAACGGCCCCAATCAATCTGGGTGTGGGCTCCGCTGGAGTGAAGGCCAACAACGATGCCACCACCGCTCCACCAACTATTCCTGTGAGCAAGTGGCGGAAATGCTTTTTCCTGACTCTCACTTCAGGAAATGACATTCAGTCGTTGGGCGCGCAAAGACATAACAAGAGCGACGATCCAACCGATGATGGTCCAGCCGAGCAATAGATTGACCCAGAACACCAACCAGTGCGGAACGTCTCGCACTGCTGCGATCGCCCACGGCAGCATGTAGCCGGCACTGAAAATGGCGACGATTACTGCCACCACCTTGGTGACGGTCCATGAGCGATCAGCTGGTTCGACGTAGATCTCGTTCATGGTTTCGCTCCTTGAGTCGACTATCGGCTGCCTCGAGTGGCCTCAGCTTGCGAAAGGCCTGCCTCTATGAAACCACGAGCCGAGACCGCAAGGTCCATGCCGTCCGACCATAGGTTCCGCCATACCGCCAGTGCCGTCGAGAGGTGCCGGTCCACAACTGCTGATGAGAACGACTCGAAGGTGATGGGTCCCTCGTAATCAATATCAACTAACGCGCCGAAAACCTCATCAAAATTGATGGTCCCAGTCCCGAGATAGCCGCGGTGCGATTCACCAATATGCACGTATCCCAATCGATCACCGCATAGCAGCAACGGTTTGCGGAATCCGTTCTCCTCAATATTCATGTGGTAGACGTCGGCATGAACAACCACATTAGGTTCATCAACGATGTCCATGTAATCGAGTGTCTGCGAGACCGTGTTGAGCAAATTGCTCTCATAGCGATTAACGAACTCAAGTCCGATACTGATGTCGTCTTTGGCCGCTTCTTGCGCGAGTTCCTTGATCACCATTGCACTATTACGACGGGCCTTCTCCGTTGTAGGTGCCGGGTACTTGGTGATCGCACCAAAAATAACTCC
This sequence comes from Candidatus Nanopelagicales bacterium, assembly GCA_030728405.1. Classification (GTDB taxonomy): domain Bacteria; phylum Actinomycetota; class Actinomycetes; order S36-B12; family S36-B12; genus CAIXFB01. Next base: position 1,764 of record JANQZS010000084.1, on the reverse strand, counting down.
ACCCAAATATGTTGCCCCTGTTCCGCGCGCCACTTCCAGTGCATCCATCAAGGTCTTGCGTCCGCGATCCACCATTGCCAGATCTTCAGAGTTGATGTCCGAATCAACAGCCAGGCCCAGGGTAAAACTCGACTTCATGCCATGGGCCGCCAACCGTGCCTTTGTGTCGACCACATCAACCGTTGCCGGATCCAGCGCAGGAATCTCGATGAGGTCAAAGCCGGCCTGCTTGCTTGAGGAAATTGCTAACTCGGCATCAGCAGGAGTCCAGCCGCCAGTCCAGACAAGTGCGTGAACACCCACGGGGTTTTTGATCATGGGCTGATTATTACTGGTTCCATTTCTCCTGCGTTGAGTAACAACGCATCACGCGGAACTACACATCACGCGAGTGGGTCGACGGGGGCTCAAACCCTGAGCCTGTTGGGGCTATGGAAGGGCCAACGTCAGCGCAGTGTCGCGGTACGTCATCGCTGGAAGACGGTCAAGACCGGGAGCACACTTCGGCAGGCCTGCACGATGTCACGCGCCTTCTCAAGGTCACCGAGTACGAGGTCGGGTTCTATCTGGGTGTCGGGATCGGGGTACTCCGTGTCGTTTCTGGTGTTCCTCATTCGTGGCACGGGACGAAGGAGGGCGCCCATGGATCCGGAGAACTGGGCAGCGGCGGCCTGTTCCACCGCGATGTGACCGCCGGTGCGGGTCGGCCTCAGCCCCTAGGCCTGCAGAAGTGCGCTCAACGCCTTGCGAACGCCGTCCCACAGATTCGCATAAGCGGAGTACCAGCGCCCAGCGCGCGCGGCATCGCTGGCCGTGTCGATCGCCTCCTCGGCCTGAGCAAGGAGCGCGTTGGCAAGGTCCATTGACGCGATGACGGTCTCAAGATCACGGCGATCAAGCATCGACGCGATCGCGTCCCGACCCGGCGCCCAGCTCACGACGCCCCACCAGCGGGAGCGCCTCCCAGAGGCACCACGGCCAGGGGGCTCTCC
>JANQZS010000084.1:0-762 GCA_030728405.1 Candidatus Nanopelagicales bacterium | reverse complement strand
GCGCCTTTCGGTTTGGCCCAAGCTGCAGCCGTCACGACATGGACGTTCACCTCCTTGCCCAGTCTGGTCGTTGCCCTCCCCACCGCCTCGAAAAGATCGTCACGATCCGGGTTGCCAACAACGAGCACATCTATGTCCCCTGGTGGAGGCCCAGGTTCCCGCGCGTATCGCGCCGCCCATGACCCGTAGATGAAGACCTCCGTGATCCCAACCACGCTCGACAACTCTTCGCCGATGACGTGAACCGGGCCGTACGTGTGCAGGACGAGGTCGAGGAGGATCGACCGCAGCGGCTCCTGAGCACTGACGCTGACCAGGCGCGACCGACCGACATGGCGACTACACACCAGCCCGGCCGTCTCCAAACGGTCGACCTCATGCTTGACGGCGTTCTTGTAGGCACCCACGGCGCCTGCCAGGTCGGTGAGCGACTCCTCACCGGGACCCAGCAGCAGTCGCGTGAGAACAAGAGCCTGGGTATGCGAGCGGAACAGCGGCAGCAGCGTCACGGCACTGCCCCGCCCGCGCGTCGGCTCTGAAGCCACGTTCATCCGCCCTCCCTACTGAACAATGCTGTTGTCCAAATGTATCAGTTCATTGCACGATTAGTCGATGACCCGTCTTGCGCGCTGCAAGGCCGTAACCCGGCGATGCAACCGATCAGCCAAAACGGCCTGATACCTCTGCTCAACAACACTCAGCTCAACTAACATCAAACGAGTGTCACGCATCAGGCGGAACCAGCGTCAAGGATCAGCCGAA
>JANQZS010000083.1:15593-21045 GCA_030728405.1 Candidatus Nanopelagicales bacterium | reverse complement strand
TGGCTGATGCTTGGTTGGCTGCTCGGCCCGCAGACTCGGTGGTTGTGTACGACAAGGAAAATCGACTGGCCGCGCATGCCTCGGGCCGGAACAGCGGAGTGCTACACGCCGGTTTCTACTACGCGCCAGATTCGCTGAAGGCCCGGCTCACCCGGCAGGGAAATGCATTGCTGCGCGAGTTTTGTCATGAAAGTGGCGTGCAGATCCGCGAGACGGGCAAAGTGGTGGTGACCACATCACCGGAGCAGTTGCCCGCCTTGCTCGAGTTGTATTCGCGCGGGCAAGCCAACGGCGTTGAACTTTCACTGATTAATGAAAGTGATCTGGCCGAACTTGAACCACTCGCGCGTACGTATGGTCATGCGTTGTGGTCGCCGAACACTGCGGTGTCGGATCCTGCTGCGGTGGTGGAAGCTCTTGCTGCGCGGGTCCGATCGCGCGGTGGTGTCATCGAGATGGGTGCTGAAGTAGTTGGTGCTGGCCCTGGTTGGGTCCAGACCGCACATGGTGGCCGAGTATCTGCCGGGCATGTGATTAATGCCGCCGGTCTTTTTGCTGATCGTGTTGCGCACTGGTTCGGCATGGGAATGGACTACCGAATGCTCCCGTTTAAGGGTTTGTATTGGTACGGCTCATGGGCACCTGGCCGGCTCACCCGGCACGTGTATCCCGTTCCCGATTCACGCAACCCGTTCCTGGGCGTGCATCTGACCGTGACCGTTGATGGCCGCGCAAAGATCGGCCCGACCGCGATCCCTGCTTTGTGGCGCGAGGACTACTCCGTGCCTGGCTCGCTGGTCGATGGATTCAATGCCGCAGATGCGTGGGAGATCGCCCGCACGTACCCGCGATTCCTTCGCAGTCCGCATCACGATGTGCCCGGACTCATCCGCACCGAAGTGCCCAAATACTCGCGCAAGCACTTGGTGAACCAAGCCAAAGCACTGGTGCCATCGGTCAATCACAAAGATTTCACGAAGCGCGGCAGACCCGGGGTGCGCGCCCAATTACTGCACGTTCCCACGGGCAAATTGGAAATGGATTTTGTAGTGGAAGGCGACGAGCGATCAACCCACATGCTCAACGCGGTCTCTCCAGCGTGGACTAGTGCGTTAGCGGTAGCTGATCACGTAGTGAGTGGCATCGTTAAATAGCTTGCCAACGCGGGGCGCAGCGGTTCTGCCGTCCACGGATTCGCGTTGTTACTCCGGCTCAACACGGCGCGAGCCACCTGAGTTGCTTGCCCGTGCAATTCGGCCAGTGGCCGGTTGCGATGAATGCGGGATCCGAGTTCCACCTGCGTGATAGAGCCAACACCCCAATTTGCGGCAACGTCGATGAGCAGACCAATTTCAACTCCGTAGTCCTGCTCGAACGGCACCGACTCGGCAACGTCGCGCCTGATCGCATACTCACCGCCGAGTGGCTGGCGAATGTGCGACAGGTGCGGATGCAGAAGGTTGAGCAACGGGCGCGCGGTGAGCTCGGTAACCCGACCACCTTCAGAAGACACTCCGTGCAAAGTGCGGTCGTACGTTGCGCGCACAAGAGCAATGTGATCGTCGAGAAGGAGCGGTCCCAACAAGGTGGTGACGTAGTCTGAGGTGAATGACTCCAAGTCTGCATCGATCCACACGATCACATCTCCGGTGCACGCAGCAACTGAGCGCCACAGCACATCACCCTTTCCAGTTGCTGGACCAAATTCAGGAAGAATGGAGTCAGCATCAATCACCCGAGCACCGGCATCTCTTGCGATGGCAGCGGTGCCATCAGTGGAGGCGTGGTCTAGCACAAGGATCTCGTCGATCAGAGGAGTTGCATCGACGAGATCAGTGCGTATAGCCGAGACGATGGTGCCGATGGTGCCGGCTTCATTGCGCGCTGGAATACACACACTGACCTGGCGGCCGTTTTTGGCCTCGGTAAGGATCCGAGCACGCGGGTCGCTCCCGTGGGTGGGTACTGCCTGGCGGGTCGTTGAAATTCTCATAGTGCACCTCCGTTGTCTCACCTCAACTGTGCACCGGGTTTTGTGCCAGACCGTTGGCGCTCGTGTCGCAGGTTTGTCGCATTTGCTGTTCATTCAGTGGGATTTTTCGATGCAGGAGCGACTGATCGGTCAATGTGGTCCACGTCTGCGGTAGGAACAGCACGAGAAGAGAGGTTTAATGGTCCCTATGCAACGCACTGTGATGATCGTGGAAGACGACGCTGCGATCAGGATGGTGCTGCGCACCAACCTCGAAGACGAGGGATATCGAGTACTCGAAGCCGTCACAGCTGAGCAGGGGCTGGTCATCGTGCTCGATGAAGCCCCTGACGTGGTACTCGTTGATTTACGGCTCCCCGGCATCCATGGCCTTGATCTGGTGAGGAGCCTTCGGGCAACCAGTCAGGTGCCGATCATCATTGTCACCGCGCAAACAGATAGCCACGATGTGGTTGCAGGCCTTGAGGCCGGTGCGGACGATTACGTCACCAAGCCCTTCGTTGCGAAAGAGTTGATGGCGCGCATTCGCACTCAATTACGACGTGCCACGCCGGCTGATGGCGATGAAGAAGGCCTTGAAGAAGGCGATGGTGAAAATGCAGAGCGGTTGGTGTGTGGACCGATCGAGTTGCGCATGGGAACCGCGGAAGTATTGCGGCTCGGTGAGCCGGTGCCGGTGTCGCGCATTGAGTTCTACGTTCTCGCCGAACTCATTGGTGCGAAGGGAAAAGTGTTAAGTCGCGATCATCTCCTACGCAAGGTGTGGGGTTATGGAAACGCTGGCGATGGCCGGGTCGTCGATAACCTCATTTACCGCCTGCGCAACAAAATAGAACAAGACCCGGCTAACCCGGAGCTGCTGCTCACTGTTCGCGGGTTCGGCTACCGCATGAAGGCTTGACATGCATTTTGGGCTACGCACCAGAGTCGCTCTCGCGTTCGGACTCCTTTCCCTACTCATCGCGGGGGTTGTCTCTGTCGCCACCTACGGCCTGGCGCGGTGGTACCTGCTTGAACAACGAGAGAGCGCAGCACTCTCCCGAGCCGTGCTCGACTCCCGAGCGGTGGCAGCGTCGCTGGACTCCGGCTCGTTACCCTCCACGGCACTGGAACAGGTGCCGTCGGTAGGCACCTCGCAACCGATGGTCCTGACCAACGGAGTGTGGTACACCACCTCGGTCACGGTGCCGCCAAATGAACTTCCGCAAGACCTGCTGGTTGCCTCCGCCGGCGGTGGAGCGCAGCAACGAGCAGAGATCAATGGCGAGCCGTACTTTCTTGTCGCAGTGGATCTGCAGGGCGCAACCTATGTAGAGGTGTTCCCGCTCCGCGATTTGGATCTCATTCTCACCATTGGCGGCTGGCTTTTCGTTATTCAAACATTGCTCGCTGGTGCACTCGGAGTGCTGATCGGCCGTTACACAGTGGGTCAGTTGCTCAGGCCGCTGCGGCGTCTTCGCGAGGGTGCTGAATCGGTTGCGGGCGGCGATTTCGCTGCTCGGATAACACTGGCCAATGATCCCGACCTCGATCCCCTTGCAGACTCATTCAACGAGATGGCCCAAGCGGTTGCCTCTCGCATTCAACGAGAGCGTCGGTTCAGCGCCAACGTCAGCCATGAGTTGCGCTCGCCGCTCACCTCCGTCGTGGGCACTGCGGAGTTACTAGATCGTCGACGGGAAATCCTGCCAGATAGAGAAGCTGGCCTAGTCAGGGTTCTCGTCGAACAGGTGCACCGGATGTCACAAATGTTGCTCGATCTTCTCGAAATCAGCCGAATTGGCGGCGATGAGAATTTGCAATGGGAATCGGTTGATCTCTCCATGCTGTGCCACGACGTTGTGCGGGTCCGCGGATTATCCGAGCACCTGGTCACGGGGGATTCACCGATCGTGCGCACGGATGCCCGACGATTCGAGCGAATTGTTGGCAACCTCATCGACAACGCGCAAAGGCACGGAACTGGCGTAGAACAAGTCCTGATTCAACGACACCCTGAATCGGTGCATGTGTGCGTTGATGATGCTGGCCCCGGAGTCAACCCCGCATCGCTCGAGAGACTGCTTGAACCCTTTACCCGAGGGGAAGAGGCCGCGCTAGTCGAACGAGGCACCAATGTGTCAGGCAAGGACGTGACGAATAGCGCTTCGCTTGACGGCAGGTCGTCCGGTGCTGGTTTGGGGCTGGCAATCGCGGCCGAACAAGCAAATCTGCTCGGTGCCCGACTGCACGTGATGGCATCTCCGTATGGCGGCTCGCGATTCGTGATCGAAATCCCAGTCCGAGGGGGTGCAGACCTTGAACCTGATGCGTAGCGCAATTCGGGTATCGGTGGGCGCACTCTTTGTTGCCTTCGCAATGACCGGGTGTGGGATTTCTTTGCAGGATTCCGCGCAACCGTTGCCCTCGGAGGTTGTTGCACCACCCTCAGTGCCTTCACCAAGTGCAAGCCCAACGAATCCGCCCTCACCTGGACCAACAAATTCGGCGTCGCCGGACCCGACGATTCAGGCACCTGAGGTTTCCTCGATGTTTTTTGTGCGGGATGAAGGTTTGGCCGCTGTAAACACCGAACTGCCTCCGCCGGTGGTTGCGGAATCGGTGGTGAACGCTCTCGTTACGGGTCCGCCAGCCGACTCTGGACTGCGCAGTGTGGCGGTTGACCCGTTGACCGGATTGTCACTGATTGCCATCAGTCTCGAGAGTGCACCAAATTCAACAGGTGCCGAAGTGACGGTGGTTCTAGCCGCGCAGTTCTCGGCGCTACCGCCGAATGAGCAGGTGCTGCTCTTGGGGCAAGTTGTGCTGAGTCTGTCTAGCGCTGGTTGGTCAAGTGTGGCTTTCGTGGATTCTGCAGGTGCACTTGTTGCAGTTCCCGCACCCGACGGCCGGCTACTGGTGCGACCAGTTGTTGCCGGTGATTACGCATCGCTCATTGTCGAACTGTAAGAGCGTGTGATCAAGCGGGCAGTATCTGTCCCATTCCGGTGAAGGTTCGCCCCCACCAAGAGCCGGTGGTGGGGCTCACCCGAACTTTGTCGCCTCGGCCTGGGGCGTCGATCATTTTTCCGTCGCCGATGTAAATGCCTACGTGGTGCGCGCCATTCTCGAAGAAGAAGACGAGATCTCCGGGCTGCGCGTTAGCGCGTGACACCGGCTTGACCTTGCCGTACTGCGCGCGGGAGTAGTGCGGAAGCGAAATATCTGCGGCTTGCTGGTAAACGAAGCGGGTCAGTCCGGAGCAGTCAAAGCCGTGCGGGCCGCTAGCGCCAGGAACGTAGGAGTCGCCGATCTGCTTGCGGGCTATCTCGACGATGCGAGAGCGCACCACCTTCATCTCGCGAGCGAGTAAAACTTTCGCAGTCCCCGCGCGCAGCTCTTTATCGACGCTGGTGCGGTCCGACTTGTGCGTCGAATGGAGCGCGGGGGTTGACTTGGCATCGTTCCGATCAGCACCGT
>JANQZS010000083.1:0-15493 GCA_030728405.1 Candidatus Nanopelagicales bacterium | reverse complement strand
GATCAGCACCGTCGAGCACTACTTCACTTGTTGCATCCGTTGCCGTCGGTTCAGGTGCAACGGATTCAGTCGCGACGGCTGTGGTGTGTTTTCCGAAGACCAGTGCGGTGGCGGCTATCGCGATGATGGTGATCATCACCACGGCGATCCGGAAAGACATCGCGGATGCGTGCAGAGCCGAGCGCAGGGAAGTACTCGCGGCGCTGAACGGGCGTGCCGTGCTGCCGGTGAAACTCTTGGTCATGAGTGCCTCGCCTTCCGGTTTACCTCCCCCGGTGGGGGGGGGCTTTGTTCGGAGTTCTCGACGTTAGGTAGTCACTGTTGATAACGGAAACGTAACGACCGAAAATCGGACGCTTTTACGACCGAACTGTGACATGTGTCGCGAGGCTGTCCACACATTTGGGGGTCACATGCGTCACTTCAACCCCACTGGTAAGGGTGCATGGTGAAGCGCATGGTCAGGCGGGCTGAGCCCGTAAAGTGTGCGCGTGAGCGAGACCCCCCAAAAATCAGGCTTGGCCAAGGGTCTGATCTTTGTTGGCGGGGCCACCCTCATCGGCAACGGCGCCGCCTACGCCCTGAGCATGGTCTCAGCGCGGGTGCTCGACCAAGCAGACTTCGGGGCCCTGGGCTCCCTCCTTGCTCTCCTGGTCATCCTCGCCACCCTCGGCATCTCCACCCAGGCCCTCACGGCCCGGCGGGTGGCAGCCGCCGACCTGGCCGACCGACCCCACGTGGAAGGCCAAGCGATCCGCCTCGCCGTGATCATCGGCGCCACCATGATGATCGGCGGCGTGATTCTGGCCTGGCCCCTCGGGGCGATCTTCACGATCCCCGCGGTGGCTGTGGCCACTGGCATCGGCTCCCTTGCATTTGTGGTGGTGGGCTCGGCCTCGATGGGCATCGCCCAAGGCCGGCAAGAGAACATCCGCCTCGCCTGGGCCTTCATCGCGAACGGAGCCAGCCGAGCAATCGGCGGCATCATCGGCGTGGTGGTGCTGCAAAGCGTCACGGGCGTAGGCATCGGCATCTTCATCGGCTGCGCGATCGGCGCGGTGATCAGTTACCAACTCGTCTGCCCGCGTACCTGGGGCACCACACTCACCGACGGCATCGGGGTGGAGTTCGGCCATATCGCTCACGCGCTGATCGTGCTGTTCACGCTCACCAACATCGACATCCTGCTCGCCCGACTTTTCCTCTCCGAAGATCTCTCCGGCGAATACGCCGTCGGTGTGCTGCTCGCCAAAATCGCGTTCTTCCTGCCGAACGCCATCATCATCGTGTTGTTCCCGCGCATGGCTGCCGGTGATTCGCGTCGGGCCGTTTATATCGCTACCGCCCTCACCGCAACCCTCGGCCTGTTTATGACCGTCGGCAGTCTGCTGCTCGGTGATCTCGTGGTGCGCATCCTCGGCGGTGCGCAGTACGTCGCCCTTGGTCTTGGCTCGCAGGCATACCTATTTGCCCTTGAAGGATCAGCCTTCGCACTCGTGCAGGTTCTCCTCTATTCCCGTTTAGCTGCGCAGGACCGCAAGGCAGTTGCGCTCGTGTGGGTGGCGCTTGTAGTGCTCGTAGTGATCGTCGTCTTCTTCCGCCATGACTCGGTGGAGCAGATCGTGACCACCGTGGTGGGCGTCTCGCTTGTGCTCACCGTTGTGGGTCTTTTCATGGATCGACGCTCAGTGCCGAAGTCACCCACGGTTCCTATCGAGGCGGCCGAGTGACCAGCGACGCACACGTCTGACACGATTCACCCATGTTTGATCCTGCGCTCATCGCCGCTGTGCGTCGCGACACCACTGACACCGGTCACGTAGTTCAAGTCGATTACTTTCGCGATCTCTACTCCGGCCACTACGAGGCTCACACCACTGTTGGTGAAACATTCACCGGCTCACTGCTCGGACTGGGTGCAGCCGCCGCACTTGATGGGGAGATCTCATCCCTTGACGGCGTCACGTGGCAGATCCGCGCTGATGGCATTCCCGTGGTTGCTGATGATTCACTCGGCATGCCATTTGCTATAGCGGCCTTTGATGGGCAATCGGTAACATTCGAATTAAGTGCGGGAGGTGACTTTGATTCCATTGCCGCTGCCATCGACGTCGACCTGCACTCCATCGCAGCGATCCGCATTGATGGTGAATTCACCGACGTACTGCTGCGCAGTGAGCCCCGTCAGGAGCCACCTTTCACGCCGCTCACTGAAGTGCTCGATCACGAAGTTCGATTCGCATTCCCGCATTGGGTAGGCACCCTCATGGGATTCCGGTTCCCCGACGTTGATGACGGCGAGGTCGTTCCAGGTCTGCACCTGCATGCGATTTCCGCAGACCGATCCAGTGGCGGGCACTGTCACGGCGCCACCGTGGCCCGCGCAACGATGACTATCTGGTTCGACGATCTCCGAATAGAGGTGCCCGAACACCCGCACGAGGGGCAACCACTACCGTAGGGCTCCGTTCCGCAGGACCTCCCGGTCCAGTGGATCTGGCGAGGTGGCAGAGCGGCCGATTGCAGGCGCCTTGAAAGCGCCCGAGGGGAAACTCTCCGGGGGTTCAAATCCCTCCCTCGCCGCGCAGCGGTGGTGCTTGGATTTGGGAGGAGCGCCAGCGACGGCTCCCTCCCTCGCCGCCTCAGGGAAGGTGTGTGATGGATATACCCGGCATTGCCTTGTTGATCGTCATCGACATCTGCATCGTTGCCGGCGTGTCCATCGGCGTCGGATACACCGCACCCCGATGGCCCAGCTCATGGCTTCGGGTCATCCCACGGCCCCTCGACCAATTCCCGTGGGAGAGCCCGGCCTACTTTCGCCGCGTCAAGGCTGCGTGGTGGGCGGACCGGTTGCCCGAATTGGGCGCCACCTTCGGCGGCGAGTCGAAGAACAACGCTCCTGATCGCGGTACCGAGCAGATCCAGCACTACCTCGTTGAACTGCGTCGGGCCGAATGGGTGCACTGGATCTCGATGGTCACATGGGTGCCACTCGCCTTCTTCAATCCGTGGTGGCTCACCCTGCCGTTTGCGCTCATCGTGATGTCTGGCAACTCGTTGTACCTTCTCATCTTGCGCAACAATCGACAGCGCTTAGAGCGCATCTTGCAACGAATGACTAAAGGAGAATCGACGTGAGCGTGGACTACGGAGTGACCTCGATGGTGGCACCGCTCAAGCGGGTTGCCGTTCGCCCACCTTCACCGCGCGGTGATTACTCGAAGGCACATTGGGCGCAGCCACTCGATCTGGATCTACTCGCTACTCAACACGCGGACTTCGTTGCGCTGTTGACGTCATTGGGTGTTGGCATCGAAATTCTTCATCCGGCCGATGACATGCCCGACGCGATCTTTACCTACGACCCTGTATTCGTGGTGCCCTCGGGCGTGATCGAGTTCCAGGGCGCTAAGGAAGTGCGCGTGGGTGAACCACCACTCTTGGCCGCTGAGCTCGAAGGATTGGGTGTTCCGCGCGTTGGCCAGTTGACCGGTGCTGCCACAGCTGATGGCGGAGACATGTTCTGGCTCGATAACACCACCCTTGCAATCGGTCGCTCGTACCGAACAAATCAGGCTGCCGTTGACCAGATCCGCGCGATGGTGTCTGCTGATGGCATCAACGTTGAAGTGTTTGACCTGCCGCACGATCAAGGGCCCGAGTACTGTCTGCACTTGATGTCGGTGGTCTCGCCCATCCGCGATGACCTAGCCGTGGTGTTCGAGCGATTGGCCCCAGTTGCATTGTTGCAGGCGCTCGCCGTGCGCGGAATTGAAACGATCTCAGTGCCGGATGAGGACTACGAATCCTTGGGCTGCAATGTTTTGACTGTCGCGCCCGGCGTGGTGGTGATTGCTGAAGGAAACGAGTCGACCGCAACGCTGCTCCGTAACCACGGGGTCTCGGTGCACACCTATAACGCCAGTGAGATCAACAAAGGCGAAGGCGGGCCAACCTGCTTGACCCGCCCGATCCACCGCGCCTGACCTCCCCCCGCGCCTGACCTCCCCCCGCGGCGAATTCGCCCGGTTCCCGGGTCAAATCACCATGAGGGATGCGAAAAACGGGGCTGTTTGGTGATTTTGCCCGGGTGGATGCCGCGTTAGCCAACGCGGTGATCGACGAGGCGGCGTCGTCAGAGCCAAAGTCACCGGGTCAAATCACCAAAGAGAGGGCGCTCAGACCCCTGTTTTGGTGAATTGACCCGGGAAACGGGCGAAATCGCCAGAGGGGTTGGCTCAGGACTTCAGTGAAGCGGTGTCGATCACGAAGCGGTAGCGCACGTCATTGGCCACCACGCGGTCCCACGCCTCGTTCACCTGGTCGGCTGGAACCACCTCAACGTCAGAACCAAAGCCGTGCTCGGCACAGAAGTCGAGCATCTCTTGGGTCTGCGCTAGGCCACCAATGTTCGATCCGGCTAGGCGGCGACGCTGCGCGATGAGCGAGAACGTGCTGACCTTGATGGGCTCCTCAGGCAGACCAACGCTGACCAAGGTGCCATCGGTCTTTAGTAGAGACAGGGCGGCGTCCATGTCGATGGAAGCGGAGACGGTGTTGATGATCAGATCGAGGGTGCCCTCGGCGGCCTTCATTGCTGCTTTGTCTGACGAAAGCAGGAAGTGATCGGCGCCGAGACGACGACCATCAGCCTCTTTGTTCGGTGAGTGGCTAATCAACGTGACATCGGCACCCATTGCGTGCGCAATCTTTACGCCCATATGACCAAGACCGCCGAGACCCATGATGCCTACGCGCACTCCTGGGCCAGCGCCCCACTCGCGAAGGGGTGAATAGGTGGTGATTCCTGCGCAGAGCAGCGGTGCGGCAACATCGAGGGGCAAGTTTTCCGGGATGCGCAGCACGTAATTCTCGTCGACAACGATGGCGGCCGCGTAGCCACCGTAGGTGGGGTTGCCCGCCTTGTCACGCCCGTTATAGGTGGGAGTGAAGCCCTTGAGACAGTAGTTCTGCAGCCCCTTCTCACAGTTATCGCACGCGTTGCACGATTCGACGAAGACTCCGACGCCAACCCGATCACCGACGGCAAAGGACGTGACGTCAGAGCCAACGGCAGCAACGTGCCCCGTGATTTCGTGACCGGGCACCATCGGGAAGATGCCGCCGAACCACTCCTCGCGTGCCTGGTGGATATCGGAGTGGCAAATTCCTGCGTAGGAGATATCAACCAAGACGTCTTTCGATCCAAGATCGCGCAAGGTGATCGTGGTGCGCTCGAGCGGAGCGTTTGCTCCCGAGGTTGAATAAGCGGCGGCGTCCATTGTGATTCCTCCGTAAAATTAAATGTTTGTAAGAGTCAAACTATCGGGTTATGCACCAAAGAGATCATCGAGAACCGCGCGCATGACTGAACCGTCAGCATCGACTCCGGTCCACAGGTTCATGTTTACTCGTGCCTGATTCACTAACATGCCGCGACCATCCAGAGTGATGCAACCTCGAGCTGCTGCATCGGTCAGCAAGTGTGTGATCGGCGGGTTATGGATCACATCGGCAACCACCTGCCCGGCGTGCAGGGAATCAACGTCGATTGGAACCCGTGCATCAACGTCAGGAAAGAGTCCAATGGAGGTGGCGTTGACGATGATGTCTGTGCTTTTAGGAATGCGAACATCGCCGACCCACGGAATGAATGTGGCAGTTGAGTTGGTGTTTTCGGAGATGATGTCAACCACCGCTTGGCCGCGGCCAAGATCGCGATTGACGATCGTGATCGACGCAGCACCGGCGAGGGCTGATTCCACTGCGATGGCCCGGGCGGCACCACCGGCGCCGAGAATCGCGAAGTTCTTGCCCGTTGGGTCAGCAACCGTGCGTAAGGACTCGACAAAACCTTTACCGTCGGTGTTCTCACCGATCAGGTAGCCATCACGATTGATGACGCAGTTGACCGCACCAATCAACTTCGCAGATTCCGCAAGCTCATCGAGGTAACCGATCACCTCAACCTTGTTCGGGATGGAGCAGTTGAATCCGGCCCAACCCATGGCAACAGCGCCGTGCACCGCATCACCCAATTGCTGTGGGGTGACTTCACAGTTGAGGTAGCGCGCATTGAGGTTGTGGTGACGGTAAGCGGCCTCCATCACAGCAACGGTGGGGTTCTCCGCTGCGGGATATGCAAAGGAGCCCGTCAAGATGCTCATGAAGTTGTGCGCCATCAGGACTTCGCAATCGAAACCCACGCGTGTTCACGCGCAGATACGACGATGGCATCGAGGGCGCGGGCGCTGGCAACCGCGTCGAGAATCGTGGGTCCATCGGTGTCTTCACCAGCGATTGCGCGCATGAATCCGTAGGCCTCGATCACTTTGGTGTCGTCGTAACTCATTGCAATGCCTGCGCCAGGCTGAAAGGAAAGGTAATCGCCATCACCAGGGCCAGAGAAAGAGGTGATGGTGGGTTGGTTCGCGTATTCATCACCGCTGGAGACGTCGAGTTCATCGGACCTGCGGAAATCCCAGCGCACCAGACCGCCGGTGCCGTGCACCTCAAATACGTAATGGTTCTGATCGCCCACAGCTGCCCGACTCGATTCCATCATCACGGAGACTCCGGACAAGGTGCGCATGAGACAAGCGACATAGTCCTCGTTTTCCACCTCGCCCATGGTCACGTTCGGATCGTTCGGGTCGGCGATGGAGTAGTGGCTAGAGCCGGCATCAACAACGGGGCGCTGCGGAATGAATGTATCGGTGATCGAGACAACATCGTCAAGATCGCCGAGCAGGAAACGCGCGAGGTCGATGCCATGAGATGCGAGGTCGCCGAGGATTCCCCGACCGCCACGCTCGAGGGTGTAGCGCCAAGAGAGCGGACCACCCGGATGCGCTGCGTAGTCGGTGAGCAAACTGATGCGTGCGTGCGTGGGTCGACCGATTGCGCCATTGCGGATCAGATCGCGGGCCCGCATCACGGCCGGCACATGCCGGTAGTTGAAACCGACAGTGGAAACCACACCGGCAGCAGCAACTGCTGCGGCAACTGCTTCAGCATCGGGCGCATCAAGACCTACCGGCTTTTCTATCCAGAGGTGCTTGCCGGCGGCGGCAACGGCCGTACCGATTTCGCGGTGCAAAAAGTTGGGGGCGGTCACACTGATCGCCTCGATACGTGGGTCAGCAACCAAATCGCGCCAGTCGGCATATGAGGTCTCGACACCGTGCCGGGACACAAAATCATCGACCTGCGCCGGCACAGAATCAGCAACGGCGATTACTACAGGCGTGCGACCACCTGATGGGAAGTGGTGGCGCAGCCGGGAGTAGGCACGAGCGTGCACGTGTCCCATCCAGCCAGCCCCGATGACACCTACATTGATCTGCTTTTGGTTGCTCACGAGCGCTGACCCTACCTGTCAGGGCGGTCCCTTGGTTGGTCGAGATCAGTAGGGTTTGGGCCATGAGTATTCGGGTCGCCGTCGTCGGAACTGGGAACATCGGCACAACACACGCGCGCAATCTGCAACATGCGGTAAGCGGGGCTGAAGTGACCGCCGTCTATGACTTCGATACCCAAAGAGCACTTGATCTAGGGGCCGAGATCGGGGCGGTCGCCTACCCATCTTTCGAGGCGGTCGTCGATTCACCCGAGGTCGACGCCATCGTGATCGCATCACCAGATGCCATGCACGCAGACCAAACGATTGCTGCCCTGCTCAACGACAAATGGGTGTTGTGTGAAAAGCCGCTGGCCCCCACTGTTGCCGAAGCCCAACAGGTGATGGATGCCGAAATTGCTCTAGGCCACCGCCGGATTCAACTGGGATTCATGCGCCGGTTCGATCCAGGCTACGTGCAGCTCAAGGCTGAACTGGACTCCGGCGCGGTGGGCGAGGCACTCCTGCTGCACTGCGTGCACCGGAACCCGCAGGCCCCTTATGTACAGGACTCCGCGGTGATTCTCTCTAACTCAGTGGTCCATGAAATTGACATCAACCGGTGGCTGCTCGGCGAGGAGTATGCGAGCGTCACGATCGTTGCCGGCCGGCCCACACCGAAAGTTGGCACCGGGGTGCTCGACCCCATGCTGGTGCTGTTCACCACGGAATCAGGAGTCGTGGTCGAGGTCGAGTCGTTCACCAACTGCCAGTACGGATATGAGGTCCGCTGCGAGGTTGTTGCCAGTGAAGGCACCATCGACATGGGCAACGGATCCTTCATCGAGTCAGCGCGCGGTGGCCGGCGCGGCACGGCCATCGCTGGAATTTGGACAGACCGGTTTAGCGACGCGTACCTGCGCCAGATGCAGAGTTGGATCGATGGGATAGCCAACAATGAAGTGACCGGTCCGACCACGTGGGATGGCTACGCCGCCGCTGTCACAGCGGAGGCTGCAGTGCGCGCGCTCACCTCGAAAACAACAGAGCCGATCAGGCTGCCTGCCCGACCGGCTCTGTATGGCTGAAACTTTCCTTCACCAAACTTCTACGCTGCGGCGCCCACCGGCCCGAGCGTTTGATCGGCTTCATCCACAGTGAGTGCACCGGTCATGATCGCTACTGCATCGTTCATGGTGTGCGTTTGCGGAGTGATAACAGCTGCACGGCGACCAAGACGCTGCACGTGAATGCGGTCAGCAACCTCGAACACCTGCGGCATATTGTGCGAGATCAAAATGACGGGCATTCCACGATCTCGAAGGTCCTTCACCAGCTGGAGCACCCGTGCGGACTCACGAACACCGAGTGCTGCTGTGGGCTCATCCAGGATGATCACCTGGCTGCCGAAAGCAGCCGCGCGAGCAACTGCCACAGCCTGACGCTGACCGCCAGAGAGCGTCTCCACAGCCTGGGTGATGTTCTGGACTGTACCGATCCCCAGATCGCTCAGGTGCTGCTTGGAAGCTGCCCGCATGCCCTTCTTATCGAGGGTGCGGAAGACCTTGCCCACAAAGCCGGGCTTGCGCACTTCGCGGCCGAGGTACAGGTTGCTCGCAATGTCGAGGGCTGGTGAGACCGCGAGGGTCTGGAACACCGTCTCAACGCCGTGCTGGCGGGCTTCTTGGGTGCTCTTGAAGGTGACGCTCTCACCGCCGACGAACATTTCACCGGAGTCGGGGATATGTGCACCGGAGAAGCACTTGATGAGTGTCGACTTTCCGGCACCGTTGTCGCCGATCACAGCGAGCACCTCGCCTGGGTAGAGCTCAAGGTTTGCACCGTTCAGACCAACAACCTTGCCGAAGGTCTTGACGAGGTTGTGTCCGCTGAGGACTGGTTGGACGTCGGTCATGACTTCACTCTCCTAATCCATTGGTCGAGGGCGACAGCGGCGATCACGAGGACGCCGATTGCCAAAACGCGGTAGGCCTGATCGAGACCGGCCAATGCGAGGCCGTTCTCCACGACGGTAACGATCAGCGCTCCCAGGAGAGTTCCGATCATGGTGCCGCGACCACCGAAGAGCGAGGTGCCACCGATCACCACAGCGGTGATGGTGTCGAGGTTGATATTTGGAGCCACGTTGGGACTTGCTGAACCGACGCGGCCGATGGTGATCCATGCGGCGATGCCGATGATCAGACCGGACACCACGTAGACGCTGAAGAGAACGCGCTTGGTGTTGATACCGGAGAGTTCGGCTGCCTGCGGGTCGTCACCAACGGCATAGATGTGTGTTCCCCATGCGGTGCTACGCAAGATGTAGGCGAAAATTGCGTACAAGACCAGCATGACGATGACGCCATACATGATCTGGAATGGGCCGATGGAAAATGCGTTGCCCATGACCTTCAAAAGGTCAGGAATCTCTGGGCCCTGAATGGTGCGCGCCTTGAACAGGATCAGGGTCAGCGCCGTGAAAATACTGAGGGTGCCCAAGGTCACGATGAAGGGCGGCAGGCTGAGTTTGACGATTAAGAAGCCGTTGACGGCACCTGCCAACATCGCCACCAATATGCCGAGGATGATTGCGACGACCGGAGATTGACCCGCGATTGGCAGCACGTTTGATGCGCCTGCAGAAACTGCCAAGTTCGCCATGACCATCTGGCCCAAGACCATGATCGCGCCGATGCTCAGGTCGATGCCCGCTGTCAAGATGACCAGCGTCTGTGCGATGGCTAGAGTTCCCACGATAACCGTCTGCTGGGTCATCAGCGACAGGTTGTTCGGCAGGAGGAAGCGCTCATTGAGCAGCGTGAAGATGATCATTGCTGCGATCAGCACGATCAGCGGACTGAGGTAGGGGTACCTGTGCAATGTTGATTGGATCTTCTGCATGGGAGAAGTGCGACTGCTGAATTCCTCAGCAAGATCATGTTGCGGGGCAGCGGAATCGCTCACCGTCAAACCTCCAGATGGATGCGGTCCTTATGGCGTCGCAGTCTACGGACAATTCGCGAAACGCACATGTCTTTTTTCAGGACTTAAATGTCGCGGTTGTGCTTTAAAACGTGCTGTTCAGTTATGCATCTATCTAGTAAGTGCTGAGGGGCAGCAGCTCTTTCAAGCCACTGCCCCTCAGGACACTCACACGCTAGAGGGTTTAGCCCCAGGCGTTGTCGATGCAGAACTGTGCGTTCTCCTGAGGAGCGGCGGTAACCGTGTCCTGAGGATCTTCGGTGCACAGAACGACGCCGGTGTCGAAGAACGTACCGTCAGCTGACGTGTTCGTCGGCGGTGCGCCGCCATCAGCGATCGCCTTGATTGCCGCTACGCCGAGCGAGGCCATCTTCAGCGGGTACTGCTGCGAGGTGGCCTGGATGTCTCCGGCCTTCACTGCCTCGACGCCGGCGAGTCCGCCGTCAACCGAGACGATGAGAACATCGGTGCCGATCGTCTTGCCAGCAGCCTTCAGTGCAGCAGCTGCACCGAATGCGGTTGGCTCGTTGATCGTGTACACGACGTTGATGTCAGGATTCTTGGAGAGGCAGGTCTCCATGCCCGTGCGGCCGCCTTCTTCGTTAGCGCCGGTTGCCTCGAGACACACGATCTCGTATTCGCCACCTGCACCGGTTGAGTAGGAGCCCGTTGCGTCTTCGTCACCCATGATCGTTAGATCCTTGATGTCGATGCCCATGCCACGGAGGAATCCGTTGTCGCGGCAGTAGTCAACCGAGACCATGCGGTCATTGAAGATGACCAGGCGGGCGATGGTTGCCTTCTCGCCATTGAGCTTGCCTGCTGCCCACTGGCCAATTGCCTCACCTGCGAGGCAGTTGTCTGTTGCGAAGGTGATGTCTACCACGTCCGGGGGATCGGTCGGGGTGTCAAGAGCAATGACGTAGAGGCCAGCTGCGCGGGCCTTTGCGATTGCGTCGTTGACGTTAACCGACATAGGCGTGATCAGGATGCCTGCTTGGCCCTGAGAGATGGCGTTCTCAATCAGAGCAATCTGGCCCTGATCGTCGCCTTCACTGGAGCCGGAACCGACCGTGAGGTCAACGCCGGACTCGGCTGCTGCTTGCTTCGCACCTTCTTGCATGGCGACGAAGAATGGGTTGGTTGAGTCCTTGGTGATGAGCGAAACGGCGACGAGCTCGCCGCCCTCTGCACTGGTCTCAGTGGTGGCTGCTGCGTCGGTTGACTCTTCTGAGTCGCCGCCGCCACAAGCCGCCAAGGTCAAGGACAGTGCACCGATTGCTGCGATTCCAGCAAATGCACGTCCACGCTTTCCGCGGTTGAACATGTGTATTCCCTTCGAAGGGTGATTGATGGTGACCCGGGGGTCACAGCCATGTCTAGGCCCAAGTTGCCTTGAGTGCTAGTCCACGCGCCCAACCCGTTACTGAACCGTTGCCGAGCGGGTGCCCGGATCTGGCTCCAGATTGAACGTGCTGACCGTGATCCTCGACGATTTCAGGAAGACCTGACAACGTTGTCAAGGCATGTCTAGGGTGTAGCCATGGGTGGTGTCAAGGACTTTGGGATGGATGTGACTAGTCGTAATGACACCGTTATGGAGTTAGAGGGCGACCTCGAGCCCCAAATTGCAGCTCCTCGCGCAATTCCCGCCCGGCCCACCATGAAAGATGTCGCCGCCCGGGCCGGGGTGAGTCTGAAAACAGTGTCTCGAGTGGTGAACCACGAGGTGGGTGTGTCCCCAGAACTCGTGACAAAAGTTGAGCTGGCAGCCGCCGAACTTGACTACCGGCCCGACCTCACGGCCAGCAACCTCCGCAGATCGGATCGACGCACCTCCACCATCGGGTTGATGATCGAAGATGTCTCGAACGAGTTCTCATCCGCTGTGCATGCAGGTGTTGAAGATGTTGCGCGGTTGCATCAGGTTGCTGTGCTGAGCGCCAGCGTGCACGAGGATCCGCAGCGCGAGTCGGATTTGGTTCGCGCATTGTCTTCCAGACGCGTCGATGGTCTTGTGCTCACTCCGACCGCCGGCGATCATGCGTATTTGGAACGCGAGCGAGCAAATGGTTTGCCCATGGTTTTCGTCGACCGCTTGCCGCACGGGATCGACGCGGACTGCGTTCTTACTGACAACGCCGAAGGCACTCGGCTGGCGATTGAATACTTGATCGCCTTGGGTCACAAGCACATCGCTTTTATTGGTGGTCTATCGATTCTTGACACTGCGACGCAGCGACACGAAAGTTTCATCGCCACGATGCAACGTCACCAACTGCCGATCGACCCCGAATGGGTATTTCGGAATGTCAAGGGAACAGATGATGCGGAGAAAGTTGCGTCGTCATTCTTATCCGAAAGCAAGCAACCCACTGCGATCTTCGCCGCGCAGAACATGATCACCATGGGTGTGGTGCGTGCACTGAAATTGGCAGAGTTGCAGCACAAGATCGCGCTCGTCGGTTTTGATGATTTTGCACTCGCCGATTTGCTTGACCCGCCGGTCGCTGTTGTTGCACAAGATCCCAGGCGCATGGGCCAACTCGCTGCCGAGCTGCTGTTCGAGCGAATTCGCGACGGCAAAATCTCCGAGGAATTGCACACGGTTCCGTCGCGGCTGGTTATTCGTCAATCTGGGGAAATTCGCCCGGCGTGACATGCGCGTTCTTGCGCGAAGTTTCGGCAATAAGGATGCCACCGAGAACAACCAAACCACCAATAGCTTGAATCGGTGTGAGCACTTCACCCAAGAGCAACAACGCGATGATCGCAGCCCAAAGCGGTTCCGTTGTACCCACCAGTCCGGCACGTTGTGCACCGATTCTGCGCAGTGAACCTAGAACGAGCAAGAACGGAATCACGGTGCCTGCAACCACGCCCCACACCATGATCAGCCATACCGGCAGCCCGGGCCAACCGTTCAACATTGGCGCGGCCGTTCGCCCGAGAACATCCCACGGGTAGTTCCACCATGGCGAAATCACAGACCACGTAATGGTGGCGAAAATGAATCCCCACATGGTCAAAGACAGTGCGTCACGTTTTTGTTGCCCGGACTCACCAAGGATCCAATACAGCGCGAGCGCGACCGCAGTGACCAAGCCGGCGAGAACACCGATTGTGTCGAAAGCGATTCCCTGCCAAGCCTGAGACACCAGTCCCAAACCGAGCAGAGCAAGTGCCACGCCGATCCAGATGCGATTGCTGACTTCGGATTTTCGGCCGAATCGAATCCACACGGCAACGAGCACTGGCGCAAGGAAGATCAGGAGAGTTCCGATCCCAACGGGGAGCCGCGAGATCGTGAAGAAGTAGAGAAACTGAACGACGGTGAATGCGAGAACTCCGTAAACGATGAGAAATGGAAGCTCTTTGCGTGTCACTCGAAACGCTCGGGGGTTGGTGAGAAGCACGGCTGCGACGAGCACCACCATCGCGCCACCGTTGCGCAACTGAGTCAGATTGATGGGGCTCAGCCCGGCTTCGATCGCCGTCTTCGCGAGAACTCCATTGAATGCGAACAGGAAAGCCGCGAGAAGATACATGGCGATGCCAATAATTTGGCTGCGCGTTCTATCGGTGGTGGTTTTTAGTCCGTCTGGAGTAGCCACGCGCGAGCTCCGCCTACTAGCGCTGCAGCATTAGGAACAATGACGACGTCATCACCCATGCGAGCCAAAACCGTTGGGGTGATGTGACGGGAGTTCCCGCCGCCGACGTACAACCGATCCCACATAAACACCGGGCGCAGGCCTTCAACCATGCGCCCGATCCGACGCGACCACAGAGCATCACCAAGGCGCCTGCGCTCGTGCTCGCCGATGTAGGTGTCATAAGAAAGTCCCCAGCGCACGGGTGCCTGTGACAGTTCAAGATGAGGGGCAAGTCTGCCGCCATCGAAAATTGCGTTCCCCAATCCGGTGCCGAGAGTCATCACCACTTCAAGGCCTTGTCCGGCGATTACGCCAGCACCGTGTACCTCTGCATCGTTGAGCACCAACGTGGGCACACCGAGTCCGGTCTCGAGCGCCGACTTCGCGTCAAAGCCTTCCCAGTCCGTCACTAGTTCAGGCAGCACGCGGGTGCGTGGGCCAGATTTGGTGATGTAGTGCGGAGTGGTCACCACCACACCGTGCCGAATCATTCCGGGCAGTCCCACCGTTGCTCGATTGGCCTTGGGCAGTTGTCCGGCCAGATCGACAAGAGTTGAGACGAATAACGACGTTGACAGCGGGTAGGGGGTTGGGACTCGGATCGGCTGTGCGCGCATTGTGCCGGCTTCATCAAGCACCGAGCCCTTGATGCCACCGCCTCCGCAGTCAATGGCCAACGTGGTTGTCACGGTGCCCAAGTGTGCCCGATACCCTTGGCCGGTTGCGCAGGGGTGACCATCGAATCGCCTTGGGCAACGTGGAGGCGTCGCCTAGTCCGGTCTATGGCGCCGCACTGCTAATGCGGTTTGGGTTCATCCCCATCGAGGGTTCAAATCCCTCCGCCTCCGCCACGACCCCGGCCATGTGCCGGGGTTTCGTGTTTCTGGCACCTTCCTGTTCCCAGTCGGTGCTCAGCCGACGGTCAAAACGCCCTTACGCGCATTAAATGTGGAGCGCACCGACGCTAGCGGTGACTTGGCCGGACCCCGCTCTAGGCCACCGGCGAATGCGAACTGGGACCCATGGGCCGGGCAATTCCAGGCATCCCCGGTGCGCACCACCGTCACGCCCTGGTGGGTGCACTTCAAGTTGAGGGCTGAGTAGGAGTTAGGGCCGGTCCGAATCACGGCAGTGGGCACGCCCTTGACGTTACCTAGAAGCACGGATGAGCCCACCTGTCGAAGCCCGGGCACCTTCTTGACGCTGACCACGACCTGACCGTTCTTCTTGCGGACGATTCCGGTCGCTGCCGATGCGTCGTCAGCAAGCAGGGCTGAGCCCATGCCTACCGCGGCAAGGCCGCACACTCCCACAAGAAATGCTCGGCGACCACGATCAACCTCATGCGCATCAGGTGTCATGGAAAGAGTGTGCCTGAGGGTAGGCGTGAGCGCTACCCGGAGTGCTCTGGATAGACTCTGGCGTCACCTCGACGGGAGAATGCCCTAACAGGTACGCGCCCGTAGCTCAACGGATAGAGCATCTGACTACGGATCAGAAGGTTAGGGGT
>JANQZS010000082.1:18636-21299 GCA_030728405.1 Candidatus Nanopelagicales bacterium | reverse complement strand
TGATAGATGGACCAGGACATCTCGATCCAGTTCACCGGTGGAGTGATCTCCCAGCGCCGAAGAGGAAATCAGCACCCGATCATCGGTGGCGTACTCGGGAACAGCGTTAGTGAGTGCGACTGAATTGATGATCGGGCCGCGCTTATCGCCATCCACCACGAGAATCGGCCGGCCATCTGTGATGACCGTTCCCGGTGGTGCCACGTGGTACCAAGTGGTCACCGCATTGCCTGACGGAGTCACCAACTCCGGTATCAAAGTTCTCGCCGCAGGTGCATCGGTTGCGATCACGAGCATTCGCGTGGACCGTGTGCCTTCAGACGTATCGACGGTGAAGCCTCCAGCGTTACTAGTCAGCGCCGTGACCTCGGTCGAGGTCTGCACAACTCCAGTTGGCAGGGCTGCGCTCAGTTGCAACGGGATTGCTCCCATGCCTTCACGGGGGAGGGCTGGAACGCCACGAACAAATGACTTGAGAACCAGGTCGAGAAAGTGCCGTGAGGTGGCCAACCGGTCCTCGAGGAAAACTCCAGCAAGGAAGGGTTCAAGAACGCGTTCAAAGAGAGCATCGTCGATCCCTGCCCCGCGCAAAGCAACGGCCGCTGAGGTATCAGGGCGCTCTTCCAACTCACGTGCCGATGCTCGCGCGGCATTGAGGGCATATGCGGCAAACCTTGATTTAGAGAGCACTGAGCCGGTGCGCGGTGAAGTGCTGCGCAACGCCCAGCCGGGAGCTTTGCGTGGATCAGCGAGGTAGTTGGGGCCCGCCTCAGATGCAACCACCACGCCAGGGGTGAATGCGCGCAGGTCAAGTGCGTCGTGGTCAAGCACTCGGGCAGCTTCGGGATATGCCGGGTTGTACAACTGGAAACCACGATCCAAGGTGAGTCCGTCACACACATCGGATTGAACTCGACCGCCCACTCGCTCATCGCGCTCAAGGACGGTCACATCTATTCGGTGAATGCTCAACTCGCGCGCTGCTGCCAAGCCGGCCAGCCCGGCTCCGACGATGAGAACGTCGTGCGAGGGCGTCATGTCAAGATCACAGAACTGCGCGGATGGCCGAATCGATGGTTCGGTCTTGCCACGTGAAATCTGTTGATTCGAGGACGCCGGGAATGACGCGAGCACTGCCCAGGACCTCGCTGGAGAATTCACCAAGCGCGATCTTGAGTGCGAAGGAAGGGACCGGCAAAATCGTGGGTCGGTGCAAAATTTCACCCATCGCTTTTGTGATCGCAGCGTTTGTCATCGGTTCCGGCGCAGTGAGATTCACGGGGCCGAAGAGATCCTCGTTGGTCACGAGGTATTCCAGGGCTGAGATCTCGTCGCGTAAGGAAATCCACGACCAGTACTGGCGCCCAGATCCGAGTGTGCCGCCAATGCCTGCTTTGAACAGCGGAAGCATCCGACCCCATGCGCCTCCGTCTTTGGCGACCACGAGTCCGGTGCGGGCGAGGACAACGCGAATGCCTGATGCCTCTGCGGGTTCTGCCGCTGCTTCCCACGCTCGCACCACGTCGGCGAGAAAGCCGTCTCCAGCTGGAGCGTCTTCATCCACGGCGCGATCACCGGTGTCGCCGTACCAACCAATTGCCGATCCAGAAACCAGAACTCGGGGGAGTGGATCTAGTGCTCGCATTGCCCGAACGATGGTGTGGGTGCCATCCACTCGGCTGTTCAAGATTTCGCGTTTGTACTCATCGGTCCAGCGGTGATCTCCCACACCGGCACCCGCAAGATGGATGACACCTTCGGTGCCAGCAAGACCCTCAAGATCGACTGTTCCCGCGGCGGGATCCCACGAAACCTCATCAGCCAAAGTTGCTGGCCTGCGGACCAGCCGAACAACTTCATGGCCATTGCGACGAAGTTGGGGAACTAGAGCGCGGCCAATGAGACCCGATGCCCCAGTTATCGCGATCCGCATGACCGACTCACAGCCCCAGGTCGGCGTCGAATGAGGCCTCTTCGAGGCGGGCCTTCATTGTCGAGAGGAAACGTGCAGCATCTGCACCATCGACGAGGCGGTGGTCGTATGACAGTGCCAGGTACACCATCGAGCGGATGGCAATAACGTCTTGCCCCGATTCATCTTGGGTCACGATGGGGCGCTTCACGATGGCCCCGGTGCCCAAGATCGCCACCTGCGGCTGGTTAACGATCGGAGTGTCAAACAACGCGCCACGACTGCCGGTGTTTGTCACGGTGAAAGTTCCGCCAGAAAGGTCATCGGGAGAAACCTTGTTGGTCCGTGTGCGCTCGGCAAGATCCGCGATCCGGCGGGCCAGGCCCGCGATATTGAGATCGCCGGCGTTGCGGATGACCGGAACCAAGAGTCCGCGATCGGTATCCACTGCAATGCCAAGGTTTTCCTCTTCGTGGTAGCTCACCGTTCCTGCTGCCATGTCGATCGAGGCGTTGAGTTGGGGGAACTGCTTCAAGGCTTCGACGGATGCCTTGCAGAAGAAGGGCAGGAAAGTGAGATTGACGCCCTCACGAGCCAGGAAGTCCTTCTTCACTCGGGCGCGAAGGGCTGAGATGCGCGTGACGTCGACTTCAACCACGGTGGTGAGTTGGGCTGACGTTTGCAAAGACTCGACCATGCGTTCGGCAATCACCTTGCGCAAACGACTCATCGGTTCGGTGCGGCCACGCAG
>JANQZS010000082.1:12929-18536 GCA_030728405.1 Candidatus Nanopelagicales bacterium | reverse complement strand
TGCAGCAGAAGGGGTTGAAACGCCGGCGGCAGCGAGTACGTCGCTCTTGCGAATGCGTCCGCCGATTCCGGTGCCAACAACGGTGGCAAGGTCGACGTTATTTTGCGTTGCGAGTCGGCGGACAAGTGGAGTGACGTAGGCATCGGAGGCTGCAGCGGGTGCAGGTGCTGTAGCCGCAGGGACTGC
This sequence comes from Candidatus Nanopelagicales bacterium, assembly GCA_030728405.1. Classification (GTDB taxonomy): domain Bacteria; phylum Actinomycetota; class Actinomycetes; order S36-B12; family S36-B12; genus CAIXFB01. Next base: position 18,350 of record JANQZS010000082.1, on the reverse strand, counting down.
AGCCGCAGGAGTAACAGCTGCAGGTGCGACGGGAGCGGCAGCCGGCGGTGTGGGCGCAGGCGCTCCTGCCGATGTTCCGACCACGGCCAGTTCGCCACCGACTGCAACAACGGAGTCTTCTGCCACTGCGATGGAAAGCAGCACGCCAGCCACCGGTGATGGAATCTCGGTGTCGACTTTGTCGGTGGAGACCTCCACGAGAGGCTCATCAACTGCGACGGTGTCGCCTACTGCCTTGAGCCAGCGGGTGACCGTTCCTTCAGTCACACTTTCGCCCAAGGCTGGTAGGACAATCGATGTTGATGATCCCGAAGCAGAAGGCGCGGGGGTTGGCGCTGGCGCAGCTGCAGGTGCGGCAATCGGTGCTGCAACTGGTTCAACAATGGGAGCTGGAGTCGGTTCGGGTGCTGCTGGCTGTGCAGGTGCAGGTGCAGGTGCAGCGGCCTCGGCCGACTCACCAATCACAGCGAGTTCGGCACCAACGAGAACGACCTCATCTTCACCAGCACTGATCGACAGGAGTATGCCGGAGGCCGGTGCGGGGATCTCGGTGTCGACTTTGTCAGTGGACACTTCAAGCAGTGGCTCGTCGGCAACGACGGTGTCGCCAACTGCCTTGAGCCAACGGGTCACGGTTCCCTCGGTGACGCTCTCGCCGAGTTGGGGCATTTTCACGGAGACCGACATGTCCGGTTCTCTCCTATCGATCGAGGGTGAATATCAGGCGTGGGAGTGCAGTGGCTTGCCGGCGAGCGCGAGGTGCGCTTCACCAAGTGCTTCATTTTGGGTGGGATGTGCGTGGATGAGAACAGCTACGTCGTCAGGATGGGCTTCCCAGTTCACGATGAGTTGAGCCTCTCCGATTTGCTCGCCTACGCGTGAGCCCACCATGTGAACCCCCACGACGGGGCCATCGGTGATCGAAACGAGTTTGACGAATCCAGCGGTTCCCAAGATCTGACTCTTGCCATTGCCGCCGAGGTTGTATTCGTAGGTCTGCACAGCGTCGCCGTATTGCGCGCGCGCTTCAACTTCGGAAAGGCCCACGCTGGCAACCTCTGGTTCGCAGTAGGTGACCTTGGGAATGTTGACGTCGGGGATCACCACGGGAGATAAACCGGCGATTTCTTCAGCAACGAAAATTCCGTGCTGGAAACCGCGATGCGCGAGTTGCAAACCAGGGGTTATGTCACCGACCGCATACACATGAGGCAGGTTGGTGTGCTGGCGCTCATCGACGAGAACCCAGCCGCGCTCCATGGTGATGCCTTGTTCTTCGTAGCCCATGTCTTCGGTGTTGGGGCCACGGCCCACAGCTACGAGCAGCAGATCTGCGCGGAAAACCGTGCCGTCTTCGAGGGTGACCGTGACGCCAGAGTCATCTTGCTCTGCAGATGCGAAGCGAATTCCGAGGGAGAAGTTGATGCCACGTTTGCGGTAGGCGCGCTCGAGTGCTTTTGAGGCCGCCTCATCTTCATTGGGTACTAGGTGCGGCAGGCCTTCAATGATGGTGACCTCGGAGCCGAAGGAGCGCCATACGCTGGCAAATTCAACTCCGATAACACCGCCACCGAGCACGATCACGCTCGAGGGAACGTAGTCGAGGTTCAGGGCTTGATCGGAGGTCATAATCCGGCCGCCGATGGGCAGGCCTGGCAACGAACGGGCGTATGAACCGGTGGCGAGGACCACATCGGTGCCGGTGTACTGCTCGCCGTTTACCTCAACAGTATTGGGTGAAATGAGACGACCAGCGCCCTCAACGAGAGTCACATTGCGACTCTTCACCAAACCCTGCAAGCCTTTGTAGAGCCGGCCAACCACGCCATCGCGATACTCATTGACCTTGGGCATGTCGATGCCCTCGAGGGTTGCCCGCACACCGAATTGCTCAGATTCGCGAGCTGCGTCAGCAATTTCTGCTGCATGCAGGAGCGCTTTGGTGGGAATGCAGCCACGGTGCAGGCAGGTGCCGCCAAGCTTGTCTTTATCAATGAGAATGACCGACTTGCCGAGTTCTGCGGCGCGCAGTGCGCAGGCATAGCCTCCGCTGCCGCCACCAAGGATGACTAGATCTGCCGAAGGCACCTGAACTCCATTTCGTGGTCGGAGTAAGCAGACCTGCTCGCAGGTGTTGAGCCGGCCGAGTCCCTATCCTGCCGCACGCTCTTGGGCGAGTCGAACGAAGGTTCGCACGGCCGCTCCGGTGCCACCCTTGGGGGTGTAGCCGTAGGCGCTCTTCTCGTTAAATGCGGGCCCCGCAATGTCGAGATGTACCCAGGCCTGCCCTTTGGGAATGAATTCCTGCAGGAAGATCCCGGCTGAGAGCATGCCGCCGAGCCGGTCGCCAATATTGGCAAGGTCAGCCGTCATCGAATCCAATGAGGGACGCAAATCTTCAGGAAGCGGCATCGGCCACATGGCCTCTCCTGCCGAACCTGCGGCTGCGACCACTTCACTTCGCGCTTTGTCGTCGTTTGACATTGCTGCGGCGGTCCTTGAACCGAGTGCAATCCGTTGAGCACCGGTAAGTGTTGCTGCATCAACGATGAGATCAGGCTTTTCCAACACGGCCATACCGAGTGCATCAGCCAGGACGAGGCGACCCTCAGCGTCGGTATTGAGAACTTCAACGGTGGTGCCGTCGAACATCGTGATCACGTCACCTGGGCGCTGTGCGGTGCCGCTGGGCATGTTCTCCGCCATGGGCACCCAGCCGGTCACCTTGATGGGCAGTTTCAAAGTCGCAATGGCTCGAACGGCCGCGATGACTGCTGCGGCTCCAGCCATATCGCCTTTCATCTCGTCCATGTTTGCTGCGGGTTTGATGGAGATGCCCCCGGTGTCGAAAGTGATTCCCTTACCGACGTATGCGAGGTGTTGCTTGGCGCCGCGGGGGGAGTATTCGAGTTTGACAAGTCGAGGGGGGTTCGCTGAGCCCTGGCCCACTCCCAAGATGCCACCACAACCATCGCGAGTGAGCGCCTTTTCGTCCCACACGGTCATTTTCACGGGCAAACCGGTCATAGCCTTTTTTGCTTCGGCTGCAAGGGTGGCCGGGGGCAGAGCGTTGGGCGGGGTGTTCACCAGGTCACGTGTCAGATTTACTGACTCGACGACGGTCTGCACCTCGTGCACCACCGCCTTCTGCTCGGCGGTGATGGGAGCCGGAACGAGCAGTGCAATGGAGGCGACAGGCCCTTTCTCGTCGGGCTTCTTCTTGGACTTAAACGCAGAGAACTCATAGGCCGCGAGGAGTGCACCCTCTGCAACGACCTGCAAGGCGCTGGCCCGAGCAGGTGCAATGAGGGCAACCTTTCGCTTGCCAGCACACGAGCGGATTGCGTTGCCATAGGCGCGGCGAACCTGCTCGACATCTGTTGCGTCTGTGTGTGACCCGATTCCCACCGCAACGATGACGGCTGCCTTGACTCCTGTGGGGCTCGGCATTGTCGTGACTTTGCCCGGAGCACCCGATGCGCCCATGCTGACAAAGGAATCCGTGATTTTGCGCGTGATCGTTGGGCTCAGACCGTGGGCAATCAACTCGATACGGCGCCCGGCCGGCGCGATGGCGATGACGAGGGCGTCGGCTGCTGTCGTGGCAGGTGAGGCGGAGGACAAGGTGAGTGATGCGGCTCGAATGGGCATACCCAAACCCTAGAGGGGAGCGCGCGGAGGCGCATTCGGCACAATGTGTTCCGGCGGGCCGAGAGGGCCAGGTCATAGTGATCAAAGGAGCAGCGCATGGACCTAGGACTTGACGGTGAGGATCAGTGGTGGTTCAACCTGGCAACCCAGCAGGTTGAGAAGGGTCCAGGGGCACCGAACATGGAGCGAATGGGACCCTATGCAACCAAACAGGAAGCCGAACACGCGTTGTCGACCGCTGCCGAGCGCACAGAGGCCTGGGACGCTGACGACGAAAAGTGGTGAACCAGGTGGAGCTTCGCCGCACACCGCTTCACTCCCGGCACCTCGCTAGGGGCGCAAAAACCGCTGACTTCGGTGGCTGGGATATGCCCATTGAATACGTAGGAACTGTGGCCGAGCACATGGCCGTGCGCACCGCGGTCGGACTCTTTGATGTATCGCACATGGGCAAAGTGAGTGTGACCGGCGCCGGTGCTCTCGAATTCCTCAATGGGGTTCTCGCAAATGATCTGAACCGCATCGAGGATGGTCACGCCCAGTATTCGATGTTGTGCAATGCGGAGGGCGGCGTGATCGACGATCTCATCGTCTACCGGTGGTCACCCGAGCACATCTTCATCATCCCTAATGCTTCGAATGCTGCGACCGTGGTGTCGGCTCTGCGCTCGGTTGCACCAGATGGCGTAACCATCAACGACGAGCACGACGCACTGGGCATCATCGCCATTCAGGGGCCGCAAAGCCGATCGGTTCTCCGGTCGATCGGTGTGCCGGCAGACCACGACTACATGTCGATGGTGAAGGGCGAATATGCCGGAGCAGAAGTCGTGGTCTGCAGAACGGGGTACACCGGCGAGTTGGGATTTGAAATCGTTGCCCCCTCGCAGATTCTTGGTGTTCTGTGGGATGACCTGTGCCTGCATGCTGATTCAGTTCAGGGCATGCCCGCAGGGTTAGGAGCCCGCGACACCCTGCGCACTGAAATGGGATACCCACTGCATGGTCAAGACATTTCGCCTGCGATCTCACCCGTGCAGGCCGGGATTTCATGGGCGGTCGGTTGGCAGAAACCTGAATTCCATGGGCGCGAAGCACTCACTGCGCAGCGTGCAGATGGGGTGAGCAAGCACTTGGTCGCGTTAATCGCCTCGGAGCGCGGGATACCGCGTCCGCATATGAATGTTTTCGATTCGACCGGTGACAACATCATTGGTGAAGTCACCAGTGGAACTTTTTCGCCCACCCTCAAGCAGGGCATCGCGTTAGCACTCGTCGAATCCGGGTTGAGCGTTGGCGATGAGGTGCTCGTCGATATTCGTGGGCGACAGTCTTCCTTCAGGGTTGCCGCTGTGCCTTTCGTGCCGGCGTCTACTCGCTAGGAATCTGCTCGCTAGGAACCGACTCAACGCACAGTGTCGTCATGGCAACCTGCAGAACTGGTAACGCAGCAAGCGCACCAACGCCGGTGTTGCTATGTATGTGCAAATTGGTGACGACAGGTATCTCAAGATGATCGAGGCCACGCACGACTGCACGATCTGCTGAAGTAGTGGCCGCGATCCACCATTGGGTTGCAGAGCGAGTGAGCCGGTGCGCAACCAGTGCTGCCGCGATGGAATCTCGTCCGTCGATCATCGCTGGAGTAGCGCGCTCCGTCGATTGCAGGAGAACGCCTACGAGCGCGGCCAAAGGACCAGCCCCAACACTGTCTAGGACCTCAAGTGGTTCGCCCATTGCTGGTCTGCCTGCACGCATGGCATCACGCAC
>JANQZS010000082.1:298-12829 GCA_030728405.1 Candidatus Nanopelagicales bacterium | reverse complement strand
CGATGAGTGCAGGGTGAGCAAATGGCGCAGTCGGGAACCTACGCTGCACACCCGCACCCCAGATGCCCAGTTCAGACAATTTTCCGAGCGATCCCTGGATGAGAGCATCTGTTTCTGCTTGAGCACGCGCAGCCTGCGCCATGGCACTATCGGGAACGATCACGAGCCCATTGTGCTAGATCCCTTGGGCATCGTGGTGCCTTCGAATCTGACAGGCATGTCGAATGCGGCAATTCGAGATACGCGCCTGAGAGCAACGAGAATTGGCCGGCCGGCAACGGCGATCAAGACGACTGTCAAAGTTGCTCTCGGAAGATCGAACCCCAGTGAAGTAACGATGTTAAAACGCCACCAAGCGGCAAGGTTGTTCGCGAAATCAGCACCGGGCACAAACGCGATCTGGGTAGGAAGGCTCAGTGCAAAGGGCCAAAACCACAGGTTCAGCAGAAAGCCGTACGAAATCGTGGCGATGGCCCCGTAGATGCACAGTACGACGATTTCGCGAATGCCCCGCATGTGGCGAGGCAGTAGCCCAGCACCCATGCCAACCCATGCGGCACCCAACATCTGAAACGGCAACCAGGGTCCCACTCCTCCGGTGAGCAAAGCCGAGGCCAGGATCGATATCGATCCGAGTGCGAATCCGAAGCCAGGACCAAGAGCCCTGCCAGCCAGAATCAGCACCACCCACATGGGTTCGATTCCAGCGATCCCGGTGCCCAGTGGTCGCAGAATTGCGATCACGGCAGCGAGTACTCCGAGTAGCGCAATCGACTTTGCGTCCATGTCTCGATCAGCTAATTGCGCCAGAACAACGACGAGAACGAGTGGCACCACTGCCGCAAAGAGCCATGGCGCGTCACTTGCATGCGCGATGATCGCGGAGTCTGGGGGAGCAAAGAGTGGCCACAGGAACGCGATCAAGCCGATCGCGCTGACCAGAGCAATAGATAGTGCTGATCTGCGACCTATTCGCACTGGTGCAGAGGTCCGAAATTGCAAGCCCTTCTCGGTCACCGCACTCATGCGCTCTCCTCGTCAAGTGCGGTGCGTACCTGATCCACCGTGAGGAAGCGCCCAGGTGCCAAGACCTTTGCAACTTGCGGTGCAAACATTGGCGAGGACGTGACGATGTCAGAGGTGCTGCCGTCGGCCACGATCTCGCCATCGGCCAGCACGACCACTCGATCGGCCACTTCTGCTGCAAGTTCAACGTCGTGAGTTGCCATGACGACCGCGTGACCGGCATCAGCAAGATCACGCAGGATCGTTGCGAGTCGGTGCTTTGTTGGGTAGTCCAAGCCCCGGGTTGGCTCATCGAGCAACAGAAGTGGCGGTCGTGCTGCCAGCATGATGGTGAGAGCAAGCAGTAAACGTTGCCCCTCGGAAAGATCGCGCGGGTGGGTCGTGTCCACGATCTCGGGTGCGAGCAATGCGAGAAGGGCCCGAGTGGTTCCCGGCTCGCATCCGGCATCACGATCTGCGTGCCGGCACTCTTCTGCAACGGTGATGGCCTCGAGCAGGTCACCTGGTTCTTGGGGAACGAGGCCAACCTTGGCCAGGAGATTTCCGGATGCATGATTGTGCTCAGGAGTTGCAGGGAATGTGACCGAGCCTGCCGCGAAGGGAACCAGGCCGACGAGGGCATTGAGTAGGGAAGATTTGCCTGCACCATTTCTGCCCATCAGTGCAGTGATCGTGCCCGATGCAAAAGTGATCGATACCGCGCGCAACGCAACTCGTTGGCCGTAGCGCACCACGAGTGAGTCAATGTCAGCTACGGGAACCGGTGCGGACTGAACCGACCGCAGATGCGGTTGCTGACCGATCAGCAGATTTCGCAGGCCAGATGCTGATCGACGGGCATCGCGCACACTCAAGGGCAATGGGCTCCAGCCGGCTAATCGGCCAAGGTGCACCACGGGTGGGGCAATGGGCGTGCTGAGCATCATGACTGCGGGGTCTCCCCAGGTGATGGGCGCATCACCGCCGGGCACCAAGATCACCCGGTCTGCGTATTGCACCACGCGCTCGAGGCGGTGTTCGGCCATCACCACGGTCACGCCGAGATCATGAACGAGCCTTTGCAATGCAGCGAGTACCTCCTCGGCAGCCCCTGGATCGAGCGCTGAGGTGGGCTCATCAAGGACCAACACTTTGGGGTGTGAGGTGAGCACCGCGCCAATCGCGACCCGCTGACGCTGACCGCCGCTCAACGTGGTGAGTGGTCGATCGCGCAAATCGGCAATCCCCATGAGATCAAGAATTTCTTCAACCCGACGCCGCATAACAGCAGGAGTCAGTCCAAGACATTCCATCCCGTACGCGAGTTCATCTTCGACAATGTCTGTCACAAAGGAACTCATGGGATCCTGCGGAACCACTCCCACAAGATCGGCCAGCTCCCTCGGGGGATGCGTGGCGGTATCGCGACCATCGATCGTGATGCGCCCCTGCAATGTGCCACCGGTGAAGTGCGGCACGAGTCCATTGATTGCCCGCAGCAGCGTGGTTTTACCGCTGCCTGTTCGACCGACCACGAGTACTAGTTCCCCTTCAGGGATCTCGAGGGTCAAGTTTCGAATCGTCGGTTCACTCTTCTCCGCGTATGTGAAAGTGACGTTGTCGAAAATAATCATGCGTGCACCTCATTGAGGGAAGGCATCGATAGGTGCAATGGCGGGCGCGGTGTGAACCAGCCTGGTGTTGCTGCAGCGAGAAGCGCAATCACGCACAGAATGGGCAGGGCGGGAATTGCCGGTGGCATCGTGGATGTACTCAGAAGCGCGGGAAACGTGTTTCCCACGTAAATGAAAGCCGCGACAACCCCTGTCGCAGCCGCTGCTAGCAGCCACTCTGGCAACCACCAGGGATCAGGCCGATATACGGTGCGTGTTCTCGATTTACTTGCCCACCACAAGCCTGCTACAGACCCAAAAAGTCCCAGCAAAATAAAGGCTATTGCGACTCCCGCAGGCATGCCTGGAGATAACAGTCCATAAGAACCGATGACGACGCAGACCAAGCCGATGAGAACCGCAGCCGAGGTGGTTCGACGACTCATCGCCGACACCGGTGCACGGCGGCCGTACCCACGTGAGTCCATTGCTGCAGCGAGCACCACGGAACTTTCTAGTGCACCGTGTAAAACGGGTACCGCGCTGCCGGCGATGGCACGTACTCCTCGGTTGGTGCGACCGCGCAATTTACGGGTATGCCGAGTGCTCACAACATGTTCGACCAGACGCGGCACAAAGCTGACCGCAACCACCACCGCGACCCCTACTTCGTACAGGGCGGCGGGAACGCTCTTGAGTAGTCGGGTTGGAGATGCAAGAGAGTTGGCCGCTCCCACACACGCGATGATTGTTGCTAGGCGCATTCCGTCGTACAGAGCGCCAAGAAGTGACTCCAGATAGACCGGACCGCCGAGGGTGAGTCCTGCCATGAAGGTGGGTAGTTGCACGCTCGGGAGGTCCACCACGAGGACTGTCCCGAAGGAAGCCCCAAGGATGGCCTGGGCTACGACCCGAATCACGATGATGAGCACCCCGAGAGCAAGAAAGAAAGAAAAAGATCGCGCCCAAGGCGCGTCAGGTCGGCGCCGAAACACCACAATGCCGGCAACTGCCACGATCAGAATGAGGAGCAACGGATTTGTGGTTCGGCTGGCTGCGAAAGCCAAGGCGAGAGCCCACAACCACCATGCACCTGGATGGATCCATCTGGGCAGGCTGTTTGAGCCCAGAGCTAGAGGGCCGGTCACGGTCATGTTCGGGCCTTCTTGCGAGTGAGAAGGACTGCAAGGCCCATCAGGACAACGAACACGGTGATTGCGAATGCGATCAAGCTGATGGGGAGACCGCCGGACGAATTATCTTCCGAGCTCAAGGTGGATTCAGCTAGTTCCATTGATTCGAGTGCGGGTGATTCGATCACAGGAAGTTCAACCACGGGTAGTTCAACCACGGGTGCGCATTCCGATTCTGGATATCCATCCACACCGCACACAAATCCTTGATCGACCCGGAGGTTGGCGATGGTGGACAAGGACTGCGCGGCAGTGCTTCCGTCGAGCGCGAGCACGCACTCGATTCGATTCGTTGGTGGGACCTCGTCTTCAGGTGCCTGGTCAGCGCTTCCGTAGTCGATGACGATTGCTAGCCGATGTTCACCTTCTGGAGCTGACACATCCGCGCACGCTTTGGCGAATGCAGCCGGTGCAGAAATTGATGGTTGCGCATCCTTGGTGGCAGTTGCGGTGGTGATCGCAAAGCGCCACCCGAACACATCACCCTCGCTGGTTCTGGTGGTGGCTGGGCCCTCGGTAGCAAAGCGCCAGTTTTCTCCTTCGCTCACCCAGAAAGTCCAGTAGCGGTAACCGCTCTCAGCGCGCGCGCCCGGGGCAAGGAGGAGTCCCGACACAGTCAGTGCCAAGACAATCACCCCGAATGCGCGCGCTGAGTGCAACATCAGCGAATACTCGCCGACAGTGTTCGTACCAAGTTCACGCCGCCGTATGACTTCGGATTAACGCCAGTGGCATCGGCAACCAGCATGAGCAGGCCGAGCGCCCCCGGATCGGCAACACCGTTGGGCAGGGCGTACACACGCGCATTCGACTGAAGTGCACGCGAGCCTCGAGCCACCGCGGCCTTGCCTACTTCGAGTGCGTTCAGTCCGATGATCGAGCGTGCTGTCGAGCCGTAGTCGGCGCCGGTGCCGAAATCAGAAGTGAGGACACCATTCATTGTGATCGACGTGGCGAGATAGCTGGCGAGCTTCTTCTCCACGCTGCCGGTGCAGCGCGGGTTCCGGGTGAGAGGAACGGCCTGCGCGACCGGGAACCTGCCGACGATCCCCGCCATCGCCTCTGATGATGCAAGCTGGCTCGGTACTCCGCCCGCCTGATACGGGAGTGCGCCGCCGCCCGCCTGTCCACAGGGAATTTGCAGGGTGCCCAAGTACTTCACGGCGTTGGGGACTCGGGCGCTCCGGTCTTGAGGTTGCACGTTGCGCAGCGCCAGGATCGCCAGCGATGTGGAGTTGGCGTCAGAGTCTCCACCGGGGTAGTAGGGCCAGCCGCCATCGCCTGATTGCACACCGTTCAGCCACACCACGGCGCGTCGAGCATTCTCAGTCTTCCCGGCGAGAGCTAGCGCTGCTGCAGCGACTGCAGTCTGATTTGTGTCGGGACCGGAATAGTTGACCGGATCTGAAGCACTGCAGGGCTTGGTGAGATCTGACCGATAGGCCTGAAAACTTCCATCAGCGCACTGCTGATTTACGAGCCAGGTGATGGCTGCCTTGGGCGGGGTGATGCCGTTGGACAGCTGACCCATGATCGCGAGCGATTGACGCGTAACGCCGTCATAGGTTGGATCAGCCATTCCGTATAGCCCGGTGGTAGCTGATGGTGCCGCCTGCGCGGGGAGTGCGGCCACGGTGGTGACGGCAATCGCGCTGGCGGTTGCAAGCACGAATGCGCGCTTGAGTGAAATGCGAAACTGCATGGTTCCTCAATTTTCAGTGAGCAGTTCCGGAACCATCGCTCGCGCACAACTCGACATGGCAAACCCCTCATCGGTAGAACAAAAACCGAAGAGGGGCAAAGTCGAGTGTGTGACTCGAGCTCCGCTCCCGTTACCTCGACGGATGGAGCCGCTCGTACTCGCCAGGTGCTCCGACTCGCCTGCTCGCGGCAGGAATACGGTTGCGGGACAGCGCCGGGATCTCACCGGACTTTCCCTGGAAATCGAATACGTGTGGATTCAGTTGTAGGTACGACCCTAGTCCATTCAGGTCGTCGGATGGAGGCTCATCGGGCCGTAGACCTTGCGCTCTTCTTCGAAAAGAGTCACCTGATCCACGCCGTCGTCAAGAAGTTGTTGGTAGGCCTCACCAACCCACGATTCAGCGTCGGCCTGTGAAGGGAAAGAACTGGTAACAGCCGAGGGCGGCAGTTTTTGGAGTTCAGTGCCGTCCAGATGCAAATACTGCCAAGTCCAGCCCATTTTCTTCTCCTGATCCGGTGGTCACTACTTCTTGTTTTTCGGGACTACCGGCAGACCGCGTCGGGTAACCCGTGGCGGAGGAAGCCGGAGCCGGCGGAACTGCAACACCCGCAATGCCGCGTACAAGGTGATGCCCTTGCGTTCGGACTTTTCCGGGAATTCTTTGGCCGCATTGCGGTTCATCTGGATGAGCATGATGACCATATCGAGAACGATGAGCGTGGTAAAAAGAAAGAAGGCGCCGGTGATCAAGCCTTGTAGTGCTGGGTTATTGATAAACCCGAGCAAGATGACACCAATGGCCACGAAGATGAAGTACTCGGCAAGAGTGAAGCGCGAATCGACGTAATCCCGGGCAAATTTTTTGGCCGGCCCACGATCTCTTGCGGGCATGTATCGCTCGTCGCCTGCGAGCATTCCGGCGCGGCTGCGGGCGCGATCCTCGCGGTCCCGCTCACGGGCGGCTTTCTTGCCTTCTTTGGTCCTTTTGCCGCCTTTGGGGGCGCGAATTGTTGACTTGCGAGCCTGCTCGGCCTCCTTGCGGGAGGGAGTCGGGCGCCCCTTGGGAGCCTGCGGGTCGTGCTCGTGGCCCGAAGCCGAATCGGCCGGGGCCGATGGCTGGGCCGGTGCCTCACTGCTTTTACGTCCGAACATAATCACCGAGCGTAGCCGGCTGGTGCGCACTTGCTCGCGTCCGGCTCTGCACCGAGGTGCCCGGCGTCATAAGGTGAGTTAGGGGCCGGCCGTGGGGCTGGCGCAAAGCAAAGGAATTCGACATGGGTCTGTGGCAGCGCTTCACCTTGATTTTTAAGTCGAAGGCAAATTCAGCGCTCAACAAGGCGGAGGATCCGCGCCAGACGCTGGATTACTCCTATGAGAAGCAGCTCGAGCTTTTGCAAAAAGTTCGCCGCGGAGTGGCCGACGTCGCTACCAGTCGCAAGCGCTTGGAACTGCAAATCCAGGGTCTCAACCAGCAAGAAGTGAAACTTGAAGGCCAGGCGCGGGCAGCTCTTGGCGCCGGCCGCGAAGACCTTGCGCGGGAGGCGCTCACTCGTCGCAGTGGGCTGCACCAGCAGATTGAGGATCTGCAGATTCAACTCGCTCAGCTTCAAGAGCAAGAGGAGAAGTTGACAGTTGCTGCGCAGCAGCTGCAGACCCGTGTTGAATCTTTCCGCACCCGCAAGGAAACCATCAAGGCCACGTACTCAGCTGCTGAAGCGCAGACCAAGATCAATGAGGCTGTAGCAGGTATCTCCAGCGAACTAGGCGATGTTGGCCTTGCTGTACAGCGCGCAGAGGAGAAGACCGCCGAGATGCAGGCACGCGCGGGCGCCTTGGATGAATTGATGGCATCCGGGGCTCTTGAAGATGTCTCCGGAATGTCCAAAGACTCAATCACCGTCGAGTTGGAGCGCATGGCGAGTGACTCCGAAGTTGAGGCGCAACTCGCTTCAATGCGGGCGGAGTTGGGTGGCGCCGAGAAGAAGCCAGAATTGGAGCAATAGCACTCCATGGCAACTGGCACTCGTTATGGGAAAGACCGGGGCCTTTCATTCCGGATGTTCGGAACCATGTTTGGCCTCGGACTCATCTATGTGATTCTCGCGGGGATCTTGTTTTCCCTCGGCTTCAGCGCAGTTCTGGTCTTAGGACTCAGCGGCGGAATGCTCTTCTTTCAATGGTGGTTCTCGGACTCCTTGGCCATGAAGTCGATGAATGCTGTGGTTGTCACACCCGAGCAAGCCCCCCAATTGCACGCGATAGTGGACCGCCTGTGCGCCATGGCTGACATGGAAAAACCACGCTTGGGAATTGCAGACAACGACACCCCCAACGCATTCGCAACGGGGCGCACCTCGAAGCGGGCTGTCGTCGTGGTCACGACCGGCCTACTCAAGCGCCTAGATCGCGACGAGCTTGAAGGAGTGCTCGCCCACGAACTCTCACACGTGGCGCACCGCGACGTAACGGTCATGACGATCGCCTCGTTCACCGCTATCGTCGCTGGATTCCTGGCCCGCAGCATGATGTGGGGATCGATGATGCGCGATAACCGCAATCAGAATGCAGCGGTCATGTTCATCGTCATCATGGTGGTCAGCGTCGTCGTCTATTTCATTTCATATCTCTTGATTAACGGGTTATCCCGTTATCGGGAATTGGGTGCGGACCGTGGCGGGGCACTCGTCACCGGCAAGCCCACGGCGTTGGCGAGTGCTTTGGTGAAAATCACTGGTGAAATGGCGCGAATTCCCACCAAGGACATCAGAGCCATGGAGCCGGTGAGCAATCTGGCATTTGCCCCGGCGATCGCTAGTCGTAAGGGCTTTACCTTGGAAGGGCTCATGTCAACCCACCCGAGTCTGGAGAAGCGGCTGGCCAATTTGGCCAAAGTCGCCGACGAACTCGGCCAGCGCTAGTGGGTTTTCTCGACGCGATCCGCGGCCGGCGAGATGTAGCAAAGCCCAATCTGGATGCGCTCTTCTCCCTGCCCAATGCCGCGATCACGCTTCAGGTGGAAATGGACTTCCTGCCTACGGGGAGTGGTTCCGTTGCGTTTCGCGCACCCGAGGGTCGGGCGTTCGCCGACGTTGAATCTGAGGTTCGGCAATTGCTCGATGCTGATGGTGGTCCGGCCATTGAAGTGGTAGCCGATGACTTTGGATTTGACTGGATGGTGGTGCGCACGGAGCCGGCAGATGTTTCGGCGTTGGTCACCGACTTACATGCCATCAACTCCACGCTCGTCGATGCCGGGTTTGGTCCGCAGTTGTTGTGCTCTCTCGTCGGGTTCACCGACCCGACTGGGCGCACGCTCGCTCTTGTGTACCTCTTCAAACAGGGAACGTTTTACCCGTTTGCCCCGAAGCCGGGCGGTGAACAACGTGACAACATTCTAGAGATGCAAATTCGGGATCGGCTCACACTTGAGTTGCCAATGGAGCCCGCGATGGAGCGATGGTTCGCGGTGTGGAACGCACCAGGTTTGTAGCGCCAGCATTTACCAGGATTGATTAATCCCGCGCAGCAGTGGGACCAGGCAGCGCCAGCATCCGGTCGAGTGCAACTTTTGACCACTTTTTGGTTTCATCGTCAACGACAATCTGATTGACGACGTTACCGGCCAAGAGTGACTCCAAGGCCCAGACCAAGTGGGGCAGATCAATGCGATTCATGGTGGAGCAGAAGCACACAGTTTTATCGAGGTAGACGATGCGCTTGTCTGGATTTTGTTGGGCGATGCGCTTCACAAGGTTCAGCTCCGTGCCAATGGCAAAAGAGGTGCCTGGTTCGGCCGCCGAGATGGTCGCGATGATCTTTTCCGTTGACCCGACGATGTCGGCTTTTTCAACAACTTCATAGGCGCACTCGGGATGCACGATCACGGTGATGCCGGGAACTTGCTCGCGAACGTCGTCAACACACTCCGGTGTAAACCGACCGTGCACTGAGCAGTGACCCTTCCACAGAATCACTTTCGCTTCCCGCATCTGCTCGTGGGTCAGGCCTCCGTCGGGCTTATTGGGGTTGTACACCACACAGTCATCAAGGGACAGGCCTAAATCGCGTACCGCGGTGTTGCGACCGAGGTGCTGGTCGGGGAGAAACAGGACCTTCTCGCCCTGTTCAAATGCCCACTCCATGCTGCGCTCGGCGTTGCTGGACGTGCATACCGATCCGCCGTGCTTACCGGTGAAAGATTTGATGGCCGCTGAGGAATTCATGTACGTGATCGGCACTGTTACCTCTGCAACGCCGGCTCGATCGAGAGCGGCCCAGCAGTCTTCAACCTGGCTAATTTCGGCCATATCGGCCATCGAGCAGCCAGCGGCTAAATCTGGAAGCACCACCTGCTGGTGGGCGCTCGTGAGAATGTCGGCGCTCTCCGCCATGAAGTGGACGCCGCAGAACACTATGAACTCAGCTTCAGGGTGGGCGGCGGCCTGTTGGGCCAGTTTGAACGAGTCGCCTGTTACATCGGCAAATTCGATGACCTCATTGCGCTGATAATGGTGGCCGAGAATGAAAACACGATCCCCAAGTGCGGCCTTTGCTGCGCGAGCTCGATTGACCAGATCGGGGTCAGATGGGGCCGGTAGGTCTCCCGGGCACTCGACCCCCCGCTCGCTGTTGGGGTCTGCTTGCTGGCCGAGAAGGAGAAGGGCCAAGGGGGTGGGTGTTGGCTCAACGAACGTTCCGGTCATTCGCTAAGTGTTGCACTGGGTGCCCGGGTGCACACCTCGGCAGGCGGAGTATGCCATTCTGATGCAGGCTTGGGGAATAAATAGGGCTCGACTCGGGTTGTCCCGAGAGGCACTCATTCCACGACACCGCAATCAGAGCACCGTTATGAAGGAGAAGGAAATGTCGACAGAGACCACCAATCAGGCGACAGATCAGGTGACAGACGGAATTCTGCTCACCGAAACCGCTGCTTCCAAGGTGAAGACCCTGCTTGATTCAGAGGGCCGTGAAGACCTCGCGTTGCGCGTCGCAGTTCAGCCAGGTGGCTGCTCGGGACTTCGCTACCAACTCTTTTTCGACGACCGTAGCCTCGATGGCGACGTCATCAAGGATTTCGGCGGAGTCAACGTTGTGACCGACCGGATGAGCGCTCCGTACCTCAGTGGCGCCACGATCGACTTTGTTGACACCATCGAGAAGCAGGGCTTCACGATTGACAACCCGCAGGCCACCGGCTCCTGCGCGTGTGGAGATTCGTTCCACTAACAACTGCCAGGAGATTTGCTGATGATTCGATCTGTGTCTGTGGGTTTTGTTGCGCTCGCTCTCGCGTGTGGAGCGCTTGTGGCCCCCTCTGCCAGCGCAGCCACGGACGCTGAGGTCAAGGCAAAAATGCTGAACGAGACTGAGGTCCCTGAGGTTTTCGGCAAAGCCAAGAACTACGACTTCACCTCCCAGGTTTTGGGTAAGTCCATCGGTATCTGCGGAACTCCCGAGGGGAAAACGCTGGTGAGTGTCCCGGCGCCCTCCTCGCAATATGTCGTGGATATCGAAACAAGCAACAAGAAGACCTACTCCGAGGTAATGGAGCGCGTCTATCAATTTCCAACAGCTGATGCCGCCCAAGCCTCATTCCAGAAGCTTTTTAGCGATCTCGGCACCTGTGATGGCGTGCGAACGGCTGCCAACGGGCCTACCGGCAGCATTCGCACCACCACGACCACCGGATCACCCGCAGGTGGCGAGTATGAGGTGTTCTTTGTTCAGGTCAACGCTCGATTCAACGACACCGACAAGCAATACCGCGATCGCACCTCCACCCTCGCCGTCTACACCCAGGCTGGCGATGCGATCGTCGAAACCTTTGCCTACGTAAACCCGTCCGCCAAGATCACCATCAAGCAACGCAACGCTTTGCTTGATCTGGGCGAGCGGTTAAGTGCGAAATGGGTCGGCTAAGAGTCCTGCAATCGCAGATTTGACGTCCATAAACGGTAGTGTCCCGTCACGTGTCCATTCTGATTACTGGTTCCATTGCCACCGACCACTTGATGACTTTCCCTGGAAAGTTTTCGGACTCCTTTGTCGCTGAAAAGCTCGACAAGGTGTCTCTCTCCTTTTTAGTGGAGGAACTCCAGGTTCGCCGAGGGGGAGTGGCTCCCAACATCGCGTTCGGGATGGGTTGCCTTGGCCTCAAGCCAGTTCTCGTCGGCGCTGTCGGCCCAGACTTTGCTGATTACGAGTCGTGGCTCAACCGGCACGGGGTTGATACGACCGCGGTCCACATTTCGGACGTTCACCACACGGCCCGATTCGTCTGCACCACAGACTCTGAACAAAACCAGATCGCATCTTTTTACCCTGGTGCAATGTCGGAAGCCCGCAATATTGAAATCAAACCCATCGTTGACCGGGTGGGTGCGCCTGACGTTGTACTCATCGGTGCCAATGATCCGCAAGCGATGACCCGCCACACAGAGGAATGCCGCTTGCGCGGATTCCCATTTGCAGCTGACCCCTCGCAGCAACTCGCTCGCATGGACGGTGGAGAGATCAAGCCGCTCATTGAAGGGGCGCTGTACTTATTCACGAATGAGTACGAGTCGGCACTCATTGAGCAGAAAACCGGTTGGACTCCTTCCGACATTGCAAAAATGGTGGAGGTTCGCGTCACCACATTGGGACCCGCTGGTGCCCGAATCGAACGTCGCGGCATGGATCCGGTTGTAGTGACCGTCCCAGAGGAGGAGCGCAAAGCCGATCCCACCGGGGTTGGCGATGCATTTCGTGCCGGATATTTGTCTGGACAGGCTTGGGGGTTATCGGATGAGCGTTCAGCCCAGATCGGTTCGCTACTGGCCACCTATGTGATCGAGACCGTTGGCACCCAGGAGTACGAGTTGGCTCAGCGGCACTTCTTGGAACGTCTCGCTGGAGCATATGGAGACGCTGCGGCCGCAGAAGTTGCACCACATCTTTCCTGCCCCCGCCCGTAAATCATGTGGGATTTTCCTGATCCTGCTACCGCACCAGAGGATGATGACGTCGTCGC
>JANQZS010000082.1:0-288 GCA_030728405.1 Candidatus Nanopelagicales bacterium | reverse complement strand
GGGTCTCTTCGGGCCACCTCTGTGATCGAGACCGTTGGTACTCAGGAATATGAGTTGGCCCAGCGGCACTTCCTAGAACGTCTTGCTGGAGCTTATGGAGATGCTGCGGCCGCCGAAGTTGAACCGCATCTTTCCTGCCCTCGCCCTTAGATTAACCATGAGGGACTTTTAAACCATGTGGGATTTTCCTGATCCTGCTACCGCACCAGAGGATGATGACGTCGTCGCTGTGGGAGCAGATCTTGAAATCCACACCCTGATTCAGGCTTATTCGATGGGGATTTTTCC
>JANQZS010000081.1 GCA_030728405.1 Candidatus Nanopelagicales bacterium | reverse complement strand
CAACCCCACCCGATGTATCGAACATGTGTACGAGTATACGCGATCACACTGACACACACAACCCCCGACAACAACTATTTCCGTTGCCCCACAACAACAGTGGAAATGAAATCAGCGGCGCCTAGCCGACCACCTCAAGAAGGTTCACACCATTATCAATGGCGATTAGTTCTGCTGCCTTCTCACCGATCATGATTGCCGCGGCGTTGGTGTTGCCACTGACCACGTTGGGCATCACGCTCGCATCCGCCACGCGCAAGCCGCTGATACCAAGGACACGCAAATTCGGGTCAACAACATCGCCGATCCGACAGGTCGACGTCGCGTGGTACACGGTCAGTGCGTAATGACGTGCAAGGTCCTCTAGTAGCGCGTCACTTGGGTCGGCACCGGCAACGTGACCATGAGCTTGGGCCAAATGCGGTGGAATGACTGGCTCACCCAGGCCGCCGCCAGGCCAAGCCTTCGCGATTTCAAGGGCCCTGCGCATCACAGCGATCATGACCACAACGTCGTGGGGATCGTCGAAATAGTTGAACTCGACCCGCGGATGAACCGCAGGGTCAGCGCTTACCAGCGTTACCGAACCCTCAGAGTGCGGCTGTACGGGATTAGGCAGCAACACCACCTGGCCCCGCGTCGGGTCAAGGAAAGCCTCTGGGTCGTCAAAGAACGCAGCCGACGGAAGACGGAAGACACCCTCCCAGATCCCCGGCGTGTATCCGGTAGCCAGGAAACCGATCTGCGCATCGTGGGTGTGCTCATCGCCAAGCCCCGTCGAGAAAAAGGCGACCGCGTCGTAGAGAGAAGACGAAGCCAAACCTCGCCCAGTGGTGAACCATTCACCGATCCGGCGCTCCGCCTCCGCTTTGGCAGCGGCCAGCGGCTCGGGTAGGTCGACATCATCGGCTGGGTCGGCCGGCAGTGGACCTGCCGGAGCCCGCAGCGCGTCGGGCCCCAGTGACATCGCAATCTCAGTCATCGTCTCGCCAATTCCGTCAGCAGCGAACATCAAGGGCGCATGCAGGTGGTCTTTCAGGTGACGTCCAACGTCAGGGAGGTCGACGAGGCATTCCACCCCGGCGGCGGCGAGTTCGTCGCGGGCCCCGACCCCGGAGAGCTTGAGCAGGTGCGGTGACCCGATCGTGCCCGCACACAGCACCACCTCGGTGCCCGCTACTACCGTCTCCAGTGCGCCCTGCTCGGTGCGGTAAACCACTCCGGTGGCACGTACTGCATCGCCGTCTGTCTCCAGCACAATTCGCTCGACAAGCGCGCCGGTAACTATCGTGAGATTTTCTCGGTCCATCGCCGGCTCAAGGTAGGCGTGGAAGGTTGAACTTCGCCGGCCATCCTTCGTCGTAGTTTGGAACGGCGAGGCCACCCCTTCTGGACTGAGGCGGTCGCGGCCGTTGTAATCGCCGGGCTGCAAACCCACAGCACCCGCTGCTTTCACGAACTGCGTGGAGGCATCCAGAATCGGTTGGCGTAGTGACACTCCCACCGGGCCGTCATGACCATGCACGTCGAGATCAGCGTTTAGCTCAGGGCTGTCCACAAATCCCTCGGCCTTGCAGAAATAGGGCAGGACCTCTTGATAGGACCATCCTTCAGCTCCCTGAGCAGCCCACGAATCGAAGTCTCCCGGGTGACCACGCACGTACGCCATGTAGTTCAGGCCCGAGGAGCCGCCCAGCATCTTTCCCCGCGGCAACATCATCTTGCCGCCAACGAGTCCCTTTCCGACCCCACCCGGGTCGCCGTTGTACATCCAGTCAGTGGCGGGATCGTTCTGCAGGCTCGCCACGGCGGCGGGCACCATCTCCGCGGGCGGCGGCGCACCACCGGCCTCCAGAAGGCACACCCGTATGTTCGGGTCCTCGCTCAATCGGGCGGCAACGACCGCCCCCGCGGATCCTGCCCCAACGATTACGTAGTCAAATTTCGCATCCATCGGTTTCCCCTCGTCGCAGCACACCGCCGGTTGACCGGGGCGAATGGTCCCGAAACCACTCCGACGGCGGAGAGCAGACAGCAAATTCGCTATTTTGCCTGCGCCAGGATTTTGGGATCGAAGTAATCTGAGCGCTATCGAAGGCCTTGACGTAGCTGGACCGCGCCTGGACGAGCGCGCCGACGCACCTGTGGCGTCACTGCAGTGACATTTTCTTATGCGTGCTTCATGAGATGACACAGTGAGGGCATGGCAGCATTAGGGGAAGTGAGGCCGTCTCGTGTGATCTACGTCGAGAATGATCCCGCCCTGCGCGGGATCATGACGGGCGTACTGTCGACCCGACCCGAAATCGACTTAGTCCTTGCGACCGGATCGGCCGTGAAAGCCTTGGAAGGGCCCGAGGTAATGGGAGCCGACGTCGCGCTTCTTGACGTTGCCCTAGGCGCTGATGCCATGGACGGAATCGCACTTGGCTGTGCACTTCGGGCGCGCAATGCCGACATTGGCCTCGTGCTGCACTCCCAGCACCCTCTCCCTCAGTTGCCGAGCCGAGTACCCGTGGCGCAGCAATGGGGTTGGTCGACCCTGCACAAACGAGTTCGTCTCGACATAGATGAATTGGTCAACGTCCTTGTCGGTACTGCATCAGGGATTGTCTATCGGGACTCGGATCCGGACGACGAAGGAGACGATGACCCTCTTTCTCGTTTGAGTTCTCGTCAACGTCAGATCATGTCTCTGCTCTCGGCTGGCTGGGACAATAAAGCAGTCGCTGAAAGCCTAGGTTTGAGTCTCGACGTGGTGCGCCAGGATACGTCCCGGGCTTATCGTGCGCTGGTACCCGATCCGGTTTCAGGTCGAGACGTGCGCACGACAGCAGTGCTGATCTACTTGCGTCATGCACGGGGCATCAACGTTGACCCGGACGGATGACATGGCACATTTAGTCCGGCGCGCGATAAGTGCGGCACGCAAGATTGTTGTGAACCTGGTACGGCCATGGCCGATGCACCCATGGATTACGGTAGCTGCGGCTCCTTTTTACATCATCCTTTCCTTTGTCATACTTGCGCTATCAGCAGTTGCAGGTGTGAGTGGACCGTCGGTGTGGGCGTTCGTTGCAAGTGTTGCTGTTCCGTTGGCATTCATCGCCACAGCTTTCACTTGGTCGTTTCGTCGCTACGGCCGTCATCGAGCGCCGTCATGGCCGGTGTATTACGGAATCCTCTTCAGCGCTGCTGTCCTTTCCTTCACGTCACGACTTATTCTTCTCCCAGTTGAGAAACTCGAGGCGAATGACGCCACAACCATTTTAGGGTTCTACAACGCCAGTTCTCCCGCTATTGGAATCTTGCGCTGGTTCATCATTCTTTGGGTTATTACAGTAATTTTCGGAGTCTTCGGCTCCCGTCTGCAACAAGAGATCGTTCGCGCTGACGAGGCTCTGGCACTGGCAAAGATGCAGCAGAGACGTCTCGTGCAGGCTGACTCTGACACCCGCAGACAGGTGAGCAATTTGGTGCACAACGAAATCCAGTCTTCAATTTTGACCATCGGCATGCAGATTGAACAGATCGCTCATGATGCACCCACCGAAACCGCCGATCGACTCCGATCAGTTTCCGATGAATTGGAGTACGTGCGTGGGGATCAGTTGCACGGAGTGATCGCCGAACTAGCACCGGAATTCGACCTTGTGGGCATTCCGCAGGCAATACGGTCACTGACGCGCAGGTACCGCCCAATCATGAGTGTGACCGAGGAATTCGCAGCGGAGGCCGTCCGTGCTGCAGAAAACAAAGAGCACATGTCGGAGGCGATCTACCGGATCTGCGAACAGACGCTCTTGAACGCTGCTGCTCACGGACACGCCTCGCAAGTTGCTTTGCGTCTGACGACCAAAAACGACGACCTGATCTTCAAGATCACCGACGACGGCGTAGGTCTTCCCGAAGCGGTCTCCCCCGGGTTAGGGACGGTGGTGATCGACTCCTGGGTGGGACACATGGGTGGGACGTGGTCAAGAAGGTCAGCCGGTGCACACGGAGTCATCGTCACCGTGCGGCTACCCATTAAGTCTGGATAACGGGATGTCA
>JANQZS010000080.1 GCA_030728405.1 Candidatus Nanopelagicales bacterium | reverse complement strand
GAGTTGGGTCGTGCGTCTACCGGTTTGAGCGATCACCGCGTCATCGTAGGAATGCCCCTCGGAGAACAGGCCTCGTGCCGCCAACCCCACGCCGACAAAGATCAACGTGACGGGGAACTCGTTGGCGATGTACTTGAAGTGGTTGCTGATCTCCACTCCAACGGTATTTCGCCAGCGCAGAAAGTGAAGATCGTCCACGATCAACAGTTTCGTCTCGCATGTCAGGACGCAATCCAGTGCGCGGTGCGCGAAATGGGCGGCGTTACCTTTCGACATCCCTGGGTGGGCGTAGAAGGACAGCATGGCCCGGTTGAATTCGACCATGCCGGTATTGCCGGTCAATCCCACCCGACACACCGGCCACCGTTCATTGCCTTCGTAGGTTTCAGCACCTTGCTCTTTTACCTCGCGTTTATGGAACTTCTTAGCGAAGTCCAGCACTGCTGTCGTCTTGCCCAGCCCGGGAAAGGCGTCGATTGCCACCGCACCTTTGGCTTTGTCGCCATCCTGGGCGTTACTGTCAACGATGTCCCACAAGTCTTCATGCAGCGCAGTCAGCTGAGGTGTACTGATCGGGCCGAGGTTGGCATGCCATTCGCGGCGCTGCCGGTTGTAGTCGTCAAATGCCTCTTCGCTCAACCGCTTAAATTCTCTGCGGGTCAACGACTCCGGCGGAATTCGAGCAGGGGTGTTGACGAAGCGGTGCCATCCCTCCTTGCGGGACAGGGTCAGATTGTCCAAACGGGGGGGACGCTGTTGATCCAGCCCGTTTGGCATCCTCACGCGTCCTCGAAGGCGTCGGCGTAGAAGTCGTCCTCATCGCCGGCACTCCGGTCATCGGCGGCGTCGTCATCACCGGTCTCAGGGTCTGGCTCCTGGGGTGCCTCCTCTTCGGCATCTGGGGCTGGGGGGCCCGCAGCGGCCAGAACCCTGGCCACCGAGGGCAGGGTGACGACTTCTTCACCTCGCTGCGGTAGTTCGATCGACGCGGCTTCGCGGGAGAGCCTCAACGCCATCCGGCGTTCAGCGAGGGTGTTTCCCAGCCCAAGGTTCCAGCGCTCAAGCAGATCAGCTACGGCAAGTCGGTCGTCGGGGTAGGTGTACTTGGCTGCGCCGAGTTTGCGGGCGTACGCCAGGGCGTCCTCACTGAGCCGCATCTCCATCGACGGTGCGTGCTCCCACATCAATGTGTTCCAGCGCCTTGTTTCCGGATCGCGGAAATAGGCTCGGGTGACGTCATCGGGATCGTGGTGAATGGGCCAGCGCCCCTTGGCTTTTCCCTTATACGGGCTGGTCATGTTGCGGTAGAGATTGAGTGCGGACCCGTTGTAGCGGCGGCCGCCGAAATCCACGCCGTAGTGCTGGATCTTGCGGAACTCGGTCTTGAGGAATTCGTAAGCGAGGTCGGGATCACGAGGAACCTCAATGTAGCCGGCGCGGGCGACGCCATGCTCGAACATCTGCGCCGGTGTCATCCGCAGGCCCGGCACATGCGGGTCGACGAGGCTGTCGTGTGGACGGTGGTGATACACCACGGCCACCCACTCCCGGATTATTGCCTCCAGCTCGTCGAGGTAGAAGAAGGCTTCGGATTCCGGTTCCAGCCCACGGGAATGCACATCGGGACCCTTGTATCCCGGCAGGACTTGCAACAAGTCCTCGCGGATGGTGCGGAAGAACCGCTCTACCGGCCCCTTGTCACGACCGGTCCGCAGCCGCGCGGGCTGGATTGAAATCCCCATTCGCTGGCACACACTGGTCAGATGGTCGGAGACGTAGATCTTGCCGTGGTCGATCACAACAGTCTCGGGCACGATCGCTGGACCGGCTGTTCCGACCACAGGTCCTGCAATGGCGCCTGCGTCGATCAGGACCGATCGTGGAACACCGTGCTCGGGCCATACAGCGAAGGACGGCCACTCCTTACCTGCTGCTCGTGGACGATACGTCTGGTACAAAACAGCCGCGGCATCAACCGATTTCGTAGATACCGGCGTCAATCGGATCCCTGTGACACACCGGGTGTACCAGTCCATCCCGACTGTTAATTCAGCCTGCACCCATCTCAGCGTGAGCGGGTCCAGCGCGAAGACGTCCAATCGCGTGGTGTCCATCAGGAGGTACTCGCCGGGCCGCGTGGGCCGCAGCCTCCCGTATGCCTCGGATGGGCGGTCTGCAATATCCCGGTTTCGTTTCGTGCTGTGCCGAAACGTGGGGTGACGGTTCTCCAGCTCTGCGAGAATCCTGTACGCGGTTGCACGCGAGGGAATCTTCACGGCACCTTCACCGAATCGCGCGATGACTCTGGCGTTGGTCCGGTTGATCACCATGTTCTGCGATGGTTTTGATTGATCTATATGTTCGACCATCACCTCAAGCGCTGTCTCTGACCATTTGTCATCGACGTTTCCGAGGGGCTTCTGGCGATCGCCCTGGGTACGCGCCAGGCCGGCCACGCCGTGTCGACGGAAGTCCGCGACCCACTGCTTAATCGTGCGCAGGCTCACGCCGAGTTCAGCCGCTTTCGCGGTGTACCGGCTCGTGAGTGACAGTCCTGGGTCGTATTGTTCTTTCGGTTCACCATCCGCCGCCAGTTCTGCAGACCCAGATCGGTATCCTGTCAACGCTTCTCGAAGGTGGGCGGCGCGTTCGTTCAATTCTTTGCACTCTGAATCGGTCATCGACGCGATAACGACGCTGGCCAGGTCAGTGTCGTCATTGGCCTGTGCGCCAGCGTCCTCAGGTAATATTCGCGCGCGAGTGCCATCTAAGAGTTCGCGCAGCGTGACCCTGGTGACGCCGCCGCTTGCTCGGGTGACAGAGCGAAGGACGACAACTGTTCCAGTTGCCGCAAAATGGATCTCGGCGACCTGCATAAGTTCGCCGTCGTGGATGAAGCGTGTGCCAATGCTGACACGGATAAGACCGTCACTCACGGACAGGCTCCTCTAGTTATGATCGTTCTTGCACTCAGTGGCTCATCAAGATTTACGGCAAAGTGGTTGCACCACAACAGATGCAGAACGGCGGAGCGGACGACTGGTTCTGTCCAAGTGCGGTACGCGGAACACGCATACCGCAGCGTTTGACCTTCCAAATCATCTCGGTCCTTCAACGCTTTCACGAGATCGGGGTCGAAACACATCGCGTTGCGGAAGCCAGCCAAGAAGCGGACGGTCCCAAGTGCGGTCGCGGGGGGTTCGCTCCACACCTCGTAGCGCATTCCACGCCCCTCTACGAGCACCCTCGTCCAGTCAAGGGTGAACTTGACAACTGGCTTGTCTAGTTGCGAACGCGGTTTTACGTCGACGACCACGGGAACCCCGCCCGTCATTACAAGAAAATCGGGCACGTGCTTGCGTTCACGTTTGCCGATGACGGCGCGTAGGAGGAACGGCTGGGCGATGATCCGGTTAACGGCAGTGTCGAAGTCTGCGAAAAGCAGCCGCGAAAGTTCGAGTCGAGATTCGTAGATGACGTGGGCCTGCTCGGTCGCTGACCAGTACGTTCCCGAGTAGTGCTTCTGCCCGTGATACCAGCGGAAGGTCCGCCACGGCGCCACGTTGCCGATCAGTTTGAGGGAAGCTTGGTGCCACTCGGTGCAAACTTCCTCTAGAGAATCCTTAGAGCGCACTGAAACCGTCGGGCGTTGCGAGATCCCCGCTTCCGGCACACCGCCACCATGGCATCGCCTAAATCTTGTTCGGCGCATTCCGTTCGGCGTGTCTCACGTTATTTGCACAAGTGCAGCGGTGGTGCAGTCACTCGTGAGAAAATGCAGTCAAAGTTGAGAACCTACAAGAGATGACTACTGCCGCGCCATGTTCGTAAACCGCGACAGATGCAACTGATGGGCGACGGTAATCGTCTTCGTCGGACCGTTGCGATGCTTGCCCAGGATCAGGTCGGCCTCGCCGCCACGCGGGTCATCCCGCTCGAAGGCATCGGGCCGGTGCAGAAGGATGACCATGTCGGCATCTTGCTCGAGCGAGTTATGGACTGAAATCCCTTGTGCCACAAAGTTATTCGTGCCAGGCACCGTTCCGTCATAGAC
>JANQZS010000079.1 GCA_030728405.1 Candidatus Nanopelagicales bacterium | reverse complement strand
CGCCATCTTTGCGCCAAATGCTCCTCCAACATCGGGGGCAATAACTCGCAAATCACGCGCCTGAATCCCTAGGACATCACAGATGCCGGTGCGTACTACGTGCGGCATCTGTGTTGACGTCGTTAATGTGGATTTACCGCTTCGGCGATCATGCTCCACAAAAGAGCCACGGGTTTCGATGGGGACAGCCGACTGCCGACTAGAGATAACTTCAATCGTTGTTTTGTGATCGCAATCCGCCATGTGCTTGTCAAAATTGTCGGTGGTCAAACGTGAATCAACAACGGTGTTACGTTCATGTCCCGCGCTATCAAAATGCACTGCGCGGGTGTTCGGATTTATTGCGTCATCCATATCGAGCACTGGCTTGTCAGGGTTGATGTCCACTTCTACCAACTCGGCAAAATCCTCGGCCTCCGCCTGACTACGCCCAAGAACAACAGCAATCGGCTCTCCAGCAAATCGAACCACCTCGCCAGCCAAGATTGGCATTGGAGATTCCACATAATCTGGCCGCTCTAACACCGGACTTATTGGTTTGGCCGAGATATCCGCAGCCAGATACAACGGTACGTTGTCCGGCGCCGTGATCGAAACCACCCGACCGGAAGCGTGCGGACTCCGGATAAATACCGCCCACCAATCAGCTGACGTCGCTATGTCGGCAACGTATCGGCCTCGGCCTTGGAGAATAGCTGGATCATCAAGTCTGGGTAGACGACGCCCGACCCAAGAACTCATGCGGACGCTCCCGCCAGAGCACGTCTCGTCAGGGCCTTGACCAAATCACGCCTGAACTCCGGCGGTCCATGCAAATCACCCGCGGGATTAACTTCCCCCATCGCAATGGTCGCTGCTTTTGAAAAGTTTTCTTCAGTCGGCTCTTTACCGACAAGCGCTGACTCCGCCTCACTAAGGCGAAGCACCCGATCAGCCACTCCACCAACAGCAATTCGTGGATCTGCAATAACTCCATCATCGACTGAAAATGCCGTCATGATTCCAACGATCGCGAAATCCCCCGCTCGACGCGCAAATTCCTGGACGGCTACTCGGTAGTTTCCAGGTAGTTGCGGAAATTCGACAGCAATAAGCAATTCGTCGAACTCCATAGCTGTAGTGAAATATGTGACGAAAAAATCATGCGCAGCAACTTTTCGCAAGCCTCGGGGTCCCTCAATTGAGACCTCAGCGTCCATCAAAGTAGCCAACATGCACCATTCCGAGGATGGATCACTGTGCGCCAAGCTGCCGCCAATCGTGCCACGGGTTCGAATAGGAAGATGACCAACTCGCCCGGCAGACTGCCGCAGTAACGATCCCATCGGACCCGAGACCGTCGAGTTCTCCAACTCGAGATGACGAGTCATCGACCCGATTCGTATATCAGATGGAGTCATCGAGATTCCTCGAAGCGCGTCAATGTGCGCAACGTCAATAAGTGCTGTTGGTCGTGCAAGCCTAAAATTCATCATGGGAAGGAGACTCTGTCCACCCGCCAAAACTTTCGAATCTTCACCTTCTTGCACCAGGAGTGAAATTGCCTCCTCAACTGACGCTGCTCTGAAGTAATCAAACGACTGAGGCTTCATCGCGTTATTACGCCCGCTCTAGCAAAGCATCGACATCTACTCCGGCAGCCCGCAACATGCCCGTGTCAGCAGGGCATGGACCTCCGACGCTCACGATTTTCTCTCCCCGATCAGCCCGGACTGCATGCATGAGACCAATGGGAATATGAATAACGTCGCCAGCCTGGAAATCTAAAACTACGTCGTTCGTGTGATCTTTAAGCGTTCCGCGGCCCTCGAGGATAAAGATCGTATCTTCGGACTCGGCGTGTATGTGGGGGGTGTTTTCCTCCCCAGGTTCCATCACAACGAAATTCATATTTGCGGTCCGGGCACCGCTTCCTAACCAGACGACAAGGCGTGCATCACGCGAGATCATCGGCACCATCAATCCGGGTCTATCCCGATGGTAGAACTTGATTGCCACAGTCAGTGCCTCACTTCGCTAGGAATTTGTCTTGATATAAAGCAGGGTCAGCAGGGCACGGCCCTCCGATAACCACTGCAAGCTCCGATGCTCCTGCAAATCGATACTTTGTACCTGGCTCGACGTGAAACATCGCACCCGTATCGATTCGCGTACTACTACCAACGGCTGTTTCCATCACGTCAATCTCACCCGAGATCACGTAGTACACAGCCTCCGATGGGTGCTCGAAAACGAGAGTGCTTACACCTGATGGGAGCCGGAACTGATGCAGTGAACGTTCAACTGCCCCCATACCTGGCCAGATAATCGGCAAACACGCCCCGCCCTCGCCTGTCAGCGCAATAGACTCAGCCCATTCCGTTGGTTGTACAACGCGCGCCTCGTATGGCACATCGGCAGGCAAAATAGAATCGAACGCCCTCGCACCTGACACATCACTCACGGCAGCAAGGCTCCTTCAGCCAATGCATCAATAACATCGAGCTCACCCTCATTAATGAACTCCATTATGCAACTCGGATACCCCACCCATCCGGGTGTATGTAAACCCAGCGTATGAGACAAATCCACGACCTTCACAATGATCCTTTCCGATTTTGGGAATTTTGCAAGGATTGGCTAGCGACGGGAGCGCCAGAAGACAATCCGATTATCAAGAATCTCGATGATCCAGTAGAGAATCAGACCAAAGAACATGAGCGCAAGAATGCTTGCAAAGCCATTCGCTACTTCCAACTGAAAGTTGAACTTTTTGATGAGAACACCCATGCCTTCAGCCGCACCGACAAACTCAGCGACAATCGCACCAATGAGTGCAAGTGTTATCGCGTTCTTGAGGCCGGAAAAAATGATGGGTAATGACGATGGCAATGAAAGTCTTCGATACTCATCCCAGGAGCTAGCCCCTAGTGACCGAAAGAATTGGCGTGATTCCTCATCAACAGTCTGCAGCCCAACCAAAACGCTGAGAACAACGGGGAAGAAACAAATTGTTGCGGCCATCGCGATCTTCGATTCGATACCAAATCCAAACCAAACAAGGAACAGCGGCGCCAAGGCGACACGTGGCATGATTTGAAATCCGACCGTCACGGGATATAGCGCAGCCCTCATCCGAGGAGACAGACCCATCGCCGTGCCCAAGATCCAGGCGATGGCAACACCAATGAGGAAGCCGTAAATCGTTTCCTGCATGGTGACCGATGCGGCTTCCCAAAAGAATGGCTCAAAGATCAGATATCTGAGTGCCTGAGCAACACTCCAAGGAGAGGGCACAATGATCGGATTGAGCAATCCAATTTCTGACGCGATCTGCCATAGAACGATCAATGAGGCCACGAGGATAAAGGGTGGAAGTGATACCGCAAATATCTTCCCCAAACGACCAGGTGACCGCTTCACCGGAATAGTCACCTCAATGTCTGTGATTGTTGTCATCGCTACTTGACCCCTCCGGTGTAGTCACTAAGAACTTTTCGCACTTCTGCCACCTTTTGATGGAAAAGTTCAGAGTCGAGGAAATCAAGATCCCTTACTGGGCCCTGATCGACTTCAGTGATCTCAACAATTTCACCTGGTCGTGGCTTCATCGCAACTACTCGATCAGCGAGGAAAACTGCCTCTTGAATATTGTGCGTGACGTACACCGTCGTTCGACTTGAATCAGCATGCATGCGGGCAACTTCGAGGTTCAGTCGCTCACGAGTGAACTCGTCGACTGCGGAAAACGGTTCATCCATTAAGAGAAGTGGTGCATCGGTTACTAGAGACTGCGCCAAACTCACTCGTTGCCGCATTCCACCCGATAACTCCCACACATGTTTCTCTTCAAACCCTGTCAAACCGACAAGATCGAGTAGCTCCATTGCGCGCTGTTGGGAATCAGACTTGTTCATCTTCCGCAGTTCAGTTGGTAACATTGTGTTTTCGAGAACAGTGCGCCAAGGTAGAAGAACAGGTCTTTGGAACATGATGGAAACATCTTTTCGACCTGCCTTCGGGCTCATTCCTCCAATCAATGCTGTCCCCTGATCTTGATCGACGAGGCCAGCAATGATGTG
>JANQZS010000078.1:1219-4154 GCA_030728405.1 Candidatus Nanopelagicales bacterium | reverse complement strand
AGAGCTGTCGCAGCCGACGCAGCTGCAGCAATGTCTGGGAATCCACCGACCCAACCGCGATCCGGAGTCAGTTCCGGGCGCCAGCGCACTGTGGGGCGCACCACCAAAATCCCTACGCCACTTGGACCGCCCCAGTCACGGGCTGAAGCCACGAGCACGTCCCACTCATCGGGCAATTGGTCGTGCGCAATCACCTGGGTTCCATCGACAATCAGTGGAATACCGAGATCCCGCGTAACTAGGCCAACAGCGGTGATCGGCTGCCGGGTACCCACTTCGGCGTTAGCTGCCTGAAGGCACGCCAAGGCAGCACCGTTTCTCAATTCGGAGATGAACACGGCTTCATCGACCTTGCCGTGTGTATCAACAGCGATTGTGGTCAATTCGGCACCGGGGCAATTGGTTGCCGCGCTCAGTACCGCCATTGATTCGGCTTGGCTGGCGAGAATCCGGGAGTTTACCGATCGGCGCGAATTGAAGACACCGCAGATTGCCGCCTGCATTGCCAGTGGCGCAGACGCGGAAAAATACACGTCTTCGGCTCTGACTTTGAGGAATTTGGCGATCGAATCTCTCGCCGCATCTAGGAGTAGACCGGCTTTGCGACCCTCGTGATGAAGCCGCGCCGGATCCGCCCAGGAACTACCCGCCGCTGCCAGCAGAGCCTGCGCTGCAACGGGTAGCAGGGGCTGACCGGCGACCGCGTCGAGGTACCCGCGCGGTGGATTGGGGTCTGGATCGGGCAGGGTCATGATTGCAACTTAATGCGTGAGGAAGAACACCTCGAATTCCCTCGGGCCCAAGGAGCAATCATGGGGGTAGTCCGATAGTCTGCAGAGCAACCAGATCAGTCAGAAGGGCTTCCCGTGCGATCCTCGTTATCTAACGCTCCAGTAGGGGCGAGATCACGTCTTTCCCGACGCGGTATGGGTCTTATGGCTGCCGGTGTTTTGGCAGTTGTGACCCTGAGCGGGTGCACTGCCAATGAGGCTTTCTTCTTCGATATGCCAGAACCGGCCACCGAAGAGGCTCCCATCATTTTGAACCTGTGGAACGGCTCATGGATAGCCGCTTGGGCGGTCGGGGCACTCACTTGGGGCCTGATGATTTGGGCGATCGTGGCCTACCGACGCAAGCATCGCGATGAAGTCCCCGAGCAGACCAAGTACAACGTCCCATTGGAACTGCTTTACACAATTGTGCCGCTCATCATGATTCTTGGGCTTTTCTGGTTCACGGCCCGGGATCAAAGCGAAATCCTTACCCTCGACAATGACCAAGATCAAACGGTGAGCGTTGTTGGCTTCCGCTGGTCATGGGGCTTTAACTACCTCGATCAGGATGCCTACGACCTCGGATTGCCCGTCGGGGAGGGCTCGACCAACGAGCCAGCAACCCTCGTGCTGCCAGTCGGAGAGAAAATTCGGTTTGAACTCAATTCACCCGATGTCATCCACTCCTTCTGGGTGCCAGCCTTCCTCTTCAAGATGGACGTCATCCCGGGAAAGACGAACGCCTTCGAGCTCACCCCAGACAAGATCGGCACCTTTGCGGGTAAGTGCGCCGAATTGTGCGGGGTAGACCATGCCCGGATGCTTTTTCAAGTGAAGGTCGTCGAGCGGGCCGAGTTTGATGAGTACATCGCCGATCTCAAGGCGAGAGGCCAATCAGGAATGCTTGAAACCGGCAGATTCAACAGCGACGGACAAAAGCCAGGGGAGCGCACGCTATGACGATCCTGAATGAGCCGATCACCGGCACGGCCACCCCGCCGCCGAGTGGGAGACCAGTTCGCAAGGACTCCTTGGGTACTGCGGTCGTCAAGTGGATCACCTCGACCGACCACAAGACCATCGGCTACATGTACCTCGTTACCTCAATGCTGTGGTTCTTTATCGCTGGTTTGATGGCGCTGCTGATCCGTGCCGAGCTAGCTGTACCTGGCCTGCAGTTGATCTCACTCGAGCAGTACAACCAGATGTTCACCATGCACGGCACCATCATGCTGTTCCTTTTTGCTACCCCACTGTTTGTAGGTTTCGGCAACGTCATCATGCCGCTGCAGATCGGTGCCCCTGACGTTTCCTTCCCGCGCCTGAACATGTTCGGCTACTGGCTGTTCTTGTTCGGCGGCCTGATTGTTGCGGCTGGTTTCCTCACTCCCGGAGGGGCAGCATCCTTCGGCTGGTTTGCCTATGCTCCGTTGAGCAATGCGGTCAACTCCCCAGGTGCCGGTGGCGATTTATGGCTACTTGGCCTAGCAATGGGTGGCCTGGGCACCATTTTGGGCGCGGTCAACTTCATCACAACGATCTTCACAATGCGCGCACCCGGCATGACCATGTTCCGGATGCCCATTTTCACATGGACAATTCTGATCACCAGCGTGCTGGTGCTTATCGCGTTCCCCGTTCTTGCTGCTGCCCTGGCTATGGCTTTCATCGATCGCCAATACGGCTCATTGGTGTTTGCGCCGGAGAATGGCGGTGCAATTCTGTGGCAGCACCTCTTCTGGTTCTTTGGCCACCCGGAGGTCTACATCATCGCCTTGCCGTTCTTCGGCATTGCCAGCGAGATCATCCCAGTCTTCTCACGCAAGCCCATTTTCGGCTACAAGGGCCTGGTCTTCGCGACGATGGCGATCGGTGCACTCTCCGTAGCGGTGTGGGCTCACCACATGTATGTGACGGGGTCTGTCTACCTGCCGTTCTTCGCGTTCATGACAATGCTGATCGCGGTGCCCACCGGTGTGAAATTCTTCAACTGGATCGGCACCATGTGGAAAGGCTCAGTGTCCTTTGACACGCCAATGTTGTGGACGATGGGTTTCTTGATCACGTTCCTCTTCGGCGGCCTCACCGGCATCATCTTGTCTGCGCCGCCGTTGGACTTCCATGTTTCGGACAGTTACTTCGTGGTTGCTCACTTCCACTAC
>JANQZS010000078.1:0-1209 GCA_030728405.1 Candidatus Nanopelagicales bacterium | reverse complement strand
GTCTTTGGCACGGTGGTGTTCCTCACCTTTGCTGGCCTGTACTTCTGGTGGCCCAAGATGACCGGCAAAATGCTGAATGAGCGCCTGGGGAAGATTCACTTCTGGCTACTCTTCATCGGCTTCCAGGTCACTTTCCTGGTGCAGCATTGGCTCGGAGTTCAGGGCATGCCAAGGCGTTATGGGGACTATCTCCCAGCTGATGACTTCACGACCTTGAACATCGTCTCCTCAGTGGGAGCGGCGATTCTGGGAATCTCGACCCTGTTCTTCATCTGGAACGTGCTCACCACCTGGAAGAACGCTCCCAAGGTCACCGTTGACGACCCGTGGGGTTGGGGTGGATCCCTGGAGTGGGCCACGAGTTGCCCACCGCCTCGGCATAACTTCACTTCCCTCCCACGGATTCGCTCCGAGCGCCCAGCATTTGATCTGCACCACCCTGAGCTAGCAGCTCCAGGGGCTCATTCGCCTGGCAGCAACACTGCGCCGGCAGGTTCGGCGGGAGGCCACCAATGAGAATCGAGGGTGCGCTTTTTGCCTTGGGCTTCGTGTTCTTCAGCGCTGTTGCTGGGATCTACTGGTTCCTGAGCGGCGATGAAATTGGTACCACGGCGTTGGCTCTCACCGGCGCGCTCGCATTCCTCATCGCCTTCTACGCGCTCTACACCTCAAAGCGGGTCTACCCCCGGCCTGAGGATCGCCTCATTGCCGAAATCGACGAGGCCGATCCGGAGTATGGCTTCTTCAGTCCGCACTCCTGGTGGCCATTGGTGGTTGCTTTTGCCGCAATGCTCATTGTCTTTGGCCTGATCTTCGCGGTGTGGCTGATCGTCCTGGGCATCAGCGTGCTACTCATTGGTCTTGTCGGTTGGCTCTTTGAGTACTACCGGGGCGAGTTCGCCCACTAGCAATCACACGGGCATCTCGGCGTCCTTTTCGGGCAGAGACCACGAGCCCTCTCAAGCTTTACCTAGTCGTCGTGATGATGTTGGAGCGTGCGGATTCGTTGCATGTATCTAGCACATTCCATGCTGGCACCCTGACCGTTCAATTCGCTCCCACGATGCGCAGGAGCATCCCAAGGGATGGCCGCTGCTTGGAGCGCCAGACAAAGAAAAAGGGCCACATCAGCGTTACGCCGAGGTGGCCCTATCTCGTTCAAGACGTGCTTGTGTCAGGTGGTGGAACGGTTCTCCTGCTGTGCAACCT
>JANQZS010000077.1 GCA_030728405.1 Candidatus Nanopelagicales bacterium | reverse complement strand
CTGCGAGATGTGTATAAGAGACAGCCATTCCAGACTCTGAAATGGATCCGTACCTGCCCCCGTACTACCACCCAGGCTCCGAGGACGAGGCCATCCGCTACATGATGGAACGTCGTCGCGAACTCGGTGGATCCATGCCTGAGCGCCGTCAAGTTTCTCGTCCACTCATACTGCCTGGCAAAGATGCCTACGAGGTCATGCGTCGAGGCACTGGGAACCAGCCGGTCGCTACCACGATGGCATTTGTGCGCCTTCTCAAAGACCTCATGAAGGATGAAAACATCGGTGCCCGAATAGTTCCGGTGATTCCTGATGAGGCCCGCACCTTCGGAATGGACTCACTCTTCCCCACCGCGAAGATCTACTCACCTCACGGCCAGCAGTACCTCTCCGTGGACCGTGAACTGATGCTCTCCTACAAAGAGTCCGAGACAGGTCAGATCCTGCACGAGGGCATCAATGAGGCCGGCTCGGTGGCCTCCTTCACCGCCGTCGGTTCGTCGTACTCCACACACGACGAACCCATGATTCCGATCTACATCTTCTATTCAATGTTTGGTTTCCAGCGCACGGGCGACGGCTTTTGGGCTGCTGGTGACCAGATGGTTCGTGGGTTTGTGCTCGGAGCTACTGCAGGTCGCACCACTCTCAACGGTGAGGGCTTGCAGCACGAAGACGGTCATTCACTTCTGCTCGCAAGTACCAACCCGGCTGTTGTTGCCTACGACCCTGCTTTCGGTTACGAAATCGGTCACATCGTGCGCGATGGCCTGCGTCGCATGTATGGCGAGGACTCTGAGAATGTGTATTACTACCTCACCATCTACAACGAGCCGTATGCGCAACCTGAGGAACCAGCACATGCGAATATCGAGGGCATTCTGCGCGGAATGCACCTCGTTTCGGAGAGCACCGCAGCAGAAAGTGCAGACCAACCGCACGCCCAGCTCATGGCCAGTGGTGTTGGCGTCAACTGGGCCCTCAAAGCCCAAGGTCTTCTCCTGGAGGATTGGGGAATCACTTCCGACGTGTGGTCTGTCACGTCATGGAACGAATTGCGCCGAAATGGTCTCGAGGTCGATCGATTCAATCTGCTCAATCCCGAAGAAACCCAGCGCGTTGCTTTTGTTACCTCGCAGCTTGATGGTCGAAAAGGTCCCGTCATTGCTGCATCGGACTGGATGCGCGCCGTTCAGGATCAAATTCGCGAATGGGTCCCGGGCGATTTCATCTCACTCGGCACCGATGGCTGGGGAATGTCCGACACCCGCGGAGCACTCCGCCGACACTTCCTGGTGGATGCGGAATCGATCACAGTGCAGACCCTGTCGATGCTCGCCAAGCGAGGCGAAGTCGACGCAGCGCTGGTCCAGACCGCTATCGATAAATACAACCTCACCGATCCCTCTGCCGCAGATGCGGGCAATACAGAAGGCTCTGGCTGATAGAAAGGCCCTATGTCTAAGGACCCGAAACGCTTCTTGAGCTATCTCGAGGCAGAACGCAAGGCATCGCTGCTCTATCGGGCGCTTGCCCAGACCGTTGATGGTGAGCGTCGTGAAGCACTGATCGAACTTGCCGATATCGAGGATGAGCACGCCAAGCACTGGATCGCGAAGTGCGTTGAGTACGGCGTGGATGTTCCCCCAGCACCGACCGCTCTTGATCCAGACGATGCGCAGCTAGTTGGCAGGGCCCGATCCCTTGGACTCGTGTCCGTGCTCGAAACCTTGGAAGAAAACGAAGGCGCAGATGCGGGCATGTACGACGACGAACCAGAGGCGCTAGCTTCAATGCCCACCGACGAACGCCAGCACGCGGAGGTTTTCCGTTCCATGCGGCCAGTCGCGCCTGAGCCAACCTCAGGAAAGTTTCCCCATCGAGTGCTCTCGCCCGGCGAAGGCGAATCGTGGCACCGCGTCGACAAATCAGGATCGACCCGCGCCGCGATTTTCGGAGTAAGTGACGGTCTCGTATCCAACACCGCGCTGGTAATGGGATTCGCTGGTGCAAATGCAACTGGTGCTATCGATAGCAGCACAGTCCTCTTTGCCGGTTTAGCCGGACTACTCGCAGGCGCTTTCTCCATGGCTGCAGGGGAGTACGTCAGCATGGCTAGCCAGCGCGATCTGTATAACCGCGAAATCGAAATGGAAGCCCGCGAGCTCGCGGAGAAGCCTGAAGAAGAACAGAAAGAACTTGAACTCATTTACCGAGCCAAAGGGCTTCCTAAGGAAGATGCAGCACGAATTGCAGCGGTCATCATGGCTGATCCAAAAACTGCACTGGACACTCTCGCCCGGGAAGAACTTGGTCTGGACCCCGACGAGCTCGGCTCCCCCACCAAGGCGGCGGCGTCGAGCTTTGTTGCATTTGCAATCGGTGCATCGGTCGTGGTGATTCCTTATCTATTCCTCACTGGAGTGCCCGCGCTTGTTCTGGCCATCACTCTTTCCGTGCTTTCGTTGATCGTGATCGGCGGACTCGTCGGCAGGTATTCCGGACGCGGCGTGGTGTTTTCAGCAATGCGGCAATTGGCATGGGGCGTCGGCGCTGCCGCTGTTACCTACATCGTGGGCAGCCTCATCGGCGTCAATGTCGGCTAGCGAACATTCACGTCCGTGAGTCCAGAACCCTCCGCCAGGCGGTTGCTTGCGGCGTCAGGATCACTCACCACCACGGCCACCAAAGTCATGGAGGAAGGCCTTCCATGGTTTCGGGAACTTGGTCCGCAGGAACGTTCATGGGTAACCCACGTTGCTCAGGCAGGCATCCGCGCTTTCCTTGATTGGTACGACGCTCCCGGGCAACGCATTGAACTGACCTCCGATGTTTTCGGTGCTGCCCCGCGCGATTTGACCCGGGTTATTTCACTCGAGCAGACGGTTGCGTTGGTGCGTACCACGATCGGCGTGGTCGAGTCTGCGGTTGAAGAGCTCGTGGAACCCGAGGACCGTCCGGCACTTCGCGAGGCGATACTGCGTTACTCCCGCGAGATTGCGTTTTCGGCTGCTGAGGTCTATGCGCGAGCTGCAGAATCACGCGGCGCATGGGACGCCCGCCTGGAGGCGCTGATCGTCGATGCCTTACTGCGCGATGAGGTCGATGAGTCACTCGCAGGCCGGCTAGCGGCGCTGGGCTGGACCGGCCTGGGGAACACCATGGTGATCGCTGGGTCTTCACCAAGTACTGATACCCAAGGCGCCCTGGATATCTTGCGTCGGGCAGCACACCATCACGCTATGGAACTGGTGAGCGGTATTCACGGCTCAGTGTTGATCGCGGTGGTGAGCGCGGCAACCGAGCCGGACCGAACCGCGCGCCTACTCGCGCCGCACTTCGGCGCTGGGCCGGTGGTGTACAGCGGGGTTGGTCCCGGGATGGCATCAGTAGCGCAAGCGGCCCGAGCCACCATCAACGGACTACACGCCGCACATGCCTGGCCTGCAGCGCCCCGACCGATCAGTGCGCATGACCTGCTGCCCGAGCGAGCACTCGCTGCAGATTCGGCGGCGATCACCGAGTTGACCGAGACCGTTTTCGTTCCTTTGACGAATGAACCCACTCTCCTCGAAACCGCTGCGACGTACCTGGAACGGGCTGGATCGCTCGAGGCCACTTCCCGACTCCTGTTCATCCACCCGAATACCGTGCGGTACCGCCTCAAGCGGATCGCGGAAACCACCGGCTGCGCCATCACCGAGCCGCGCGGATCTTTCACCGTTCGGGTGGCATTGGTGCTGGGCCGGCTCTCCGAGGAGTCTCCCACAAATTTGTAGGTTTCCTACAGTAAAGTGGACCAGACATTGGGGCGGAGCACACCCGCAACTTGTACTAATCCACGGAAGGCTGTGCCTGTGCTTGTAGTCGTCGCCCCAGGACAGGGCTCCCAGTCCCCCGGATTTCTCAACCCATGGCTCGATCTACCAGGATTTCGGGATCGACTCGAGTGGCTTTCCCTGGTGAGCGGGGTAGATCTCATCGCCCATGGCACCACCTCCGACGCTGACACCATTCGCGATACGGCGATAGCTCAGCCGCTCATCGTGGGATCTGGCCTCGTTACATTGCTGTCCCTCTTTCCCCACCCTTCGGGTGCCTACTCGGCCATTGGCGCCGGCGCGGGCCATTCGGTTGGTGAAATCACTGCAGCCGTAGGTGCTGGGGTGCTCACCGCCGAGCAGGCAATGGTCTTTGTTCGCGAGCGCGGCACCTCAATGGCGCGCGCCGCAGCCATCACCGAAACCGGTATGAGTGCGGTTCTCGGTGGGGATGAAGAAGTAGTCACGACCGCCGCGCAGGCCGCTGGGCTCACCTCCGCCAACATGAACGGTGCAGGTCAAATCGTGGTGGCCGGAACCATGGAGCAACTCGTAGCCTTCGCAGCCAATCCGCCCGAGGGTGCTCGAGTGCGCTCGCTCGAGGTAGCAGGCGCTTTCCACACAATCCATATGGAACCCGCGGTTGGCGTTCTTGGTCGCATCAGCAATGCCATCACCACACACGATCCGCGCATCCGTTTGATTTCCAACGCTGACGGTGAAGTGGTTCACGACGGCCGGGATGTGTTGCGTCGTCTCGTTCACCAGGTGAGCCGGCCCGTGCGCTGGGACCTGTGCATGCAAACGATGAGGGACCTCGGCGTCACTGCCGTCATCGAAATTCCACCCGCAGGAACACTCACCGGCCTGATCAAACGGGCGATACCTGGAGTCGAAACGCTCGCGTTGAAAACTCCTGATGACCTACACCAGGCTTGGCGCATGGTGGAAGAACATGGCAGCCAATCCGTTCTCGAATCCAGCCCCACCTGGCGCTTACTCGTAGCTCCCGCCAAGGGAACTTTCAAGCTGGGTTCTCTCGAACAAGTCGGCGGTGAACTCGCACCCGATGCAGTCATCGGCAGCGTTGACACACTACGTGAAAGTTCTCCTGTGCTGGCTCCGCACGGCGGAGTCATCGTCGAGTGGCTCGTACATGACGGTGATCCGGTCTCCCCAGGCCAACCACTTGTTCGCCTTCATCCAATAGCTCAGGCAGCCCATTCATGACCATCGCTCTCACCCAAACCGCCGGTTCAGTGGGCACCAAGATCCTCTCGGTTGGCAGTTTCCGACCAGCACGAGTCGTGACCAATGCTGAAATCTGCGCACGGATTGATTCCACAGACGAATGGATTCAAGAGCGTTCTGGCATCGTGGAGCGTCGCTGGGCAGGCCCCGATGTGAGCGTCGTTGATATGGCAACGGCAGCCGCCGAGAAGGCAATGGCCTCATCGGGGATTTCAGCCGAAGCGCTGGGCATGGTTATCGTCGCCACAGTCACGCATCCGTAC
This sequence comes from Candidatus Nanopelagicales bacterium, assembly GCA_030728405.1. GTDB lineage: Bacteria > Actinomycetota > Actinomycetes > S36-B12 > S36-B12 > CAIXFB01. The sequence goes on along the minus strand of JANQZS010000077.1, from coordinate 73,726 downwards.
GTGACCCCCTCGGCTGCAGCCGAAGTTCAAGATCGAATCGGTGCTGCCAATGCAGCCTCAATGGACCTTTCCGCCGCTTGTGCGGGATTCAGTTACGCCGTTGCTCTCGCATCAGACTTGGTGCGTTGTGGCACCTGCACACACGTGCTCGTCGTTGGTGTTGAAAAGTTGAGTGACTGGATCGATCACGAGGACAGAGGTACAGCTTTCCTTTTTGCCGACGGCGCGGGTGCCGTTGTCATTGGACCATCTGATGTCCCAGGAATCGGGCCGGTGGTGTGGGGTTCCGATGGTTCTCAGAAGGACGCCATCAACATGACGCAATCCTTCATTGATTACCGCGATGTGGGTGGTGACATTTTCCCGGCACTCACGATGCAAGGTCAACAGGTTTTCCGCTGGGCAGTCACAGAAATGTCCAAGGCAGCGCAGGCTGCGCTCGACGCCGCTGGGATAACCGCAGATCAACTCGATGCGTTCATCCCGCACCAAGCCAATAACCGCATCACCGATGCTCTTGTTCGAGCACTCGCGCTTCCAGACACTGTGGCTGTTGCTCGCGACATCACCCACATGGGGAACACGTCCGCGGCCTCAATTCCACTCGCTATGGATGCACTCCTCGAATCGGGCAAGGCGCCACGTGGCGGAACCGCCCTGCTCATAGGCTTTGGCGCGGGCTTGGTCTTTGCCGCACAGGTCGTGACCTTGCCCTAGTTCGTTCCCACACACTCCCGTCGAAGAGGCGGGTCACCAGGTAATCAACATGAAAGGAACCACAATGAGCCAGCAGGACATCCTGGAGGGCCTTGCCGCCATCGTTAACGAGGTAGCCGGCGTTCCCGTCGAAGACGTTCAACTCGACAAGGCATTCGTCGATGATCTCGACATCGATTCCCTCTCCATGGTTGAGGTCGTCATGGCAGCCGAAGATAAGTGGGGCGTGAAGATTCCCGACGAAGAGGTCAAGAACTTGCGCACCGTTGGCGATGCCGTGACCTTCATTTCCGCAAACTCCTGATTGTCGGGCCGGGCCGCGGTCAACACACCTGCGGCTCGGTCAATCAGGACTGATCCACACAGACAAAGGAGTTCTCCATGACACGCGAGGTTGTGGTCACTGGAATGGGTATGACGACTCCTCTGGGAGGCGACGTCGCATCCACCTGGTCGGCGCTATTGGCCGGAACTTCAGGCATCAGCACAATCACGGAGGAGTGGGTACTCGAGCAGCCCTGTCACATTGCAGGGTTCATGGCGGTCGATCCGACCGAAGTACTTGATCGGGTTGAAACACGGCGCATGGATCGCTCCCAACAGGCCGCCCTCGTTGCTGCCCGAGAGGCATGGGCCGACGCCGGTGCACCCGAGATGGATCTCGACCGGCTCGGCACAGTTATTGCCACCGGAATTGGCGGCGTCACTTCGCTTCTCAATGCTCATGACACCTTGCGCGAACGCGGAGCGTCCCGCATCTCCCCCCACTTGGTCACGATGATCATGCCGAATGGCCCTGCAGCCATTGTTGGCCTCGAACTTGGTGCGCGCGCTGGCGTGCACACTCCGGTGAGCGCTTGTGCATCTGGCGCTGAAGCCATCTCCTACGCAGCCCGCATGATCCAAGAAGGTCGCGCCGACGTTGTAGTTGCAGGTGGCACAGAAGCCGTGATCTGCGATCTCACCATGGCTGGGTTTGCCGCCATGCGAGCGCTCTCCACCCGCAACGATGATCCGCAGACCGCATCGCGCCCTTACGATGTAGATCGCGACGGCTTTGTTATGGGCGAAGGTGCTGGCGTCGTCGTTCTTGAATCTCGTGAACATGCCAAAGCTCGCGGCGCCACAATCCACGGCGTATACGGCGGGGCTGGTCTCACCTCAGATGGTCACCACATCGCTCAGCCCGACCCCGAAGGTCGAGGCGCATCGCGCGCAATTCTCGCTGCGATTAGCGATGCCGGTCTTACCCCTGCAGACATCGTGCACATCAATGCGCACGCAACATCAACTCCGCAGGGTGACATCGCTGAGTTCGTTGCGATCCGGGCCGCACTCGGTTCAGATGCTGATTCCACTGTGGTCACCGGAACCAAGTCCATGACCGGGCATCTACTCGGTGGCGCCGGTGCCATCGAATCTATTTTCACCATCTTGACAATCCGCGACCGCGTCGTTCCTCCCACAGCCAATCTCACCAACATGGATCCAGCCATCGACCTCGACGTTGCCACCTCCCCGCGACCATTGCCAGCCGGCGATATTGCTGCTCTCAATAACTCATTTGGTTTTGGCGGACACGACGTCGCCCTAGTGTTCAGGAGCAACTGAGATGTCCACGGCCCTCACCGAGCCCGTCGAACAGATTGACCCACGTTCGCCACTTGTCCGCCTTGCTGCGTTCTTTGACGACGGTGAATTCACATTGGTCACACCCAATGATGATCGTGGAGTGCTCGTAGCTGCCGGCCGCGCTATGGGAACCAACGTCGTTGCATTTGCCACCGACCCAACGGTGCAGGGTGGCGCAATGGGGGCGGAAGGTTGCCGCGCGATCGTCACTGCCTATGACCGCGCTTTTGCAGACTCCTCCCCCGTCGTCGGCATCTGGCATTCGGGCGGGGCTCGGTTGCGCGAAGGCGTTGCAAGTCTTGACGCGGTCGGGCGAGTTTTCGCAGCCCAGACCCGTATCTCCGGCAAGGTGCCGCAAATCTCTGTGGTGCTTGGCCCAGCAGCAGGTGGTGCTGCCTACGGTCCCGCCCTCACCGACATTGTGATCCTTGGCCCTGCCGGCCGCATTTTCGTCACCGGCCCAGAGGTCGTGAAGTCCGTGACCGGCGAGCAGGTCGATATGGACAGCCTCGGCGGTCCCGAACCCCATGGCCGGCGCAGTGGCGTCGTGCACATCACCACCGACTCTGAAGCCGAAGCTCTTGGCGAGGCCCGCAAACTGGTGAACTTGCTCGGGCACCAGGGGTCCATGGATTTGGATTCCGTTGAGGACATCGACCTCGGCTCCTTCATGCCCGAATCCTCCCGCCGCGCTTATGACGTGCACCCTCTCGTTGAAGGCTTCCTTGATCCAGGCACATGCGTGGAATTGCATGAACGCTGGGCGCCCAACATCGTGGTTGCACTCGGCCGTCTCGGTGGTCGCACCGTGGGCATCGTCGCGAATAACCCGCTGCGACTTGGCGGCTGCCTTGATTCCTCGAGTGCTGAGAAGGCCGCACGCTTTGTCCGAATGTGCGATGCCTTCGCGGTGCCACTCATCGTGTTAGTCGACGTGCCCGGTTACCTCCCTGGCCTTGGTCAGGAATGGGAGGGTGTGGTGCGGCGCGGTGCCAAGTTGCTCCATGCCTTTGCCGAATGCGTTGTGCCTCGGGTGACCGTTGTTACCCGTAAGGCATACGGCGGCGCCTACGTTGCGATGAACTCAGCTTCTCTTGGTGCAACCCGCGTTTACGCCTGGCCGGACGCTGAAGTTGCAGTGATGGGTGCCGTCGCAGCCATTCGCATCCTGCACCGCAGGCGCCTAGCTGAAGTACCCCAAGAAAGCCGTGAGCAGGTCGAACTCGAACTCGCTGCCGAGCACGAGGTCATCTCGGGCGGCATCAAGAAGGCTGTGGAGATGGGCATGGTTGATGAGGTTGTCTCACCCAACCACACGCGGCGCGCTGTTGCCCAAGTGATCTGGGATACCCCGGGCGCGCGCGGACAGCACGGCAACATCCCGCTGTAGCCCCCTTTTTTGGTGATTTCGCCCGTTTCCCGGGCCAAATCACCAGAACGGCTTGGTTTTCAGCCCCCGAATGGTGATTTAACCCGGTCGGATTGCTCTTTCCACGCTCTACTTGTGGACGACGCGTCGACAAATCCCCCGCATCGCGCAAAAGTGCGCTGCATGCCACGTCAGTCTCGGATACCCGAGGAACTCCAAGCCATCCTTAGCCGCGCTACCGCAAACTCACGCGGTGGCCTGGGAGTGTTTCGGCGTCAGGAATTGTTGGGCTGGGGAATTGCAGATAGTGAGATTCGTCGACTGGTTCGACGGAGGCTCTGGACGCAAATCCGCTTCGGCGTGTACGCCGATTCGGCCATGTTGAAAACTGCAAGTCCTGAACTACTCCTCAGGGTGCACACTGCTAGTGCTCTGATGTCGGTCACTGAACCAGCAGTTGCATTCGCGACAAGTGCCGCAGTACTCCATGGGCTGCCGCTCCCATCACACGTTAGTGCCATACCTTGGCTGCTTCGGCACACCGAATCTGATACGCGATCCCTCAGGCGAAGCAATGCGTTGGAGATTTCTCGACCAGATATTCGAGTTGTTACGCATGACCTCACTCGATTGACCACTGTCGAGATAGACGACCTAACCTCTGTCGACGACATCCATGCCGCCATCAGCGCAGCGACTCTGATGCCCTTCGAGTGGGCGGTCGCACTCCTCGATGCGGTGCTCTGGGATCGTCCAGATCGTCTGCCGCTAATCGACAACGGCGTTGCCGAGTGGCCTTACCTCCGCGGAATAGGAAGGGTGCGCAAGGCTGCGCGGCTAGCTCGGTCTGGTGCGCAATCCCCTCTGGAGTCAGTCTCGCGCGTGCACTTCATCGCGTGCCATTTACCCGAGCCGCAACTCCAAGTCCCTTTTTACGACGAAGAAGGACTCATTGGCTTCGCTGATATGTACTGGGAGGAATTCGGGGTAATCGGCGAGGCTGATGGCGCAGCAAAGTATGAGACTCGCGAAGACCTCGTTCGCGAAAAGGCTCGCGAGGATCGCCTTCGCCGTCAGGGCTTCACCGTTGTTCGGTGGATGTGGTCGGACATTGCGAATCATCCAGGCAAGGTCGCCTCGGAAATCCGGTCAGCAGCCGGCGCGCTCTCCCCATCGCGTAAAGCTTCTTGAAAGTGGCAGCGACTGGCTGCGCGATTTCCGTAACTGACCGGGTGAAATTGCCATTGAGGGCCTTGGAAAGGGCTGCAAATGGCGAATTGACCCGGGAAGCGGGCGAAATCGCCAAAGGGGGCTACACGACTTGGTGCAGCACCCTCACCGTTGATCCCTCGTGCGCGATGCGGAACGCTTCAAGTTCATCATCCCACGGTCGGCCAATCAGGCGGCCGAGTTCACTCATGACGTCATGCATGCCCAAGCCAGGCTGACTCATCAGGGAACGTAGGCGTTCTTCGTGAACCATCACATCGCCGTGTAGTCCGATTGATCCGCGGAAGAGACCTAGTGCCGGGGTTGCGGCAAACCGCTCACCCTCAGCATCGAGTCTCGATTCCTCGGTCACCTCGTAACGGATGCCTGAGAAGGCAAGGAGTGCACTGGCGATGCGGGCGCCAGTGCCAGGTTCTCCGCTCCAAATGATCTCGGCGCGCACCTGGTTCGGCGTTATGGGTTGATCTGCCCAATCAATGGAAAGGTCACTGCCAAAGACCTTGGCGAGAGCCCACTCCAGGTGCGGGCTGACAGCACGCGGGCAGGAGTGCACAAATAAGACACCGCGGGCTACGCCCATGGTGTCGCCAACTCGACCATCAATCCTGGACGAGTGAATGACTACCGTCATGTGTGTTCTCCTGACCTCGAGGTTCGCCTTCCCCAGCGCCCTTGAGGCAGAAATCACACACATTTAGGATAACCTAATTATCGGTCTCAGCTACAGTATGACTCGGCGCGGCGAGGAAGTTCTTCGGGCGCTCATTACCTTCGGAGGAATGATGGCTCTCGCTGCCCCCGCCCCACGTGTTCTGGCCGACTACGTCTCTCGCACGTGGGTCATGCAGGTCGTTCTGGTGGTGGGAGCCGCCGCAATCGTGGGCATAAGCGCCCAGATCATCATCCCTCTTCCCTTCACTCCGGTGCCCCTCACACTGCAGACGTTCGCGGTGTTGCTCGCTGGTGGTGTGCTCGGATCCACTCGAGGCGCACTGGCAATGATCGTGTACCTCGTAGTGGGCAGCCTCGGAGTTCCGTGGTTCGCTGATGGCGGCTCTGGCTTTGGCGGAGCGACGTTCGGTTACATCGTCGGCTTCATCGTCGCCGCATTCATCGTGGGCAAACTCGCCGAATCCGGCGCCACCCGCACCGTGCTCCGAACCGCTGGACTCATGGTGGTGGGAAACCTGGTCATCTACGCAATTGGTGTGAGCTGGCTGGCACTGGCAATCGGCGTGAGTCTTAGTGAAGCACTTGCATTGGGCGCTCTGCCCTTCATTCTTGGCGATGCCATCAAGATTGCACTTGCAGCGGGGCTCTTCCCGGCCACTTGGCGACTCGTCAACCGCTCAACACAGTAGAGAGCCGTGGCAACGAAATTGCCACAAGCACTCCACCAATGACGACGAACATCACTCCGACGATTCGGAATTGATGGTCCATGACAAATCGGTACACCTTCTGCATAACCCTGACTGCAGGTTGACCGATGATCAAACGCGCAAGTGGTGGAACCAGAACTGGCGTTAGCGCGAGCACATAGAGCACCCCAAGCAGTAGAAGCACAATGGGCCACCACAGTCCTGCAGTGGCTATGTCATGGAGTGCCGGCAGCATCACCGCGTAGGACGAGACATCCTTCACTGCGAGGGCAATAGCAATCGCGAAGAAGATTTTCGATGATGCTTTCGAGGCATAATTGTTGATAGTGGCTTCGGCACGCTGCTGAATTGCCGGGTGCGGCAGGAGCAACCACACACTTGCCACGAGCAGCCCAACGCCAATGACCAGTTCACCAATGACTTCAAATGCAGAACCACTTCCGGCGGCGGGTAGCTTGGTGAAACCGGCGAACAAAATCAGGCTGACTAAACCAAATCCCAGCCCAGCACCTGCAACCACAGCCGCCGAACGTCTGATCCAGTTATCGCCAGCAACAATGAGCACCTGCATTGCAAAGAGCCCGGGCGTGATCGCCGCAGCCAATCCGAGAAGGATCACCTCTCCGATAAGTGCCAGAAAACTCATCGCATCGTCGCCAGGACCTCATCAACCATCTTGGTAGTGGTGGATGGGTGCAAGAAAACCAGACGGCCAACCGTCTCTCCCTGCCAGCCACTCGAGGTCACAAATGCCACCTGTGAACGCAACAAATCATCGGACCATGCTTGGTAGTCCTGAGCTGTCCAACCGATTCGCCGGAAAAGCACTACCGACAAATCAGGCCGCCTGATCAATTCAAAATGCGGAATCTCTTCAATTTGATCAGCCGCGTAGGCAGCCAAATTAATGGAGTGCGCAACGGCGTCACGGTATGCGGCGATTCCATTAACAGCTAACGAGAACCAGAGCGCCATCCCCCGAGCGCGCCGAGTGAGGTGGTAGGCGAGATCACTGGGGTTGAGTTCACTCTCATTACCGTGAATCACATCGAGGTAGGAGGCATCTTGGGTGTGCACCGACTTAGCGAGGTGTGGGTCTTTGTAGATCAGTGCCGCTGAATCAAAGGGTGCAAACCACCACTTGTGCGGATCCATCACAATGGAGTCGACATTCTCCACGCCGGTATATCGCTGACGGAGCTCTGGCACCAACATTCCCGCACCACCGTAAGCAGCATCAACATGAAACCACCAACCATGGTCTGCTGCACAACGTGAAGCAGCGTCAAGGTCGTCGATAATTCCTGCATTGGTGGTGCCAGCGGTGGCAACAATCGCCACTACATCCGATAGATCATTCTCTAATGACAGAGCAGAGTTAATGGCGGCTTCGTCCATCCGACCATCGACGGTGGGCACGATGAGTACGTCCATGCCCACGATGTTCAGTGCATTGGAGATCGACGAATGAGCCTGATCGCTCACCACAACGCGCAACCTTGCCTCAGGTATCCCAGCCACACTGCGCCGATTGCGCGCGGAGTCCCTGGCCACCACCAGAGCCGACAAGTTACCCGCCGATCCACCAGAAACAAAGGTCCCACCAGCATCAGGTCCCATCCCCGCAGCATCAGCCATAACCCGGAGTGCCTGGTTCTCCGCCATGACGGCACCAGCGGCTTCTAGCCACGAACACCCTTGCAGCGAGGCAGCCGAAACCACCATGTCAAAAAGTAGGGATGCCTTCGTAGGTGCTGCTGGGATGAAGGCATAGAAGCGGGGACTATCTGCAGAAAGAACTGTGTCAGCTAAATGATCGATGTATACGTCGAGCACTGCCTGAGGATCCTTGGGGTTTTCATCAATCAGCCCTGCCATTGCTTGGACCATTGTCTCGCGATTTCCGAGCCCATCAATCGGAGTTTCGGCAAGAGAGAGCCGCTCGGTGACGTATTCGAGGATCAGTTCCGTCAATTGCGGATCGATGCGATGCATCCGGTCGGCGTCGTGAGAGGGAAGTGGGAAGTTCAGCAATGCAGAGGTGGCCACGGGAGTCCTTAGCGATTCAGCGCGCCGTCAGTCTTCCTGCCAGCAGGCACTACCCCCATCGTACCTCTGGCACCCTGCCATTCCAGTCAGGCGGATCGGCGCTCACGATTAATCGCTTGTACTGATTTTGCCGCAACGTTTAACCAGACAGCAGCAACGACCATCGCTACAAGCGTGCCCACGATGAGCACGGGGAGTGAGTCCATGGTGACCGCCAATGCAGTGATCGATAACGCCATCGCAGCGAGTGGAAAGACGAAGCCCCACCAGCCTGGGTTATAGCTGAAGCCCTCGCGTCTTGCTCGGAGTAGGTCAATCCCAGCGAAGAGTGCCCACCAGAGTCCGAAACCAATCCCCATTGCAACGATCGGAATCGCTGCACTGCTTGTTGACCAACCAAATGCCCCTGTTTGCTCAGCGGCTTGCATTAATCGCAGGGTCGAAAGACCAAGCATCCCCGCAGGAGCGAGTGGAATCCAGAGAGATGGCGCCATCTACGCAGGAAATACCGACCGAAGGGCCAACCGTGCAACCAGGAGGGAGAGCATCGCAAGGAAGAGCACCGCACCGATACCTAAGAATGCGAAACCGACGACGAGTAACAGTTCAGCACTGCCCGGATGGGCGATCGCCAGAGGTGCAAGTCCCAGAGGAACAATTAGGTTAATAACAGGTGGGATCAGCCAACCGCCATTCACTCCGTCAAGGCCCGCTCCCGATCGTGAAATCGAGGTTGCCCACGCCGCTGAGAGCACGAAAGCAATGACGGCGCCCATCACGAGAAGTACCGCATCAACGGTCAGGGCTACACGTTCAGTGACGATCCACGGGCCGATTTGCGCCCACGCAACAGAAAGAATCAACAAACCCGCCGGAAAGGTGGCGAGCATGGCGCCATTCCCCGGGTCGCTTAACTCATTGCGCAGCGCCTCGCGATTTTTCAGTCGCCGGAAGTATCGGGGCCAGAGGACCAACGTGAGGAGGTTGGCAAGAATCAATAGCACTATGGCGATCGGCTCAAGCCACGCGGCGTTCCACGCATCGGCCATGGATTCCATCACGAGCGCCAGCGCCCCAGTACCCATGACAGCCCCGAACCAGGCCGGATGTCCCTAAAGTCCTTGCACCTGCAATCAACCCCTCTCAATACCCCATGGGGTATGTTAGTGCGATGTCGGAAATGATCTCCGCACTAAGGCTGTGGACCCCTCGCCGTTGGTGGATCGCACTTGGATCAGGAGTCCTCGTGGCCATTGTGGTGGCTCTGCCCACCGCAGTGATCCCGAACCCAATCTTTGGCCGCGCCATCGAAGTCACCTGGTGGTCCTACCCCATTGTGATCATCACCGGCATCCTTGGCGGCCTGCTGATCGCCACGTACATCAAAGAGCCGAACGATTCCCCGGACACTGAAGAAGAAGTCGACACCGCTGCAAAGCTAGGCGGGGTAGGCGGTTTCATCGCATTCTTTGCCGTGGGGTGCCCGGTCTGCAACAAGCTCGTACTGATCGCCCTCGGATCATCCGGTGCAATTTCTTGGTTTGCACCAATTCAGCCGATCCTTGCTTTTGCTTCCATCGCACTGATGGCGTGGGCCTTGCGGATGCGCCTTCGCGGATCGGTTTCCTGTGCGGTACAAAAACCTGTATGACCAAACGCATCCTCGCTACCAGCGGCGGCTTCATCGGCACCGGCCTCTGGGGCGTTCTCACCCCCGCACCCACCATGCTGCGCGCCCTTAAGCTCACCGGCAAAGAACGACCCAAAGTTGCACTCGTGCTCACCGCATCAGGCGATGACCCGCAATACCTCGCGCAGATGTATTCAGCCCTGGCCGGCTCAAGTTGCGACGTCGATCATCTTGCTCTTTTCACTCAGCCAAACCGGCGCCCCGAAGAGATCCTGGGATGGGCCGATGTGGTGTGGGTGGGCGGTGGCAGTGTGGCTAACTTGCTAGCGCTGTGGCGTTTGCACGGAGTCGACACCGCCATGGCAGACGCATGGGAAAACGGCACGATTCTTGCAGGAGTCAGCGCGGGCTCCATCTGCTGGCATGTGGGCGGACCCACCGATTCATTTGGCAAGGAGTTGCAACCGGTAACCAATGCCCTCGCCCTGCTCCCCTACGGAAACGGCGTGCACTATGACAGTGAGGTTCAACGCCGCCCGCTACTTCACCAACTGGTGCGTGATGAAGTGCTGCCCACCTCGTATGCCACCGATGATCGCGTAGGAATTCTGTACGAGGGCACCGAGCCCGTTGAGGTCATCTGCGATCTTGACGCTGATCCTGAAACCGGCCCTGCGGCGTATCGGGTTGAAAACATTGCCGGCGAGGTTGTGGAAACTCGGCTCGCGCCAGGTCTCATGAGTTAAAGCGAAAATCAAGAACGACGACGCTTCCTAGGTGCGAGTACGCCGTTCATGTTGCGCCGCAAGAGCCTGTGTGAACTGATCCACCGACCAATTCTCCGCAATCGCCTGGGTCAGCACATCGGCTTGTGAGGCAGGGGCCAGTCCACCGATCGGTTGATCGTTATCGAGGTTCGTGGGGAACGGATAACCATCGGCAGCCGAACCGATCACGTTTGAGGTGAATGATTCGCTCCAAGCAGGGCCCGCTGCAGCATTGACCAGAGTGGAATAAATCGCTGAGCACAACCGCACTCGATCAACCGTTTCCATCGCCCGGCCAAATGCGGAAGAGACCTGCAATAAATTGACCATGCGCACCACATCGGTGGATTCATTGCGACCGGCGCCATGAAAGAGAGCCGGGCTGAACCACACCACATCACCTTTGGACAAAGGCAGTTGTACGTAGTGCGACCAGAAGTACTCCTTGAAGGCATCTTCGCGCCACGCTAGGTAACCCAGTGAGTACTTCTGCGAATGCGGAAGAAACATCGTCGGCCCACTAGCCACGCTCATGTCACAGTGCGCAACTCCCCCTTGCAAGGTGAGAAACGGTGAAAACTCATGCACGTGCGCAGGAAAAGTGCGCGCAACCGCATTAGTTTGAAAGCCCAAGTGGTAATCACGATGCGGTTGCTGCGGTTCTCCACCTGGATATACAACGTTTACCTGGGTGGTGATTTGGTAGCCAGGTCCCAACCAAGCGCTACTGCCCAGCGCAATAATCTCGTTGGCAAAATAATCTACATAAGCTGCAGGATCTGCCACTGCGAGCTTTTCCTGCGCGTTCCAGATTCGCGCATTAGCGCCCGGTTTTCCAAAGTGATCACCAGAGGCCACGCCGCTAGCACGTTCGGCGTCGATGATTGAGGTGAAAACATCGCTCACACGATCCACCACGCTGGTATCGGGATAAGCGCCACGGATGATGATTACGCCGGGGCCTGTCGACAGAGCCTTGTTCCACTCCCGCTCGATTGCTTGGGGATCAGTTTCTAGCGGCAGGGAAGAACGCTCGTAGATCAGCACTTCCCGGTCAACTACGGAGGCAAGGGGGTAGTCGGCAAGATCGGTAGTGACCTCCACAACCCCACGGAAATCATCGAGCGAGCATTCAGAATCGATCACGTTCGTCAACCTTTCCTCAGCTGCCTTGTTGGTTAACCCTGACCTGAAACTAGTGCCACCGGCTGGCCTGTGCGCAAGGATTCTCCTGCAGCCAGGCCAATAGCAACGGGTGCGCGCCCATCAGCCCCTGACACTGGCGAAGGACCACCATCACGCACGTAGCGAACAAAGGCCTCCCACTCAAGACGGAAGGAGTCCGTGTAGCGCTCAAGAAAGAAGTTTGGAATCACCGTTCCCTGTAGGCCAGCGCCGCCAAGGAAGGATCCGGTGTGCACGGGCGGATTAGTCGAAAACGCCATCCCACCAGAGCCAAACACTTCAACACGTTGGTCATAGCCGTAGGTAGCACGCCGACTGTTATCGATGGTGGTGAATGCGCCGTTGGCGTGGGTCAACAGCACCATTGCCGTGTCAATGTCACCCGCTTCACCGATTTCGGGATCAATGCGCACAGCACCCTTGGCGAAAACTTCGACTACTGGGGAACCCACCACGTAGCGAGCCATATCAAAGTCGTGAATCATCATGTCGACGTAAAGTCCACCGCTCACCCTGACGTAAGAGACCGGAGGCGGGCTGGGGTCACGGCTGGTGATGCGCGCCATGTGCACCTCACCCACCTCGCCGCTTCGCACCGCCTCGCGCACCGAATGATGGGCTGGATCAAAGCGACGGTTGAAGCCCACCATGTACGGGGTGCCTGCAGCTGCGACTGCAGCAAGAGCCCGATCCACCTCGGTCAGATCAAGGCTGATCGGTTTCTCACAGAACACGGCTTTGCCGGCCTGCGCTGCAGCAATCGTGATATCGACGTGGGTGTCAGTACTTGTACAGATAGCCACCGCGTCGATCGCATCAGATGCAATCAGTTCAGCAACACTGGCTGATTCCACTTGCAGTTCACTGGCCAGCGCCTCCGCGGACGCACTCACCACATCGGCTACCGCCACCAACGTTGCGTCGGGGATTCTTCGTGCGATGACCTCCGCGTGCAGGCGGCCGATTCGGCCAGCGCCTACAACTCCGATCCGTACGGTCACCTCACACGCCCTTTCGCTGACGAGCCAAACCGGCATCCATGCTCGCGCGAGCCTGCCGGACTTCAGCCTTTTCACTCACCTCGGGTACCCCGACCTGCCAGAAGGCACCACCCTCTGTCCAATCGGAGTCCCGAACCGAGGTCACGATGACCGCGGTGCGATCTGCCGCGCGGGCGGCATCGAGTGCTGTCCGGAAGGAGGTCAGAGAATCAGCGGTGAGAACAGTTGCGCCCATGGCCGCAGCATGCGCTGCGAAATCAACGCGCACCTCGCTACCAGTACCCGTCGAGTCTTTCAACATGTTGTTGTAAGAAGCACCACCCTGGCCCACCTGCAAGCGTTCAATGACTGCGTAACCCTCGTTATCGCACACCACCAAAATGAACTTCTTGCCCGAGAGCACGGATGCGTAAATGTCAGAGTTCATCATCAAGTAGGAACCATCACCCACCATCGAGTACACCTGACCTTCACTGCGTGCAAAGGCTGCGCCCCAGGCTCCAGAGATTTCATATCCCATGCAGGAAAAGCCATATTCACAATCGAACGTGGCGATTCCTTTACTTCGCCAGTTGATATTGAGCTCGCCTGGCAATCCACCAGCAGCGGTGAGTACGTAATCGGCAGGTGTTGCCGAATCATGAACCAGGCCCACAAGTTGGGCATAGCTAGGTGGCCATTCGCGATCGTCGGCGATCCGGGATGTAATGAAGGCATCTAGGTTTTCGCGTTCGGCGCGGTGGGCGCTCTGCCATTCACCGGACACAGACCAATCTGCCAGCGCGGCGTCGAGTTCAACAATGCCTTCGCGTGCATCGCACACCAAGGGTTGCGCGCGATGCTTTCCGGCATCGAAGCGTGCGGCATTCAGACCAATGAACGACGTTTCCCGATCAAACAGGGTCCAGGATCCGGTGGTGAAGTCCTGCAACCGGCAACCGATCGCAAGGACCAAGTCAGCTTGCTCCACCACAGCGTTAGCTGCCTCAGCACCTGTGACGCCCACGGGTCCGGCATAACTCGGGTGATCTGCAAGTAGTGATGACTTACCTGCAACGGTCTCCACCACGGGGATTCCGGTTCTGGCAGAGAAAGCGGCAAGTTCTGCTTCAGCTAGTGAGTAATGCACTCCACCGCCAGCAATGATCACCGGGCGCTTCGCAGATCGAAGTAGTGCTGCGGCAGCGGCCAGCTGATCGATATCTGGACGCGGGCGGGCAACTGCGTGCACTACCGGCTCAAATGTTTCTACGGGATAGTCATAAGCATCGGCGGCGACATCTTGCGGGAGGCCGATAAATACCGGCCCGCAATCAGCTGGATCGAGCATGGTGGCAACAGCATGCGGCAGCGAGGAGATAATTTGGGCTGGGTGAGTGATGCGATCCCAATAACGGACAACCGAACGGAAAGCATCGTTGACGGTGGTGGAAGGCGAGCCAAAGTGCTCCACCTGCTGCAGCACTGGATCAGGCAGCCGCGAGGTGAAAGTGTCACCCGAGATGAAGAGCACGGGGAGACGGTTGGCCATCGCCACACCTGCTGCGGTGATCATGTTGGTTGCCCCGGGACCAACCGATGATGTTGCGATCATTATCTGCTGGCGTCTTTGCGCTTTGGTGAATGCTGCAGCCGCAAGGCCCATTCCCTGCTCGTTTTGTCCGCGCCACACTGGGATCTCATCGCGATGCTGTTCAAGCGAGTGACCCAAGCTTGTCACATTGCCGTGCCCGAAGATTGCGAGCACACCAGGAAATAGCGGCACCTCAACTCCGTCAACCTTGGTGCGCTGGGCGATCAGAAAACGCACCATCGCTTCGGCAACGGTCAGACGCACTGTCCCAGTTGCGGTGGGTTGGCTCATCGGGTTCCTCCTGTGACGCGTCCGGTGGCAGATGTCCAGGGCAGCCGCGGATCTTGCTGCCGTTCGGTCCAACTCTGCCGGATCCAATGGTGTGATGGGTCATCGCAGAAGGCCATCGACCGATCGGCATCTGGGCCAGCCAAGACGTTGAGGAAATACATGGGGTATTCCGGTGGTGCAACGGATGGTCCGTGGTATCCCTCGGGCACCAGGTACACATCGCCATCGTGCAGGGTCACGGTTTCATCAACCGAACCACTCACGGTGTACACGTGAAAAAGACCCTCACCTTCAGGATTACCGTGCGGGCTCTCGCCTTTGCCAATTCGGAAGTAGTAGATCTCTTCATTCGTGGTGGGGCAATCGCTTATCCCGTCGTGGCGGTGCGGTGGCCAGGAAGACCAGTTGCCGCCAGGGGTAATGACTTCGCACACATTGATTTTGTGCGCAGCCGTGAAGGAGTCTGGGGTGGCGATATTGGTGACCTGACGGGTGGATTGACCAGAGCCTCGCACCTCTACCGATACCGATTCCGCAGGGACGTAAGCCACCGGAAACTTTGTCGATGCTCGCGCGGTGCAAATCGCAATCTCACCTGCAGTGCTAGCCGTGAAAGTGAGCGTTGAATCTACGGGTGCATACAGCCAGTCCGAGACCGCGGCGAAAACCCCGGCTCTACCGGACAGAGTGAAAGATTCACCATCAACGTCAATGGTCACGTTGCTGATAGAGAGCGGAACAATGACGCCCTCTTCTCCTGTCAGGGTGACCACCTGCGTTTGCCCAGTGTCAAGTGCTAGCACCTGCATCCCGCTGTAGGTCCAGCCGGAATCCTCCGGAGTAACGCGAACCAATGCCGCATCATCGGCAAGAGAGCCGTACGGCCGATGCCAACTCATCATGACGCCACCGTTCCGTGCACCATCTGCACACCTCTTGCTACCGCTTCTTCAACTGAACCTTCCGCGGGATAGAGCATGGCTCGACCGGCAACAAGCCCTCGCACGTTTGGTTGTTGCATGGAGGTTTCCCACAGATTGAACGTGGCTTTCCAGTTCGCTCCGGGATCCCCACCGAGCATCACGATGGGCAATGTGGTGGCACCGGCCACCTCATCCATGCGCTCCGATGGCGGGATCTTCAGCCAGGTGTAGGCCGAACTCGATCCCAGACCAGATGCAATCGCCACCACCTTCACGAGTTTCTCGTGTGAGGTGTCAAGAACCGCCCGCCCAGATTCGTTTTTCAAGTACGGCAGTGGCTCGATCATGCACATGATCTTTCGATCGGCCAGCTCCGTGGTGAGGGAGGCCACCATCTCGAGAGTGTTGGCAACACCGGCATCAGTGTCTTCAATCCGCAGCAAAACTTTTCCGCCGTCGATGCCGTATTCGGCGATGTGATCAGCGTCGTAAGCAGTGAGGCGATCGTCCAGTTCCCAACTGGCACCAATGATTCCGCCACGATTCATGGTGGCAATCGCAAGCTGACCATCGAGGGCACCGAGAAAAGCGAGCTCCTCAAGAATGTCGGCGCTCGCCATAACCCCATCCACACCGGGCACCTGGAGTGACCTGATGATTCGGTCTAGTAGCGAATAGCGATCTGCCACGGCTAGTGAATCACTGCCCACTGCGAGCATGCCGCGCGCGGTGTGGTCAGCGGCAATGATCATCAATTTGCCATCGGAACCTGGGATAGACCTACGGGTGCGCGATGTGAGCGCTGCTTGCAGGCTCGTCGGTGCAAACACCCGCGCTTCTATCAGCGCGTTGTAATCAGCCCGATCCAATCCGGTCATGAGGTTGCACCCTTCGTCATTAATTCACGGACTCGGTCTTCTTGAGGCATGGCATCTGCGCAGGTGAGCTCACCTGCCACGTGGCCACCAGCCGCGTTGGCAAATGCACCCACCTCGGCCAAAGGCCAGCCACTCAACAAGCCGTAGACCAGTGCGCCACCGAATGCATCACCTGCGCCAAGACCACACACAACGGTGATCGGTACGGGCATTACCCGTATGCGTTCATCGGCGGTGGCGAGCAGCACTCCCCCGCCTCCGAGTTTGATGATGGCGAGCTCAATGCCCAGGGCAAGCAGTGCATCAGCCGCAGCGTCGGGTTCTGTTTCACCAATCGCCATTTCACATTCCGCGCGATTGCCGAGCACCACTGTTGAAAATGCGATTGCCCTCTGGGCGGCCGCGCGAGCAGTTGCCACATCTGGCCACAGAGTTGGCCGGTAATCTAGATCCACAATCGTGAAAGGGGTGCGGTTTCGCATCGCTAACCACTCAAAGGACGCAGTCGCAGTTGAGCCTTGCGCAAGAGCGCCCACACTCATCCAGAAGGCCCGAGCAGCGCGAATTTCTTGCTCTGGTACATCACTCACTGAACACGTGGTGTCTGGAGCCGCCGCGCCACGGTAGAAAGCGATCTGTGGATCCTCAGGGGGATCGAGTGCGGCCAACACAACAGGGGTCGGTGCTGAACCATCGGTTCCGACAAACCGAGTATCGACGCCAAATTCGGCAAGTCGAGTCCGCACGTATTCACCGAGTTGGTCACTGCCCACCTTCGTGACCACTGCTGCGACGAGTCCGTACTGCGCTGCTGCGACTGCCACGTTGGTCGGGCTGCCACCTATTGATTTGGCAAAAGTTTGCGGCTCTAAAAAGGAAACTCCAAGTTCAGTCGCATAAAGATCGACGCTGACCCGGCCTACCGTGATGAGGTCGAGTGCAACAGACATCAGTTCGACGCCAACTGCGGGGCCACCACGTTGCGCAGGAAGTCAAGGGAAGTGATGACTTCGGTGATCGGACCTGCTCCCTGCGCAGGGAGCCCATCGGTGATCGCAGTGTCTTGTTCGATCACATACCAACCGTTATAGCCACGTGATTCCAAAGTGGTGATCACTCCAGCTATATCAACATCGCCTTGACCAAGGGGTGTGAATAGACCCTGCTGCACTGATTCCATGATGGACACTTCCCGGCTCATCAGTGCCGGCACCCGGGAGAGGTTCACATCCTTGAGGTGCACATGCCCCACTCGGTCAAAAGCCTCTTGGGCAAATTTCACTGGATCCGTGCCACCGATCGCCAGGTGACCGGTGTCCAGGCACCAATGCACATCGCAGGTGTCTAGGACTCTTTTAACGTCGTCATCGTTTTCCACAGTCGTAAAGACGTGCGAGTGCAGAACCTGCTCCAGACCGTGTTCAGCGCAGATCTCATCGACCACGGAAAACATCATCGACATGTGACGCACTTCTTCAGGGCTCAACGGCTGTGGCTCTGACCAATCCATATCGACAACCGCGGCCGTGATGAACTTGGTGGCACCGGCCCGCTCAAACAGTGTGGCGACCCGCTTTGCCTCAGCGATAGTTGCCTCTCGCTGCGAGGGATCTTGCAGCACGAGTGGAGTGAATCCTCCGATGAGACTCATATTGAACGCTGCTAGTTCAGCCCGCACCTCTTCGGGTGAATCCGGCAGGAATCCCGGGGCGCCGAGCTCAGTGGCCGGCAGGCCAAGGCCTGACATTTCCGCGAGCACGCGGGGGGTCGGGAGCATTGCGCCCCAGCCCGGTACCTCGCAGATCCCCCATGAAATAGGGGCAGAAGCCACCCGGGACATGAAATCCGGCATGCTGACCCCTGATCTGTTGGAACGCTCCAATTGGTAGTGGAATCGTGCCACACTGAACCCACTCACCGCAAGGGATCACCAAGATGGAACCAGGAGCAGCCATATGAGAGTCGCAGTCGTTGGAGCCGGACGCATGGGAGCCATCCGAGTTGAGGACCTCACCGCTGATCCGCGGGTCAGCGAGGTGCTGATCACAAACCGCACTGAGGCAAGGGCCCATGACCTTGCCGACAGGTTCAATGCCACAGCGGTGCCGTGGGGCGATAGCGCACTCGAAACCGCCGATGCCTTCATGATTACCACCGGCACTGATACTCATGTGCAGCACCTGGAGCATCTCCTCCCCCTCGCAAAGCCAATCCTGTGTGAGAAACCCATTGCACTGACATTGCGAGAAACCGCAGCAATGATCGATCTGGCACAACACACGGGCAGCGCACTCCAGATCGGCTTTCAACGCAGATTTGATACGGGCCTGCAAGCACTCCGCAATGCTGTGCGGACTGGCTCCATCGGTTCCATCTATAACCTGACCCTCATCGCCCACGATCACACTCCCTCCACTGCCGAGTTCATCGCTGGCAGCGGTGGAATCTTCCGAGACATGCACGTGCACGATTTTGATCAGCTTCGCTGGATTACCGGTGAGGAAATCACTCGAGTCTTTGCCACAAGCGCCGTCCGCGAACATCATCAGTACGCCGAGTTCAACGATGCAGATTCCGCACTCATCCACGCCACCACAACCAGTGGAATCCAGGCTGCCATCACCGGAACTCGGCACGACCCCACTGGTCACGACGTGCGCGTTGAGCTTTTCGGCTCAGCCGACTCTTTGAGCGCCGGGCTCAACACCCGAACTCCTCTGCACATCACCGATGGTCAACTAGAAATTGCCATCAACCCTTATTCGGGGTTTGTTGACCGCTTCCGTGCGGCTTTTCGCGAGGAGACCCAGGCCTTTGTGAGCCTTGCAGGTGGCGAGATTGAGAACCCCTGCCCGCCGGATTCAGCACTGGAAAGTTTGCGGGTGGCGATTGCATGCGAGATCTCAGTCAAGACCGGGCAACCGGTTCTCGTATCCGACGTGTTAACTGAAGAGAACTAAGTAGAACGATTCATGTCTGCGAGTAAACCGACAATTCATGACGTTGCTGCGCGGGCAGGCGTCTCTAAATCGCTGGTGTCACTCGCATTGCGGCAATCGCCCAAAGTAAGTCCGGCGAGCCGCGCAGCGATCCTTGCGGCAGCCTCAGAGTTGGGATACCGAACAAATGCTGCTGCGCGCAGCCTCGCTGATCGGCGCAGTCGCACTATCGGGGTACTCGTATTGGACTTACATAATCCGATCTTCGCCCAGATTCTCGACGGCGTTCAAACCGAGGTGCGCTCGCATGGGTACAGCGTGATGCTGGTGACCGGTAACTCTGATCCGGCCACCGAACAAGCAGAGATCGACAAACTCCTCGAGTTCCAGGTTGAGGGTTTGATTTTGATCTCCCATCGCATGAGCGATGCCACGGTTCGAGAATTTGCTCGTGAGGTTCCCGTTGCGATCATTACTCGTCAGGATGTGAGCGATACCAACATCGCCACAGTCAGCAACGACGACATCCGTGGCGCCCAATTAGCTGTGGAGCACTTGGTTCGACTCGGGCATACCCGTATTGCCCACATCTCTGGCGGTGAGAACACGGTGTCCGCAGATCGCGAACGCGGCTACCGCATTGCCATGAGCAATGCGCAACTTGATGAACAGGTGTCAGTGGTTGCGGGTGCCTTCACCGACCTAGGTGGTTACAGCGCCGCTCGCACTGCTCTTGCGGCCGATCCTGCGCCCACCGCACTCTTTGTGGCCAACGACATTGCCGCTGTTGGGGCTATCGCTGCGATCGAGGAATCCGGTTTAGCGGTACCAGGTGATGTATCGATTATCGGGTACGACGGTATGGCCCTAGGCGCACTGCGCAGCTTGAACCTCACCACGATCGCTCAACCGTTGACCGAAATGGGTCAGCTCGGCGCCCGAGCACTTTTTGCACGCTTGGAAAACCCAGATGAGCCAAGTAAGCACACTGCGATGAATCCCGAGCTCATCGAGCGAGGGACCACCGCAGTGGCCGTGCAGTAACCGCTCTACGAATTCTCGTCGACGTAGTAGGCCTTCACCTGCGGCATCACCGGGCGCATCATGAATTCCGGCCGGCGCAAACCTGAAGCAGTGGGACCTGGCCTCGTCTTCGCCATCCATTCGCGGTAGACCTCGCGAGATTTCGCGGTGTCGACAACAACGTCGCCGTACTTGTCTTCCTCGTGAGCCTTTTCAATCACGATCTTCTGATGCCAGCAGTGCATGCCAGACCAAGTATCAGGATGAACGGCAAACGCGAGGTTCTGGTGAACACCCGGGTCTTCCCAGTTGATTCGCATGGAATCTGAATCATTACTGACGAAGGGGCGGATACCTTCCTTGTAGCGCAGCCGCCAACGACCATCTTCCATCTTGCCGACGTCAACCTTGCCGGTAACCCAACGACTACCAGCCTCATCAGTGGTGCGCCAGCGACCCATGTGGTGAGACATCGCGATGACGCCCGGCCTGATTGCCTCCGTTGACCAAATGCGGGCCACGAAATAGCCGATTTCAGTGTTGATGCGCACCATGTCGCCGGTGACCATTCCCAGACGCTTGGCATCGACGCTGTTCACCCAGACCGGGTGCTTATTGCTGATCTCATTGAGGTACTTGGCGTTACCCGATCGCGTGTGAATCAAGGTGGGCAACCGAAATGTGGGTACCAACACCATTTCGCCCTTGGCCGGATCAATCTCGCGATGGTTCACATGCGACTGGATATAGACCGGTGCTGCGTGCTCTGGCCAACCGAATTCGGCCATTGAGGGGGAATACAACTCCAGTTTGCGCGATGGCGTAAGCCAACCGGCCACCTCTGAACCATCATCAAGAACAACACCGACTGCGCCCGCTTCGCCGACAAGCGGCTTTTGCGTTTCCGGAGTGATCGGCTTACGCAGTACCCCGTTCTCATCAGCAACGGCACCTTCACGCTCTGCCGGTGTCAGTGCCCGTTCATCCTGACGATAGATGTCAGTAGCGATTTCGACTGCGCCGTACTTGCGCATGTATTCAAGCGGTGAAAGACCCAGCTTCTCGGCCTTTTCCGGGAGCCCAGGAACGTTGTTATCGAAGATGTAACCGTAGTAATCGTCGACGGTTACCTTCTCACCTGGTCGCCCGGGCGCCTCGAAGTACTTGCGAATTCCCAGCGATCCATCTGGGTCGATGCGCCAGGAAAGTTCAAACCAGAACTCGGTCTCTTCCCAGACCTCTCCTGGGTTTGAATCGCGGGTGTCGCCAATCTTTTCGCCCATCTTTTCTAAGGCGACGCGGCGCACCGGCTGACGGAAGCCCAGCCACTTGCCCGCATATTGCTCGTAGGACTGGGTGTCGTGGCGTTCGGTGCTGTGCCCAAATGGCAACACGTAGTCGGCCCAGACGGATGTTTCATTCCACGTGGGGGTCATTGCAACGTGGCAACCCACCAGGTTTTCATCAGAGAGTGCCTCAATCCAGCTGAAGCCATCGGGGTTTGTCCAGACCGGGTTATAGACCCGACTGAAGTACGTGTCGATCTTGCCCCGACCTTCGAGCAGGAAGTGCGGAAGCAAGATGGAGAGCTCGTTAGTAGACATCGGGAACTCACGTGGCCAGAGCAGTTCGTTCCACGAGTCGTGGCCACCGGGCATATCAGGGCCATGCGGAATGAACTTGTTCCAGCCGTTCGGGCTGGTGCCACCTTTTTGCCCGATACTGCCGGTCAAGACGGTGAGGAAGAACAGTGCGCGAGCCACGGCCCAACCGCCCAAGTTTCCAGCACTTGCCGCGCGCCAAGTGTGGGCTGCGAGTTTCCCATTGCAATCAGCAACGATTTTTGCAACCTTCTCTAGTTGCGAAACCGGGATCCGGCACTCCTCTGCTGCGTACTCAAAGGTGTACTTCTGGTAATCCTCGGTCAGCGTGGCTTTGAAGGTGGAAAAATCTGTAGCGTCTTGATCGGGGTGCAGGTTTTCCATGTAGGTGCGCCAATTCACCCATCGTTGGATGTAATCCCAAGCAACCTGATCGGTACGCAGTATGTAGGACGCGATGGCGAGCAACATTGCCGCTTCAGTTCCCGGCCATGGTGAGACCCAGACATCTGCATGCGATGCAGTGTTGGAGAGACGGGGATCGACCACAACGAGTTTTGCCCCGCCACGCACCTTCGCATCCATGATGCGCTGTGCGTGTGGGTTGAAGTAGTGGCCCGATTCAAGGTGGCTTGATAGCAGCAGAATCACCTTGGCGTTAGCGTGATCGGGCGAAGGCCTGTCGTAACCGCCCCATAGGGAATAGCCGAATCGCGCACCCGCAGAACAGATATTCGTGTGTGTGTTGTTTCCATCGACACCCCATGCAAGCAGAACGCGCTCGATGAATCCGTCTTCGCCGTGTCGACCAACGTGGTACATGATCTCGTTTTTGCGGTCTTCGACAATTGCCTTACGAATCCGGCCAGCAATGTCATCCATCGCGTCGTCCCATGAGACCCGCTCAAACTGCGCGCTGCCCCGCGGGCCAACCCGCTTCATAGGGTAGAGGATGCGTTCAGGGTCGGAGGTCTGATTGATGGTTGCTGGCCCCTTTGCGCAGTTACGACCGCGCGAACCTGGATGCGCTGGGTTGCCCTCGATCTTGACGACCTCTTTGGTCTCCTTATCCACGAACGCCAGCAGACCGCAGGCAGATTCACAGTTGAAGCACGTGGTGGGCACGAGCATGTAGTGCTTCTCCACCTTGCGCGGATGTGCTTTCGCGTCGTACATAACGACGTCGTCCCAGGTATCAACAGGAGGGTAGTTCGAGACGGTCTCACGGATTCTGAGTCCGTGGAACTCGGGAGCATCGCTGCTCACCGGAGACGCAGATGGTCCCCGCCCAACGGTGCTTTCTGGGTCACGTGGCTTCATGCGAACTGCCCCTTCGTGGTGTTGTGACGTCGTGATGGATTAGGAGAGCGGCGGGTCTTGGCCAGCCATCACGAAGATTTTTTCGTGAAGGAAGAGCGCAGGTTGGACGAGCAGGCCAGCTAATACTCCGAGCCAGATCCCACCACCGAGAGCTGCACCCACAGCCACAGCGGCACCCACTACCGAGAGTCCGACCGATCCGAACCAGAACGTGCGTGCGTATCGGCCGTGGGTGATCGCATGGGCTGCAATCGATGCGTTGCGGGTCGGATGCTTGCCGCCGTACTCGACCGCTGTGATCAGCAGGTGAGCGATGACACCGGCAACAAGAGCCCACGCCAACCAAGTGATGCTTGAGGCCTCAGGAGTGAAGACCGCGGCCAAAATCAGCAGCGCACCTGAACCGACCATGACGGCCTGTGCCTGTAGGTGCCAGAAGAGCACCGGCGACTGCCAGAGGTCTCGACCCTCAGCCTGACCGAAAAGGAAGGCCGTGTATCCGGCGCCCATCGCCGCCGCCGGAATTGCCGGCCAAGCGAGCCAGTCGATCGCACCGATCGTGTTTGCAAGTCCAAGCACATCAGCTGCACCTGCGAGGAACCAGAGTCCACTGACCGCGCCCAGCAAACCGAGGAAAATTCCTCCGATTGCCAGCCACGAACGCCTGTTCAACATGAATGGATTGAGCAGGAAGATAAATCGCTTGGGCTGCTTTAAGTCCCACACCAAGAGCACAGCGGTGATGAAAAGGAACAGCACCGAGATGAACGGTGCCACCACGGTGAACAGGTCACTTCGATCAGTGGTGGCGAGGATCAGAAGTGCCGCAACCAGCAAAGCTCCAGCGCTGATGGACTTTGTCCAGAGATAGGTCCACACGCGCCATCCCCATGCGTGCGGGTGCGCGGTGTTCAAGGTGGTGCGAGCCCGGGTAAGTGGATCACCCGGCAACTCAGCGGCGGTCGCAAGCCGCAGCGGATCTGCATCAGCCCACAGGTAAGTGTCGTCAACCGGTGCCGCCAAAGGATCAAGAACCGACTGATCCGCCCCTACGTAATAGACATTGGGTCGAGTGCCTTGTTCTGGGGTGCGGACGTTGATCGGCTCGAGGCTCAAGAACTTGCTAATACCACTGGTTGGGTCATCAATATCACCCATCCAGATGGATTCGGTGGGGCAGACCTGGACACAGGCGGGTTCGAGTCCTTGATCAATTCGATGCGCGCAGAAATTGCATTTTGCTGCGGTGTGCGTGTTGTCATCTATGTAGATAGCGTCGTAAGGGCACGCTTGCATGCACATCTTGCAGCCGATGCACAGGGCGTTATCGAAATCGACGATGCCGTCGGGCCTGATAAACAGCGCCTGTGTGGGACAGCCAGTTACACATGGCGCATCCGTGCAGTGGTTGCACCGCATCACACCCATTTCACGCGTGGTGGTCGGGTACTCGCCCTTATCGACGTATTTCACCCACGTGCGAAATTGACCTACCGGAATATCGTGTTCGGTCTTGCAGGCCACCGTGCAGGCATGGCAACCAATACAGGTGCGTTGATCAATGGCAAAGCCGTAGCGCACAAAATCACTTCTTCCGGATGTAGAAACGAAGGACGTCGCCCTCTTCAGATGACTCGATCAATTCGTTGCCAGTCTGGGATGCCCATGCCGGGATATCTGATCGAGCGCCGATATCGGTTGCCTCCACGAGAAAGACCTGTCCTGGCGCCAATTCCTTGGCGGCCTTTGAGGTGAGCAGCACGGGCATCGGGCACGACTGACCTTTAGCGTCAACTGTGGCTGCGATGTCTTCCATTGTTACCCCGATCAAGTAGTGGACACCCTCGTGTCCGGTGGTAGGTATTAAATGAACAGATTGATTTGCGACTTAGACATCTTCTGCAGTGCTGTCGCCGCACCGACCGGCTCGCCAAGACCCGGGCGCATTTGAGAAGCCTCGACCCCGAGCAAATCCATTGTCATTTGGCAGGGCCACATTTTGACGCCCATGTCCTGACAAATATCGAATAACTCCTCCGGCGGCATCAACTTGTTCTTGCCTGCCACCTTGCGCATCATCCAGCTGCCCATGCCGCCCATGTTCAACTTGGACAACTTGGCTTTCTTCATACCGGGAGCATTCATGCCGGCAAGCATCTTGGTCATTGGGTCATAGCCAGTGATTCGCACATCGTCTCGCACCAACGGGAACAAACCCCAGAAGGTGAAGAAGACAGTGACGTCCATGCCTGATGCGGCGCCAGTAGAACTAAGGATCATGGTTGGCCATAACTTGTCCAAATCACCACTGAAAGCGATGATCGTCATGGAATTCGGGTCTTTGGCTTCCTCGGTCATAATCGCCTCATTTCTGGACCGAGACCTCTGGAACGGGGCCTATGGGCTGACCGTAGATGTCTGGACACGTTGAGGCAAGTACTTCCCAACATTTTGTCGCTAATTCTTTATTTGACAGGAATCTTGCCCATTTTTGTATTAGCGTCTGCGCATATACCGTGATTCTCATCGGAGGTTGATATGCCCACTTCAGTGACTCCTGCTGAGCTTTACTACGAGATTGAGCACGGGCATGTGCCCTTGATTCTCGACGTGCGGAATCAGGACGAATATGCGACGTGGCAGATAGAGGGGCCTGCCCCGGTCGCAATGCGCAACGTGCCGATCTGGGTTGCTGTCGAGGACATTGACACCCTCGCACCGGATGTGCCAAACGGAACTGTGGTCGTATGTCCGCATGGCAATGGCGCTGGGATGCTGCATGAACTCCTGGCGGAAAAGGGCATTGAGACTCGAAATCTCGAGGGTGGAACCACTGCATGGGCGCAGCTACTCGTAGCAAAGGCACTGCCATGTCTGCCCGAAAGCATGGTGGGCTGGCAAATGCACCGGCCCGCCAAGGCTTGCCTTTCCTATGTACTCGGGGTGCCCGGCCGCAATGCTGTGGTGATTGATCCGGCTCGATTCCCAGATGCCTACGTGGCTCTTGCAGAAGAACACGGAATGAAGATCACCCACGTCATCGACACACACGTACATGCCGATCACATCAGTGGCGGACCAGAGATGGCCGTCGTGCTCGGTGCGGAATACCACCTTCCACTCGAGGATGCCGGTGGCTCGGTGCCATTCGAGAACCGCCCGCTCATCGACGGTGAGGTTCTCGATCTGGGCGACGTCCACATCACCACCCTTGCTATCAAAATGCCTGGGCACACCCCCGGCACAACCTGCGTACACATTCCGGGCCACCTGCTACTCACCGGCGACACCGTGTTCGTACGCGGTGTCGGAAGGCCCGATCTCACCGGCCAAGCTGATGAGCTCGCCAAAGAGCTTTTTTACACCGTCAACGACAAACTCCGACCGCTCGATCCGGCCACCATGGTGCTGCCAGCGCATTGGTCCACCCCGGATGAAGTGGGCGTCGACGGATTGGTTCGCACCGATCTCGGTCACGTTTTCGAGTCAACCTTGTTGAACGAGGAGGACCTCATGGCCTTTGTTCAGGAGATTGTTGCCTCACTGCCGAGCGCTCCAGCCTCGTACGACACCATCCGGGAAGTCAACGCTGGCCGGAAAGTCTCTGCCGATGAACTGGAGTTCCTCGAAATCGGAAAGAACCAATGCGCCGCCAGTACCACCCTGTGATCTAGCACTTAGGGCATGATTGCGCCATGGACCGCGAACTATCAATTGAGATTCATGAGCTGCATGCTCGGATCTGCAAGGCAATTGCCGATCCCAAGCGCTTAATGATCATTACTGAATTGCGTCATGGCCCCATGACAGTCAATGATCTAGCCGACGCACTGGAGATGTCGCAGTCCAATACAAGCCAGCATTTAGCAGTGCTTCGGGATCGGGGCGTCGTTCAGGCGGATAAGGACGGACTTAACGTCATTTACTCATTGCGTAGTAAGAAAGTCGTAAAAGCAATCGACCTGCTTCGCGAGTTCATGGCTGAGGAGTTAAGTGGCACAACCAAGATTGGTAAAGCGGCTAGCAAGATGAGCACCACATCCAAGCGGAAAGCAGGCTAACCACAGTTTTGCGAGCGCCTCATTGGCGCGGCCGCCAAGGCAGCGGCAACCAATCAACGTTCGCACCTTCCTTTGCACCACCTTCATAGATGACTGCCCACCCGTCAGCCCGCGAGATCCCTCGCAACATGGCCGACGACGCATGATCAACACCCACAAAATCCCCTGAGAAATCCGTGCCAAGAACAAGTCGGGTAGCAGTTCCCGAAGAACGCAAATCTTCAGATAGCCGAATCGATCCCAACGGTGTGATCGGCCTTCCGAGCAGACCATCGAGTACCGGTGCCGCCACAGTCACCATCGCTACCAATGCCGAAAGTGGATTTCCTGGGAGTCCGATTATCGGCGTGCCAGAGATCAAGCCCAACATCATGGGATGTCCTGGGCGAACGTCAACCCCATCGAAAACCAGCGAACCCGCTACGTTCCCCACTGCTTCGCGAAGATGATCGCGATGTCCGCGCGACGTGCCCCCCGTGGTGATCACTGCGTCAACATCGTGCACCGACGCCTTGAGCACTTGCGTCAGATCGTCAAGGTCATCACCAACCTGCACTGTGTCAATGACAACTCCACCAAGCCGATCTACCCACATCGGAATCTGAACCCCGAGTGCATCGCGCACTTTCCCAGAAGCGGGAATGCCGGATACGACTACTTCATTACCCATCACGATCAATCGAATACGCGGTTGCTTGCGAACAACAGCAGCATCATGACCAGAAGCAGAAAGCAGGCCGATGAGTGCTGGATTGAGGCGCGCACCAGCCACAGCAAGGATCGCTCCCTCCTGGCATTCCTCCCCCGATGGGCGAATATGTGTCTTGCTGGAGTCGTAGTCAGGATCTCGCAAAGTCAACTCATCGCCGGTCACAACTGAGTCTTCCCAGGCGATGATGCGGTCTGCTTCTTCTGGAACCGGGGCACCTGTTGCGATTCGGAGAGCATCACCATCATGAAGATGCGCTACGGGCGCATCACCAGCAGAGACAGTCCCGGCGATCTGCCAAGGGCCAGTTGAGCGAACCGCCCACCCGTCCATTGCGGCGGTGGGAAAACTTGGCAGAGGAAACAAGGCGGGTACGTCTTCAATCACGATGCGCCCGTCAGCTTCAGCCAGTTGTACTGATTCACTGCCCATCGGAACCACGCTTGCCCACGCTGCTGCACGCGCCTGCATCCACGAAACATGCATCACGAACAGGTCACTACTCCCGAGCCGCCCATTCGTCGCTGAGCACCTTGATGACTTCCGCACAGCGTTGTGCATCTGCGCCGCCCGCAACAGCTAGTCCGACTAGGTAAGCGGTGACTGGCGCTGAAGGCCGCTCAACTTGATGGGCTGCGTACTTAGCGACATCCAAGATCGGTCCGTACTCACTAGGTGCTGTAACTCCCAGCGCCTCAGACACGATCCCTACCCATTCGTCAACCCGTGCTTGCTGATCAGGTTCCATGGCGATGTCCTTCTTTCATAATTTCCTGGACGATTGCAAGGTCATCAGGAGTGTCTATGTCTAGCGCCATCACACTATCGGCTTCAGATAAGGGAACCCGCGAGATCCGAAGGCCGCCAACAAGAGCTTTCATAGCGATACCGGGCTGCACTCTGCCCTCTATCCAGAGATCTTTGGATGCCTCGCGCAAGGAATCCACCGAATACACGGCACTTAGCCATTGCTCTCGTCCGGTTACATCAATCGGGACCAAACCCTGATAGCCGACCGCCTGATCCCATGCTGCAACTAGGCGTTCCACCAGCGGCGCAGCGAAGGGCATATCAACGGCCAGCAGCGCAACCAGAGCAGTTCTGACCTGGGGCAGGTATGCCACTACAGCCGAGGCCGGACCACCAGAAAAATCCACGCCAAGTTCATGAGTGTGACCGGCGGGCAGTTCGGCCGTGAGCCGGCTGCGCAAACTTCGCCCCGCCACCACAAGTGCGGCTTTATCTTCCCCTAGCCGGGTGCCGGCTCCGCCGGTGAGCAATAAGTACGTGCAATCTGCCAAAGGTGCCCGTTCAGCCAGCTACCCGTGACGCGTGGACTTCAGCTTCTTGCACTACGCGCTGCAGATCCGAAACCGCAACCGTGAGATCACCATTCCAGCGATCTGCCTTTACACACCAGATCACCCGATCTTGCGCCTCTTCCACAGCAGCACGTGCATCGGTAGCAGGTGCGGATGTGAGACGGGTCATCACCCGATCTCCAGCAGCGATCCAGATTTCAGCGAGTTGTAGATGGCCGACCTCTTTCGTGAGCGCTTTGACTTCAGCGCCGGGGTGATCCGACGTTGGAGCGATATGTTGCAACCGGTTTTCGGCGCGCCTGACTGCCATTAAGAGAGCCGATTTCATCACATCGTGAATATGCGACTTTCGGATGGATTGAGTGAGTTCCTCACACGCGTGCCGAGCTGCAGTTTTAGCCGCGAAGAATCTGTCTTCACTTCGGTGCGGTCGATGTTTGGCGGCTAAGCGGCTTTCGCGAGTGGGTCCGGTCTCTGGATGAATCATCAGGCGCCCCTTTCGATGTGAGGAGTCACGCTGGTTCGCGTACCTCCATCGTCGCCCAAGTCAGGGCAAGATGCGGGCTGAACACGCAAATTGGACAGAGTTGCGACGCGCAATTACAGGCGCTCATCTGCCAGGTCTGAGAGCACCGATCGGACATTCCACATGGCTGGGAAGAATTGACGGTCCCGGAGGCCGCCGATCACCTCGACCGGGGTTCCTTGGGTGCCCTTGACATGTAGACCGATGGTTCGCTCCACGACCCGGAAGTGCCGGTCACGCCATTCAATAAACAGTTCATCGAGGGTCATCAGCGATTCTGCAAGGTCAAATAGGTCGTCGTGATCTAGATGTTCGACGAAGAGGGTCTCCAAGGTGAGTCCGGCCGAACTGACTAGTTGCTCACACTGAGAACCCAGAGCCGGCATCATGGTGCGAATGAGGTTGAACCCTGGTGAGTCGAACCCAGAACCATGGCCGAGAGCCTTTCGAACCTGCTGGTAATCCCAGGGCGACATCTGCTCGAGCATGTCGAGGGCCTCTATGCATGACCGAACACACATCTGCACCCGGGTCAAGTGCCGCAGGGCCGGACGAATCCGATTCTCTTCAAGCAGCGCCAATGCGTACGTGACCTCCGAGGCAGCCAGTTTCAACCACAGTTCAGAGGTTTGATGCACCACAGTGAAGAGCAGCTCATCACGGTGAACCCATTCATCGGGATTGGGCTGCAGCGCAAGCAGCTCTTCGGTTCGGATGTAACGCTGATAGTCGTTCTGGCCAATTCCATTCAAGATTTGATCTGCTCCGGAGCTCATGCCCTTAGTGTGGCCGATAGCTCGGTGTATTCGTAAGAGCAACAAGACATAGATCTGCCAACCAGACTTTCCGATCCATACCTTTAGACAGTTGTTACTTAACGGGGTGTAAAAACCTGAGTTGGGTCTCGTGGGTGAAGAAGGCCTTATCGAGCATCCCCATGGTCTTCACATGATCTGTAGTCATGTGCGCATCCCAGTGCTCTTTGGATGACCATTTCTCCATCATCACCCAAACATCTTCACCATCACCTTGAACAAGGTCATACATCTCGCATCCAGATTCTGCCCGTGAGGCCTCAATGAGGGCGCCCAGGGCAGTTAAGACCTCGGTCTTGTGCTGGGCAGCTGGGTAGATCGTGGCAATGAGATACAGGGCAGAAGACATGGTCCGATCTTAAGGCTGAAAAGTGACCTATCTCGAACTCACTCCATACTCGCCAGCAAATCTGAAGATGATGATGTACCAGCGTGTTCGTTTGCTCTTCAACTAAGCCTGTTGCTCAGGAACACTTCGAATGTTGAGCAGTTGCCGAACCGCAGCCACCCGCACATTTCCTTCTTCACTCGAGTCGATGCCCAGAGCCACACATAACCGACCGATGGTGTCTTCAATCGCTTTGACGGAAACCCCCCGCTCTTGGGCAATTTGCGAATTCGTCTTTCCCTGCGCGACTAACTGCAGCACTTGTATTTGCTTGCGCGTGAGAGTGCCCAACGGCCGGTTTGTATCACGGTCTTGGCGATAACTATCGGTTCCTTGACCTCGTAGCACTGCATCGAGCGCATCGATCAGGAGGTCTACGTTGGTCAGCGCAGACTTACGCAGATAGGCAATACCTTTGGGCAGTTTTTCCGGCTCGACGGTTGCAAAGCGCTGGTCAGGAAGATTGGTCAGGAACACAATCCCTACGTGCGGTGCTTGCAACCGAATGGATTCAGCCACATCAAACCCGTTGGCCCCCCTGCCCAGATCCACATCCAGAACTAGTGCATCTGGGTCGATTTGTGCGAATATTCTTTTCGCATCGGCCGCCGAAGCAGCGGTTGTGACGAGGAAGCCCCTGGCTTCAAGGGTGTGTGCCAGCAGTTCCCTCAAGAGTGCTTCGTCTTCGACGATGAGGATCGATCTTCCCAGCATGGTGATTACCCCCGATCCTCATGTGGGCGTTTGTGAGCTTTGGAATCGCAATTAATCTATGAGAGCTAATCTATTAGGCCAGTTTCTCGAGCCACCCGATTCAGGTCAACTTTCGAAGAAAGTTGGATGCCGGCCTGTGCATATTTCTTCCGGATCCGCTTGATGTACGTGGCAACCGACGAGGGCGCGATTCCTAGTTCTCGCGCAACCGAATACATGGTGGTACCCGATGCGTAGAGGCGAAGCACACCCAGTTCTTGCGGGGTGAGGGCCACGGCCGGAAGGGTCGACGACCCAGACACTTGATTGTGGCAACGCGAGCACAAAATCGGCTCAGAGCTCGAGACGATTTCCGCCTCAGCTAATGGGTATCCAATGGACATGGCGTGGAGGTTAAGCCCACCGCCTGACACCCGAATTGGGGACACGGGGTCAACCCTGTGTTAGCGAAATACCTCCTCACAGTTCCGTATCGTTGAGCCATGCCCAAATTTCTGATGTCGTGGATTCTCGGCCTTGGTGCCAACGCCATTGCACTCATCCTCGCCGGTCTCATCTTTAGCGGCTTTGACCTCAGCGTTAACGGATTCGTCATTGCGTTGATCGTTTTTGCCCTGCTGAGTGCTCTTCTGCCGTGGTTAATCCTCAAGCTGCTGTTGCGCCACGCTGGCTCGCTCATCGCGCTGAGCGGTTTGATCGCCACTTTCCTTGCCCTGTTCATCACGACGCTATTCACTGGCGGTTTAGAGATTGATGGGGTCGGGACCTGGGTTGGTGCAACCTTGCTGATTTGGATCGTGTCGATGTTCATCTGGGTAATCCCGGGGCCATGGCGCACATTCAAGAAGCAGCGCCAACCGAACTAAGCCGGTACACGAATCTGTCTAATTATTTTCGGCCAGTCGTTGGCTTTGTTGTAAGTCCGAAGTAGTTGACTACGTACTGAGCTATGACGACTGCCGCAATACCTGCGATGGAAGCTGCGACCGGGCTCCAGATCGCCACCACGGCGTACGTTGCTGAACCCCACACTGCGAGCAGCGCATTGGGAGCACTCGCCAACAGAATGCCGGGAACCTGTCCTTGTAGGACTGAGACAAGTACTCCACCGCCCACTGCAGACAGCGTGCCAATGAGCACTGCGGGAACGAATGTGAGGCCTGCATCTGTGGCATACGCCACCCCTGTCACGGCAAAGAGCCCCATCGCTACGGCATTGAGAAAAACCATCACTGGCTGAATGTGTGGAATTTTTCTACCCACCAGCAGCACTAATGCAATGCCCACCATGACAGTGACGAGGTACCACGGACTTCGCAAGGATTCCGCCGGTAAATTTCCAATGAGAACATCACGGATAAATCCACCACCCAAACCCATGAGCAGCGCGAAAGCACTTATGCCAACGATGTCCCATTCGCGCTCCGTGTCGGTATAACCGCGGAGAGCTCCCACGACAGCATTGACCAACACCGTGATGAGTGCGAGCCCCAAGGGAGCACTCATCGCAAGATCGGGTAGGTCAATGCTCTCGATCACGACGAAACGATAGTGGCATTAGGCGCTGGGTACGACGCGGAAAAACTTTTAGCGGCCGAAAAAGCGTGAGAAAAAGGAACCCTGTTTAGCTGCGGCTTTTTCTGCAGCCGTGCACGTGCAGCGATCGCTCTTCGGCACACCCTTCATCACCTGAGAAACATGCTGGCCACAACCGGCCCACGTGACTCGTGAACACGCCTTGCACTTCGCCTGACGGCACATCGTAGATCCGTTCTGCTGGGACTGCTGGTGGCAATCGTCGATATTCGACTATACCCCCCTGGGTATCGAGATTACCGACAAACTCCTAGGTGTTGACGAATTGATGTACTCCAACCTTTGACTCAGTACACACTTCGAGTTAGAGTCGACGTGTGCCCACTGATCTCACCGACCACGCTGAAGCCCTTCGCGGGCAAGGGGTCCAGGTCACGGCCCAACGCATCGCAGTTTTGCGAGCGGTAGCCGGCCACCCGCACGCCACCGCTGAAGAGGTTGCACAGGTAGCACGCAATGAAATAGGTGCGATATCTCGCCAATCTGTCTACGACGCACTAGGCACTTTGGTCGACGCTGGTCTCCTTCAACGCATTCAACCGGTCGGCTCAGCCGCCCGATATGAAGATCGTGTGGGCGATAACCATCACCACTTGATCTGTCGTGGGTGTGGGCAGGTAGTCGACGTTGACTGCGCAGTCGGCGAGACACCGTGCCTTACAGCCAGCAACAATCAGGGATACCAAATCGACCAAGCCGACGTTGCGTACTGGGGCCGGTGCCCCGCTTGCCAGTCAGAATCATCCGCATAAAACGATCATCCATATAAAACGATCATCCAACTATCACGGCCACAACCACAGGAGAAAAGATGGAAAGCGAAAACAAGTGCCCGGTCGCTCACGGCTCAGTCGGAGTTGGCACCCAAAACGAAGACTGGTGGCCGAACCAGTTGAATCTCAAGGTTCTTCAGCAGAACCCACCCGCGGTCGATCCCATGGGCGAGGATTTCGATTACGCAGCAGAGTTCAATACTCTTGATCTTGCTGCGGTGAAGAGAGATCTCACCGCGTTGATGACCGATTCACAGGACTGGTGGCCCGCGGACTACGGCCACTACGGCCCGTTTTTCGTCCGGATGGCCTGGCACAGTGCCGGCACCTACCGCACCAGCGATGGCCGTGGCGGTGGCGGCGCGGGCATGCAGCGCTTCGCACCGTTGAACAGCTGGCCAGATAACGCCAACCTCGATAAGGCTCGTCGTCTGCTGTGGCCGATCAAGGCCAAGTACGGCAAGAAGCTCTCCTGGGCCGATCTGTTCATTCTCACCGGCAACGTCTCTATGGAGTCGATGGGCTTTGACACCTTCGGTTTCGGTGGCGGCCGCGCCGACATCTTCGAGCCCGATGCCACCTACTGGGGCACCGAGGCCGAGTGGCTCGCAGATGGCCGTTACACCGGTGATCGCGAGCTCGAGAACCCTCTCGCAGCAGTGCAGATGGGCTTGATTTACGTCAACCCTGAAGGCCCCAACGGCACGCCAGATCCGATGGCATCTGCTCGTGACATCCGCGAAACCTTTGCCCGGATGGCAATGAACGACCACGAGACCGTTGCCCTGGTTGCTGGTGGTCACACCTTCGGCAAAATGCACGGCGCCGGAAACCCGGAGCTTTATGTGGGACCGGAACCAGAGGGTGCACCGATCCAGGAAATGGGTCTGGGTTGGAAGAACTCCATGGGAACCGGCACCGGCGATGACACCATCAGCAGTGGTCTTGAGGGTGCCTGGAACGCAACTCCCACCACCTGGGACATGAGCTACCTCGAGACCTTGTTCCGCAACGAGTGGGAACTCACTGCCAGCCCAGCGGGGGGCAAGCAGTGGATCCCCGCCGGTGGTGCCGAGGCAGATACCGTTCCCGATGCACAAGATCCCAACAAGCGTCACGCACCGGTCATGACCACAGCCGATCTCGCCCTGCGGTTTGACCCGATCTATGAGCCGATCGCCCGGAACTTCCTCGCTAACCCCGCGGAATTTGCCGACGCATTTGCTCGTGCATGGTTCAAGCTGACCCACCGCGACATGGGCCCGAAGGTGCGCTACCTCGGACCAGAGGTGCCGGCTGAAGTTCTCATTTGGCAGGACCCCGTTCCGGCCGTCACCCACCCGTTGGTCAACAACGCCGACGTTGCTGCATTGAAGGCCACGATCCTCGCATCTGGCCTAAGTATCTCCGAGCTCGTCTCAACAGCTTGGGCATCGGCTTCAACCTTCCGCGGCACGGACAAGCGCGGTGGAGCCAACGGTGCTCGAGTTCGCCTCGAGCCGCAGCGCGATTGGGAAGCCAACGAGCCTGCCAAACTCGCAAAGGTGTTGGGCGCACTCGAAGGTATTGCAGCCGATTTCAATACGGGTGCAAAGCAGGTCTCCATTGCAGACCTCATCGTGCTCGGCGGTTGCGCAGCCGTGGAACAGGCCGCAAAGGATGCGGGCTTCCCCATCACCGTGCCATTCGCCCCGGGTCGCACCGATGCCACACAAGAGATGACAGATGTTGAATCCTTCGCAGTGCTTGAACCGACCGCTGATGGATTCCGCAACTACCTCATCAAGGGACAGGTTCGTCCGGCCGAGAAGTTGCTGGTCGACAAGGCAAACCTGCTCACACTCACGGCGCCTCAAATGGCCGTACTCGTGGGCGGTATGCGAGTACTCGGTGCGAACTTCAAGTCATCAGAACTTGGTGTACTCACCAAGACCCCCGGCAAGCTCACGAACGATTTCTTCGTGAACCTCGTCGACATGGGCACCGAGTGGTCCCCCACCGACGACACCGAAGAGTTCTTCGAGGGTAAGGACCGCAAGACCGGTGCCGTGAAGTGGACCGCAAGCCGAGTGGATCTCATCTTCGGATCCAACTCGCAGCTCCGGGCTCTCGCTGAGGTCTACGCCGCAGACGATGCCAAAGAGAAGTTCGTTCGCGACTTCGTTACCGCTTGGAACAAGGTCATGAACGCTGATCGGTTCGATCTCAAGAAGTAAAGCAACATGTAATGAGAGAAGCCCCCTGCGATGTTTGCAGGGGGCTTCTCTCATTGCAACTAGTCAATAGTTTTGACGAACACGTGAACGAGTTCGAGTTCTTCCCGCTCAGGAACTTCAGTCAGCTTGTCTGCTACTGAATCACGGAAACGCTCGAACATTGCCGCATGGCCAACTTCGAGAGCCTCGCTAGCGGTCTCGAATACACCAATTCCCCGAATGATCTGGCGGCGACGATCGGCAGTGACAAGGATCAGATCCTCCTGCGGATTCACCATGCCAAATGCATCGGCGAAAAGCACATACGCATCAAGCACCTCATCGAAAAACTCAGGCTTGGTCCGCATGTTGTACTCAATAACTGCTGGCATGGTGCTCTCCCCTACTGGTAAATGGTGTGCCCAGTCTGCCGTACTCCATCAATTAGTTCGGCGTAAACGGGAACTGCTGCGCGCTGCCATCAGCCCACGGCTCGATAACCGGAGTCAGACGCTTGACGCTCCGCTCTGTTGCGAGCAGATTGACCATGAGTGTCTGCGTAAGAGCAAATTGTGAATTCCCATAGAGATTGCTCATCTCAAGTGGGTCAACCGTGGTGTTGTACAGCTCAAACTCATCCGCCGGTGGTCCAACTTGACCTGCAGTCGGATTGAGGGTCTTGACTGTGGTGCGCGCCACCTTGGTGCCTGGCGCATTGACCCTGCCAACTACGAACGTCTGCACATCTTGTACGTTGGGTTGTGACCAGAACTGCGGGTTATCCCAGTAGCGCGAGTACTTCCAGCGCTCTTTTGTTCCGGCAGGGCCCGTGGGTAAATAGGTAACAACTGTTTCAACGCAGTTTGGTTGATCGACCGGCTGGTAGGGCAGGCCCGCGAAGGAGACCGCATTAGCGCCCTTGAATGGCTGATCATCGGTCATGAAATAGACCGGACGCTTCTCGTAGACCGATCCATCTTGTTCACCGAGCAGGTGCCCTGAAAGGTCATTGCCCACCAAACGCCGAACCTGGGTGTGTGTCTTGCGAAGCTCCTTGGCGAGGACCTTCTCATCGAGCCCGGCCAGGCCGATCATCGTTGGCAAGAGATCCGCGTGGCTGGTGAGCACATCGCTGGTCTGGGCCTGCGGGAACAACGTGGGGTTGTGGAAGATGAACGGCACCTTGAGCATCTCGTCATAAGCCGAATGCCATTTCTGGAACATGCCCCCGTGGG
Organism: Candidatus Nanopelagicales bacterium; assembly: GCA_030728405.1. GTDB lineage: Bacteria > Actinomycetota > Actinomycetes > S36-B12 > S36-B12 > CAIXFB01. The sequence continues at coordinate 35,882 of JANQZS010000077.1, read as the reverse complement.
CACCGAGCATCTCGCCGTGATCGGAGAGATAAATGATGATGGTGTCGCGGTACTGCTCACGCTCTTCGGTAAGCGCCTTGATGACTCGCCCGATTTGCTCGTCGACGTTCTTTTGCAGTTGGTAATAGAAACGGTGATATTCAGGGCCGTTATCAAGCGGCTGGAACCCCTTGGGGTACTGCGAAACGAAACTTCCCTGGGCAACCGGCTTGGTGCTCAAATCCTCGTTCGCAGAGCGGGTGTACTCCGGTCCAAAGAGATTGGTGGGCACGTTCGAACCAATGAGCTGTTGGGCAAGGTAAAAGGCTCCCTGAGCACCACTCAGGTCACCAGCAAGAGTCAGACTCCCCCACAGCGTGATGTCGTGTGGGTTCACGAACGAGGTAACGAGTAACCACGGCTTCTCATTTCCGCGCAAGCGCTGGAGTTGCTCAACACCTAGATCGGCATAGACCTCATCGCGGCCGCGCCCGCCAGGTCCAGAGGATCCGGAGTTGAGCGGGTTGCTGCCGTGGGGTTCTGGCCCGATGAATCCGGTGAAGCCATACTGCTCGAGCCGCTCGGATTCCAGGTAAATGTCTTCGAGGTACCGGTCCCGAAGTCCGAGATTGTTGTAGGAGGGAACCGGGTTATATGAGGTAGGCTGGTAGAGATCGGCATCAGAAATGTGCCACTTGCCCTTCCAATACGTGTCGTAACCAGCTGCACGGAAATAGTTACCCAAGGTGGGCACCGAGGTGGGATCAAGCCAGTAGAGATCCTGCTCGATCGCGGTCTTTGCCGCACCTGACGTTTGCGCGATGCCATGCAGCGACGGGTACTGGCCGGTGTAAATCGATGCCCGACTTGGCTGGCAAGCCACCGACATCACATGGTGTTCGGTGAACTCGAATCCGTTCTTGCGGATGAGGTTCTGAGTCGGCAAATTCGCCAGACGCCATGCCTTCAACTCCGGGCTCTCATAGAACGGTGCTGCCCGCTGCTCATCCATCATCACGATGAGAAAGTTGGGCCGACGACGAAGCCTGCCCCGGGGGCGAAACGGCGCCATGGGCGAGACCGCTTGCGCAGTGCCAGACGAGGTCGCCGCGATTCCTGCCGCCACACCTGCCACACCAGCTGCTTGAAGTAAGCGTCGACGGCTGAGCCCGCCTTGTGATTCAGCTGATTCTGTTGACATGTTGTCTGACATTGCTTACTTCCTCTTCTGAAGCGGCTTGGTGAGATAGATATCGCCGGTCACCACGTTGTAGGTGACCGTGTAGTCGAAGTAGAACGAGTTTCCGGTGTTAATGGTTGGCGAGCCGGTGGCGGTTATGCGAGCAAGATTTCGAGAGGCTGCCCTGCCGGCAACAAATTCGGCTCCGGTAAACGCACTGTTCCCCGCAGCGAGTGCAACTCGGGTCCCTGGGCGCAGTTCTTTGATGGAGCCAACTGTCGCCTTGGGCAGCCGAGAAAACTCTCTCCCCTTAATCCGAATCACGGTAAATCCAGAGTCGAACCAGGTGGGCACGCAGTATTCCCGGCCGCCATTGAACGTCCAGCAACCATTAGCTGCATGGTCATCCCACAATTGGGCTCCGTTGATGTTCACGCCAAGATATGGAAGAACAAAGTGCAGGTCCGCATTCCCCGTGGGGCGCGCACCCAGTATCAGTGCTCCCTTGTCCGATCCCCGCTGAGCTGACGTTCGGGAGAAGTGGACGCTCCATGTGGTTCCCAATTCACCCGGGAGGGCAACGAGCGGGTTAGTCAACTGCCCATTGCCCACGCCGATCCCCAGAATTCCGGAAATCCCGAGTCGCTTCCATGATGCGATGTACGGGTTGCTGGTGTTAATCAACTGAAAGGGGACAGCAAGGGTGGTGGTGACCCCGCCGAGGGTCATCGGCGCCTTGCCAATCAGCCCGGGCACGCTCGTTCCGTTCACCGAAGACGAGAACTTCTTCTTTGTCATCGCGACACCCGGCAGTTGTCCGCCCCAAAGACGCAATCCAACAGAGCCGGTGTCGATCATCACGGAGATTGGCGCAGAGTTGCCCACGGTCATTTCCAGGATCCCGTTTTGCCCGGAGGTACCTGGAGTGGTGATGGTCCGCACCGGAACTGTCACCGTCACCGACTGTTTAAAGGATTCGGTGGGGGCTTCTGGTAACAATTCATTTGCGACCGCAATCGGTGCAACAAGCAGAAGACTCAGAACAGTTGCCAATCCGGCAGTTGTCCGCGCTAGACGCTTAGTCCACATTTCTAGTCCACATGTTCTGATCCATCATTTCGCTACTGACATGCTGGGTCGGAATTGAACACAGCGAACTTTATAGTACGGAGAAACCCCCGATAAAGCGAATCAGTTTCACATACGTGAGGCGAACCAGATCCGAGCTGAGCGGACTCTCGTGAGTAGCAGCAACACAACCGTGAAAAGCACGAGGGCAATCGCTTGCCAATCGACAAAAATAGTAAGGAGTGAATCCCCTACAAATACGAACCACATGGCCACAAAAGCGCGTGTGCTGTGCAGTGATGTAAACCTTGAGATCGCTACATGTGCGCCACCCAGCGCGAGCCCAACCATGGCCACGTACCACTTGCTCGACGAATCAGAGATAAAGGCGCCAACTATCGTGGAGAGCCAAAATAGAACGCCGATCATTGCAAGGACATGAATGGCAATGATCGGCGCAGGCCCAAATCGCTCGGCGCGAGTTATGGTCACGCGGCCTTCAATTGAGTTGACATCATGTCGCACAATAACTTCTGGTTGACTTTCCAATCAAGTGGCACTGCAAAAGTCTTCTTGTTTACGACGTAATCAGCGAGCCGCGGGCGAAATTCATCGAGCACCTCAACGTTATTGGGTGCGAGCAAAATGTGCTTAGTATGGATCGACGCGCCAAACAAGTAATTGTCTCCCAACATAAGCATCGGGTGATTCCACGCGATCACCAATTTGAGCTTGGGGAACTTCTTCATCAGCACCGCAAAAATACTGCGAAGGGTCTCCACCGCGACTGGATCGTGTTCAGCGAGATACTCATCGAACGTGCTGTACTTGCGCGCGTTCTTCGAACCTCTACAGTACAGCACCAATGCATTCGCGTGCGCTTGACTAAATCCGTGGTTCTCACGCAGAAAAGCGATCTGCTCAGGATATTTCTGATCAGAAATCTCTTTCATCTGGTCAAACCAATACGCCATCGGTAGACCATGCTTTTTCTCGATCGCCGGGAAGAACCGTGCTCGATCGGAAGTCTGCTCAGCCATGTGTGTATTTTGCGCTGGCGCCCCGAGGCACAACCTGCCGATAGATGAACGCCCACCTGCTGATGAACCAGCTCGACGCGAACCCAAGCACCAGCCAGCCGATTAATGCCGCCGGGGCTCCGGACACAAAGAAACCGTTCAGCGCCGAGAAGAACCACAGCACCACACATGCCGCAGCGATCACAATTATGGTCAACAGCCAACTCCCCCACCGAGCTCTGATCACCGCAAAGTTAGTGGAGATCGGGTTGCGTTGGCCATCAATGACGGCAAGCAATACAAACGGTGTCAGCGCTAACACAATCAGCCCTGGCAGAACAAACAGAGACAGCCCCAGGGTCACAACGAGTACCAGTCCAAGTGACCACAACATAACCAGCCAGAACCGCTCTTTCAGGGTGCTCAGAACTCCGTCAGCATCAACTACACCTCCGACTGCCTGCAACATTGCAGCAGCAACGAGTACAAGCGAAGCCACCAAAACAAAGAAGCCCACCAGCGCGATGAGAATGAACGGGATCGTCAAGTAGGGCAAAACGCCAGGAAGGAGCAACGCAGCCTGCACCAGCGCGTTGATCACGATTGCTGGCATCACGATTCGCCAGCCTTGCCATACGCGCAGAAAAGATTTCACGACGCCTCCAAGACCGCTTGGTCCAATACGGATTGAGCGGTGCCCTCAAAAATCGTGATGCCATCCACAGTGATCACGAGCGGGAAAGGGGCTGTCCCGGATGCTTCGACCACGATTGGTTCATTGTCAACCGTGCTCCCAATGCAGGAGAATCCAGCTTCAACAGTGCTGCAGGTCGGTGCTAACAAAACCTCGACCTGCTGCTGCACCAACACGTTATAGGCAGCGTTGCGCACACTCGTGATTTTGTCTCCCCCGACAGGTGCCAAGGCATCGATTTGCGAACAGCCCGCGAGAAATCCAATCAACAACAATGGAAGAAAGATCTGCACTAATCGCCTCATGCCACACCCCCATGAGCGAGCAGCTGGGTACGCGCCTTCATCTGCTCTTTCTCCACCATGGAATCGGTGATTGCAGAGAGGTCGAAGGGTTCAGGTATGAGTAACTCCACATTCCGATCCAGTGGTGAGCCAGCCCGGAGCGACGGCTTGGACAGCCATGCGTTCGCCCCAAGTTCGCGGCTTAACGAGGCCAGCCCAGTTTGGCTCAGGTCACCAGGACTCCAGGTGGGTGGAGCTGCATGATCGAGAGCAGTGACAAAAATCGACATCGTGCCGTCGCGGTTGTCCACTAATTCCACAAGTTGCTGTTGCTGCGGGAAATCGACACAGGATGCCGTGGTGATTTCCCATAGACCACCGGAACCATTTGGTCGAGGATGCGCAGTGACCGTATTGATGTGGGTATGCCCGTTGAGCCACGCCACGCAGGCCGAGTACTCAAGGAGCATCGCAAGGAATTCCTCAGCGTGCACCAAGCGCTGCCCGCCAAACACTGGTGTTGCGTCGTTCTCCAAAGTCAACGAATTGTGGTGACTGCACACAATTGCGAGCCGGCCCTCCGCTTGGCATTGAACCAATTGCTCTTGTAACCAGATGAACTGATCGTCTGGAACGGCGCCATCGGCCCCAGCCGCAAGATTGCAAGTATCGAGACCAAAAACCCGAAGGTATGGAGCAAGATCGGCCGACCACCAGGTTTGACCGCTAGTGACATTTTCCTGAGTCCAACCGTGACCAACCGGGCCGGGCACCGCAGGGGAATCTAAATGCGCCTCCATGAATTCGGTGCGCTCGAGCAGTTTGCGCATCGGATCAGGTGTCACGGCTTTCATCCCTGGCAGCAGGCCGAATTGTTGACGCAGGGCATTGATGGCCATTTGCGGTGCACTCAAGTCACTGGCAAAACCCTGCAGCCAGTTCGGCGCGAGCGCCTCCCCCAGCGCGGCCTTGCGATCTCCCACGGCATAGGCAAATAGCGCAGGATCTGCTCTGAAGGTTCCCATGTAGGTCGCATCGTGATTTCCATACACCGAATACCACGGCACAGGCAGACCCTGTGACACCACAGGCCGACTCACTGCTGCCTCCAGCATCCCCGGGACCGCCGGGAAGCCGTATGCGCCATACACATCATCAGCTGGGTTTTCCGGGTGGTAGGCGTACGACGCCTCAGACCACACCTGCGGACCTTCATACACCCCCGCAGCACCACTGTTCGCCAGCACTTCACCGCCATCAAGGGCGTCGATGTACCAGCGAGTCTCCAAAGTTGACAGGTTGTCCGCGCTGTCGCCGGTACTCAGCGCTGCACCAAGCGGGGCTCCTGTGACTGAGCTTGTGTGGGATGCCACCACGCTGTCGACCATTGAGGCCAACACATGCACGGTCAAGGTGTCCTGCGGACGGCACGCATCGGTAAAGAGGGTGGGCGCCAGACTTTGAGCGGCATCCATTCGGGCGGGTGCCTGCGCATCAATGACATGAATGTCCGATAAATGTGCCAGATAGAAAAGCGAACGACGCGAACCCGTTCGAGCCCCATCAGCCACCCGGCCCAACAGGTCATATCGGGGGATAAATTCCTCGCCTGCCCCAGCGATGAGTGTGCGATACGAACCGCGATAAGTCTGGGCAGACATCTTGATCGTCTGCAGCACAGTGGAGGGCCCCTGGCCAGATCTCAAGGGAGCAGACAGCACCTTACCCAGCGCCTCTCGGGACAGTCCCCAACTGGCAGCAAGGGCTGATACCCCTGCGATGAATTGTCTGCGCGATAGTGCGTGCACCATTACCTCCACGCAGATCGTATTCGATCTGGTTCAGCGCTCAGGGGGTTTAGGAGGCTTTCGCGGGCCGGAATGTGCAATCTGAAGCAAGATCGCGAGCCATCGCAAGGTTCAGTCGTGCCTGGCAGTTAGTCATTCTGATGGTTGGTCCTTTTGTGGTGAGGACCCCACGCAATACCGTGCCGGATTTATCAAAGGATCCACTGCGGGCGGTGAAGGTGACCTTGTTGCCAACCGCGCTCACTCGCACCGGAACCTTGGAACCCTTGCGGCCATCACGATAGGAAAACTGAAACGTTCCGATATAACCTGCTGACGTATTAGGGACAGCAGTGAGCTCAAAGAAGTACCCGATGTCGTTATCTCGCAGCGAATCCGAGCTCCATGTGCCGGACAAGTCTGCTGCCGCGAACGCAGGCGTGGCGACAACTGGCGCTATTATGGAAAGCACTAAGCCCACACCTGCAGCGATTGCGATCAACCCACGAAATTCCATACGCCACTATTTCACGAGCCGAAACTCTGCGCTCTATAAAAGCTGCTGCCCACCAGATGGTGCTCCTTCGATCCAGATATCACGATGTCGTAACAGTCATTATTGATCGGTGCACTCAATCCGAGTGATCGGTTGCAGTTCTCGACCAGGAATGACCTTGCCGACTAAAGTTGAGCAATGGCCGCACCCCGCGTATCAGCAGCAGGTGGCTTTGCCGCCATGAAGTACGTGCTGGCCAAGGGCCGTGATGTGGGCTCACTTGCCCTGTATCGCAAGATGCGATCGGCAAATGCCTGTAAGACCTGCGCTCTGGGGATGGGTGGCCAGGAAGGCGGGATGGTCAACGAGGTTGGTCATTTTCCCGAGGTCTGCAAGAAGTCTGTACAGGCCCAGGCTGCGGACATGGGTCGGGTGATCGATGAGGAGACACTTCGCTCAACCTCACTCGCTGAGTTGGAATCATTCACAAGCGCTCAGTTTGAGGCTTTAGGTCGGCTCACATTTCCGATCATTGCTACTTCTGGGGATACCCATTTTCGACGTGCGACCTGGGATGAGGCAATTGCTCTCGCAGCCGACGGTTTACGGACAAGTGCTCCATCGGAAACTTTTTGGTACAGCAGTGGGCGATCCAGCAATGAGGCAGCTTTCCTTTTGCAGTTGATCGCTCGGGCTTTTGGCACCAACAACGTCAACAACTGCTCGTTCTACTGCCATCAAGCATCAGGCGTAGCGCTCAACGCTGTCTATGGCAGTGGAACAGCATCCGTGGTGCTCGAAGATCTCGCCGAGACTGATCTCGTTGTCCTCGCTGGAGCAAACCCAGCAAGCAATCACCCGCGCTTGATGACGCAACTTATTCATCTACGCAGGCGAGGCGGTCGGGTCGTCGTCATTAATCCACTCGTCGAACTCGGCTTGAAGAGATTCAGACTGCCCTCGGATGCGCGCAGTTTGATGTTTGGTTCGGATATCTCCGACCTGTATTTACAGCCCAAAGTCGGCGGAGATATCGCACTGCTCAGCGCCCTCTTAAAGGGCGTCATTGAAACCGGTGGAGTTGACCAGAGCTTTGTGGAACACCATGTTGAGGATTGGGATGCGCTCACAGAGTACGTAAGCCAGATCCCATGGCGCGATCTCATTGAACAAAGCGGTGTGAGTCGCACCGATATAGATACATGCGTTGAATATCTCAACCAATCACAGTCCGCGATATTTATGTGGGCCATGGGGCTTACCCATCATGCACATGGCACAGACAACGTTCTTGCCCTGTCAAACCTGGCACTCGCCCGAGGATTCCTAGGTAAAGCTGGCAGTGGGCTCATGCCTATTCGTGGGCATTCCAATGTGCAAGGCGTGGGGTCGGTCGGAGTTGCCCCGCAGATGAAGCAGGCATTCGCTCAGGAACTGCACAGTCGCTACGGCGTCGATCCGACAATGCCCGCGGGTCTTGACACCTATTCATGCATGGTGGCCGCGCATGAGGGGCGCGTTTCTGCGGCGGTAATGCTCGGAGGAAATCTCTGGGCGAGCAACCCGGATTCAGCGTGGGCCACTGACGCTCTCCAGCGCATCAACACGACTGTTGCACTGACCACCAAGTTGAATCCGGGGCATGTGCTCGGGCGGGGTAAGACCATGGTGATCTTGCCGGTGCTGGCCCGCGATGAAGAGAGCCAAGCCACTACACAAGAGTCCATGTTCAACTACGTGCGCTACTCCGATGGCGGCGAACCCAATGTTGTCGGAGATATGCGCTCCGAAGTCGACGTGATTGCGGCTTTAGCTGAAGCGATCTTGCCCGAAGGCCGCTTTGACTGGAGTGAGATCTCCTCCCATGACGAGCTTAGATCGGCGATTGCGGCAACGGTTCCTGGGTATGCCGAACTCGCAGCCGGCACAAAACAGGAGTTCCAGATCCCCAATCGCACATTCCATGAACCCAGTTTCGCTACCGACTCGGGTCGCGCCCTTGCCCACGTAATTCCACTCCCCCAGCCCATTGCTGGTGCCGGCGAATTTGCGTTGATGACCCTCCGCTCTGAAGGCCAGTTCAATTCGGTGGTCTACGACGAAGAAGATCTCTATCGCGGAAATACCCGACGCGATGTAGTGATGATCAATGCAGCAGATGCCGCACGGCTTGGAGTGAGTGAAGGCGACCAAGTCTCTGTCTCGAGTGAGATTGGTTCCATGAACGTACGCATTGCCATCGTCGAGATTTCTCAGGGCAGCGCAGCGATGTATTACCCGGAAGCGAATGCAATCGTGCCGAGGCGGATCGATCCGAAATCTTTTACCCCTGCGTTTAAGTCAGTGGCCGTGCGCATCAATGTGGCCCAGCGGTGAAGGTGGAATGTGGAGCGGAGGTCTGCATCTGTGCCCCGCAGGTGGGCATGCAAGACATTCGGCCCTTGAAGTTGGAGTGAGAGCTCTCAGTGTCCTTGTGACGGCCACCGCGGCACGCGGATACGAGGAATCAGCGGAGCAGCACGGCGCGCTCGTAGCGAGCTGACGATGACACCCGTTCCATAGCTTGCGTCGTCAATCAATCGAAGTACCGAGTACCTCACGGGGTCGAGCGAGCGATCTCGAGTGACCCACTCCAGCGCGATCGGAGCAAGCATGGTGGCCGCTGCAACGCGTGCTGCCGGGTGTCGGGGTGATAGTGCCAGCGCTGCCGCTCCAACCGGCCACCACTCACGGCGCAACAGGTGACCGATCGCGGCTGAGTCCGCGAGGAGTCCCTGCCCCACCACCCGTCCGGCGAGCAGCACGCCGCGGGGCATCGAACCGGTCTGCCTCGTCAGTGCTGCGGTTGCGGCCCCTGTTACGGCTGCGGCAAGGAGCGGCTTGCGCACAGCGAGAAAGGCGAGCGCGGCGACATTCCACGCTGAGACTTTGGCCGGAGTGAGAAAGCCCGGATGGAGTTCGTCCAGCTGCGGAGCAGACGTCCCGTACTGGAATCTGCGGACGCTCCATTCTCGAGGATCGGTGCGTATTTCGTGACGAACAACCACCGATGGGTCGTACACAACGTGCCATCCGGCCTCAACAAGACGCCAGACGAGATCAACGTCCTCACCCACCCGCAGGTTCTCGTCGAAACGAGCCGCGCCAAGCGCAGCGCGTCGCACGATCAGTGCGGCTGTAGGAACGAAGCCCAGTCGAGAGCCGGGCCGCACGAGTTCTGCATTGATGCCCATATCCAATGAGGACCGGGTGCTCTCGTATCGCTCGATCACCCCTCGAGTGACCTCGTGTCCCACAACGCGAGGGGCCACGGCTGCCACGGCGGGATCATCGAAGTGATGGAGCATTGAGTCCGGCCATCCCCGTGGTGCCGTGCAATCGGAATCTATGAAGGCAATGAGATCTCCATCGGTGTGATCGATCCCGGTGTTGCGCGCACCCGACGGGCCTCGATTGACGGGATGCTCGATGAGTCGGGCACGCCAGCGTTTCACCACATCGGCTATCTCTGCAAAGTTCATGGATCCGTCATCGACGACCGTGACATCCTGCCCGCTCAGGGATTCCAGGCACCGTTCGAGCAGCTCAGGACGATCCATTGCCGGTATCACCGTGTCACAGTGAAGAGGTGCACTACGACGTGACGACATGAAGTGAGCAAATCCTCTGTCGATCAGTTCCCGATACACCGCAAGTTCGCGTGAGTTTTCAGCACGACGGCCACGTTCGCCTCGCACGCGCAGATCACGAACGATGGCCCTGGTCTCCGGTGAAAGGCGACTGATGCGCCACGGTGATCCGCCGATGAGAACGGCTCCATCTGCCCAGAGTCTCACCCGAGGGTCGAGGTAGATGACGGCACCGATGGGAAGTTGTCGGTCCTGGTTGGGCAACGTCATCGAGGGAGCGCGGCGATCACCCATGACGGCCCATCAAGGTGCCAAGTTCGCTAAATGATCGGGACAAACTCTCCGTCAAGGAACCGTTCTCATCGCTCAGCCAGGATTCATAGGCGCTCAGGGCAAGTGCGAGACCGACATGGCCAGCGGTGACGGGAAGGCTGCTGGCTGCATAGTGTCCGGTGCGCATCGCAACATAATCGGCGATGACTTTGCGCCACTGCTCGTAACGCAACGCGGAGTGAGCTTGCAACTCCGGTGTTCGCAGGATCAAGGACATGCGCTCACGATGCTGGCTCAGCACTGCATCGTCGAATCGATTGAACTCGATGACGCCCTGATGCACCGCATCGAACACGGGCAACTCGGCGGGCATGCGCTGCAGGGTCTCGCGAAATCCGGCCAGACTCTCGTCGAATCGCCCCCATGGGATGTCGTTCTTCGAGGGGTAATAACGGAAGATTGTGCGCCTTCCGACTCCCACCGCCTGAGCGATGTCTTCGAGTGTGGTCTCCGCGAACCCCTTGTGCGCGAAAAGCGTGAACGCAGCTGCCTCGATATCGGCATGAGTGGTGACGGGGGGTCTTCCGATCATTGCCCTGCCTCGCACCTTTCGTTCTTCGAGAACCTACCAGCGCAGACTCTCAATTCCTCGCCATAACCCTTGACCTTTGGCGCTGAGTGCCATTAGTCTGCTGCAACACCTTTGGGTCGCCTACAAGACCCCATTCGCCCGATAAAGGACAACCATGAACGCAGAGCCCACCACCGCAGAACCCACTGCGACAGAGCCCACCGAAGTCACCGTGGAGACCTTGATCGAAGACGTGTCGATCGACGGCATGTGCGGCGTCTACTAGACCTCCCGAGAGGCACCTCGAATTCATGACGACCATGCTCGCCGAGTCGTGGGTACTCGCCCCAGATGTGGCCCTGCGTCCAGAGCCCTTCGGAGCCTTGGCCTACCACTTCGGTACTCGAAGGCTGACATTTCTCAAACGCAAGGAGTTGGTGACCGTCGTCGAAAACCTCAATACCAAGACCATTGTTCGTGACGCGCTGGAGACAGCCTGCGTGCCCAGTGAGCAATGGCCCGCCTACATCAAGGCACTCGAATCACTGGCATCGACCGGCATGATTGTTCGCTGCGCTCAGGGCGACGTCTCATGACTGCGACCCTGCATGCGCGACCACAGGGCGGATCACTTATCGAGCAGTTCGAATACGGTCTCGATGCGCCCATCTGTCTCACTTGGGAACTCACCTACGCATGCAATCTCGCGTGTGTGCACTGCCTTTCCTCCTCTGGTCGAAGAGACCCGCGCGAGCTCTCTACAGAGCAGTGTGAGGCGATCATCGATGAGTTGCAGGCCATGCAGGTGTTCTATGTCAACATCGGTGGTGGCGAACCGACCATCCGCCCGGACTTCTGGCACCTGCTTCGCTACGCAGTGGATCACCAGGTCGGGGTCAAATTCTCCACCAATGGCGTACGCATCACACCTGAGCGCGCTGCATTTCTCGCGTCCACTGATTACGTGGATGTACAGATTTCTCTGGACGGAGCCACGGCCGACGTCAACGACCGCGTGCGCGGTGAGGGGTCATACGACACGGCAATTCGCGCCCTCGACAACCTCTCCGCCGCCGGGTTCACTGACGCGAAGATCTCCGTCGTCGTCACCCGCGAAAATGTCGGACAACTCGACTTGTTCAAGGAGTTGGCCGATCGCCATGGAGCCACACTTCGTTTGACTCGACTGCGGCCATCCGGTCGTGGAGCGGACGTCTGGTCCGAGCTCCACCCGACCGCGGAACAGCAACGCGAGCTCTACAACTGGTTGCTCCGAGCGGGCGAGTCTGTTCTGACCGGTGACTCCTTCTTCCACCTTGCGGGATACGGGGAATCTCTTCCTGGTCTCAATCTGTGTGGCGCTGGCCGAGTCGTCTGTCTCATCGATCCCATCGGTGACGTGTACGCCTGCCCATTTGCGATCCACGATCAGTTTCTCGCAGGAAACGTGTTATCGCCCGGCGGGTTCTCGGACGTATGGAAAACATCCGAACTCTTTCAGGAGTTGCGCTCGCCTCAAACATCCGGCGCCTGCACCCGATGCGAGTTCTTCGACGCGTGCCGGGGCGGATGCATGGCGGCGAAGTTCTTTACGGGACTCCCCCTTGACGGGCCCGATCCCGAATGCGTCCAGGGTTACAGCGAGGCCGCACTACTACAAGTTGGTCGAACGATTCCTGTAGCCAGTCAGGACCACTCACGCAACCCTGCAACACGAGGCTCCAGTGACAATCTGCTGCAGATCGGCTCATTCACCCCGTCAGCTCCACCCAGCCGTGCATGCGCGGAGAACCCACTCGCCGGCTTCACCGTCGACGCCACTTGATCCCACGAAAGGCTCATCATGGCCAACTCATGGTTCGAGACTGTTGCCGAAGCACAGCGTCGTGCCAAGAAGCGACTCCCTTCGTCCGTGTACAGCGCATTGCTGGCCGGCTCTGAGAAGGGCGTCTCCTACGCGGACAACACGCAGGCCTTCTCCGAACTCGGACTGGCACCGCATGTAGCTGGGCTGCATTCACAGCGAGATCTCGCCACGAACGTGATGGGGCAGGACATCTCCATGCCCGTATTCATCTCTCCGACAGGTGTTCAGGCAGTGCATCCCGAGGGAGAATTGGCAGTAGCCCGTGCAGCAGAGGCACGGGGTACCGCCGTGAGTCTCGGCTCCTTCGGAAGCAAAACCCTCGAAGCGGTAATCGCCCAAAATCCGAAGACCTTCTTTCAGATGTACTGGATGGGCACCCGAGATGCCATGCTGCAGCGCATCGAGAAGGCGCGCGTCGATGGCGCCAAGGGGCTCATTCTCACCCTCGATTGGTCCTTCACCTACGGCCGCGACTGGGGAAGCCCGGTCATCCCGGAAAAGGTCGACCTGAAGACGATGGTGCAATTCGCGCCCCAGGTGATCACCAAACCTCGCTGGCTGCTCGAGTTTGCGAGGAACGGAGGCATTCCCGACCTCACCACGCCCAACCTGGTCGATGAGGCGGGCGTCTCGCCCACGTTCTTCGGTGCTTATTTCGAGTGGATGCAGACCCCGCCCGCCACCTGGGCTGACATCGCATGGCTGCGCTCGCAGTGGGACGGACCCTTCATGCTCAAAGGAATCTGTCGAGTTGACGACGCTAAGGCGGCCGTCCAAGCGGGGTTCACGGCAATCTCCGTTTCCAACCATGGGGGCAACAACATCGACACCACTCCAGCACCGATCAGAGTGCTCCCCTCAATCGTCGCTGCGGTCGGCAATGACGTCGAGGTGGTCATGGATGGTGGCATCAGGCGAGGCAGCGACGTCGTCAAGGCCGTGGCGCTGGGTGCGCGATCTGTGATGATCGGCCGCGCCTACCTGTGGGCTTTGGCCGCCAATGGGCAGGCCGGTGTGGAGAATGTCTTGGACATCCTTCGCAACGGAATAGATGCCACGCTGTACGGACTCGGCCACTCCTCAATTCACGATCTGTCACCAGAGGACGTGGTGATGCCTGCAGGGTTCACCCGCACATTGGGTGCCTGAGGCAATCTCGTGACCGCACCAAAGCAACTCGCGGATTTGTCGTGGCCGAATGTTCCAGATCGCCCGCTGGTATTGGTACCCATTGGCTCCATCGAGCAGCACGGTCCACACCTGCCTTTCGACACGGACACTGTGATCGCTGCCGCAGCTGCTGATGCATGCGTTGCACGTCTTATTGACGTGATCGACAACGAGGTTGTCATCGCACCACCCATCACCTACGGGGCGAGCGGTGAGCACCAACTGTTTCCCGGGACGATCTCCATCGGCCACGATGCCTTACGCATCATGCTCATTGAACTCGTTCGATCACTGTCGTACTGGGCCGGACGCATCGTGTTCGTGAATGGACATGGCGGAAACGTGCCCACCATCGCCGAGGTCGTCAACCAGCTCATCATCGAGCAGCATGATGTGGCCTGGGTGCCCTGCGCATTCGAGGGCGCGACTGATGCACACGCTGGACACGACGAGACGTCCGTCATGCTGTTCCTCGATCCGCAGCGCGTCGATATGGAACGCGCAATCACGGGAAACACTTCACATCTGAGTGAAATCCTCCCCGATCTCATGGAATCGGGTGTTCGCGCTGTCTCTGAGTCGGGCGTACTGGGAAATCCGCTCCACGCTGATGAAGCACAGGGTCGGCGGCTCTTTGACGGCCTCGTCGATGATTTGTGTACGCGAATCTTCAACGGATCCGTTGGCTCAGATGGGCAGCTGTTGAGTCCGCAGTTATATTGACCGGGTTTCTCAGACCCGCCGATGAGGCAGCAGGGCCATCCACTCCGCGCATTTCCTGATTCTCCGCACCGATGACACGCTAGATCTCTAGAATCCGGTCATGGAAAGTATGACGATGCAGATTGTTGGGCTGCTGGGGCCGCTCTTCCTCCTCGGGGCATACGCATTGCTCTCATCCGGCAAGCTGGTTGCTACATCACTGGTGTATCAGGCGATGAATCTCCTGGGCGCTGGTGTGATGGTCTGGGTGGGCGTCACAACGAATGTGTGGTCCGTCTGGGTGCTGAACGGAATCTGGTGTCTGATCGCACTCCTCGGACTCATCCGCATCCGCCGTGAGCGTGATCAGAAGGCCGTCTAGTACACGCTCGCGTACAGCTCGCAGACCGCCTCTGGCGACATCGATCTTGTGATCTCCAATTCCGTCCTCTTGACGGACAGATACGACTCCAGCATCTGCGGCGGCATCCACGAGCGCGCCACCGGATCCATCTCGAACGCACTCAGCGCCTCTGCAAAAGACGCCGCGAGTGGCGTAATGCCCAGGGCTGACCTCTCCTCCTCGGTGAGGTCGGCAGGATCTCCCTCGCAGATGGCTGGGAGAGGCAGTTCATCGCGAATCCCTTCCAGACCAGCACGGATAAGGGCGCCCAACACGATGTAGGGGCTGGCTGTCGGGTCCGGCGGCCGGAATTCCAAGTTGAACCCTCGGGCCCGCTTAGCCGGATCGCTCTCCGTGGACGGGCACACTCGGAGCGCAGCCTCACGATTTTGGATTCCGAAACTCGCGTACCCACAACTCCAATGCTGCGGCCCCAGCCGAAGGTAAGAGACGGGGCTGGGTGCGGTCAGCGCGGTGAGTGCGTGGATATGGCGCAGTATTCCGCCAAGGAAGTGCTGAGCGACTTTGCTGGTTCCCGTCGGCTCGTGCTGATCGAACGTTGCATTACGTCCCTCAGAATCGACCAGGCTGAAATGGACATGACTTCCGTTGCCCACTCCCAGAAGGGTCGGCTTTGGGCTGAAGCACGCTCGCATGCCGCGCCGGCGGGCGACCTCGCGGATCAGCTCGCGGGCAATGATTGCGCGATCACCTGCGGCAGGACCGACTGCGGGAGCGACCGTTACCTCATACTGCCGGATGCCGTACTCAGGCTCGATCGTCTCCGGATCCAGCCCCGCCTCCTCAAGAGCCCGGCACAAGTCGGACGTGAACAGGGCAGCATTGCGCATGGCCTCCACGCTGAAGGGTGCCGCCTCGGGGAGCCCATCAGACTGCAGAAGGAACTCATGCTCGAATGCCGCCATGAACTCCAAACCTGTCTCCGAGCGGAGATCATCCATCGCGTGACGCATGAATGCTCGGGTGCAGCAGTCCCAGTCCGTGCCATCAGCGTTCTTGGAATCGCACAAATACATGTGGAATGCAGACGCATCTGGCCAGATATCCACGCGGACGGCGGAATCCTTGACCGGAACCTGGCGGACCTCGGAGGTGGGGCCCCATGGATTGGGTGCGATGTCCCCGAACGGGGTCAAGGCCTGACCTGCTACCGCCCACCCCAGACCGGTCTCGAGCCGATTGGGGATCAGACCCGCGGGAATCCCGCGACACCTGGTCACGCCCACATAGTCATTCCACGCAAGAAGTGCGATGTCCCCACTAGTCACAGCATGTCACCTTTCACAGGTCCTTTACCTCGACCAATTTTGGAAATAGGGTTTGTCACCGGCACGCGAGCACATCTAATCGGCATTTCATATTCCATGTCAATCCAAAATTGTGTAACGTTTGTTTCATGTCCTTAGTCGCTGAGCGCATTCGTGCAGCCTTCCCGGCACTGCCGAGGGCTGAACGCCGCGTTGCCTACGCAATTTTGACTGCATACCCGTCCGCGGGGCTCGAGACGGTGGCCAGGCTGGCAGAACGGGCCGAGGTCAGCGGCCCCACGGTCATCCGGCTCGTCACGCGCTTGGGCTATCAAGGATTCCCTGATTTCCAAGAAGCACTCATCGACGAGATTCAGGAGCGGACGGCCTCCCCTCTTGCCCAATACAGTCGACGCGACAACCATGCGCATGCAAACGCACTTGACGAGACCCTCCCCGTGTTCATCGAAAGCTTGAACTCCTCCCTCAGCAATATTGATCGTTCAACGTTTGATAACGCGGTGGACCTACTGGCAGATGGGCGAATGCGCTGCGCTGCCACCGGGGGAAGATTCAGCGGTACCATCACTCGCACGCTCGTGCAGCACTTGGAGATCCTAAGACCCGGTGTGGTGTTCCTTCATTCGAGCGATTGGGTCTCCTATCTCATGGATGCACGCAAGGGCGACGTTCTCACTGTTGTCGATGTTCGTCGATACCAACAGTCCACAGTTGACTTCGCGCGCGAGGCAGCGCATAGGGGAGTCTCACTCATCTTGATCACAGACCCATGGCTCAGCCCCATAGCGATGGATGCACAGATCGTCCTGCCCGTATCGGTCCAGTCCGCAAGTCCATTCGATTCCCAGATCGCGGCGTTCGCACTCGTGGAGGCCTTGATCACCGGAGTCGTCAACACCCTCGGCGATCGGGCCACGGCACGGGTGAGCGACTACGACACCCTCTGGGCAGCTCAGGGTTTCACCGAGTCGGGGATCGTGGACTGATGCTCCTCCACGACTATCTCGAGCAGCGGTCACTTCTGGACCACCATTGCCATGGCATCGTCAAAGACGACCTGACGTGGCCGGTCTTCACGTCCATGCTCACGGAAGGAGACACCGCACACTCTGGCCAGGAACTGAACACCCCACTGGGGCTGGCCGTTCGCGCCTACTGCGCTCCTCTTCTTGGCCTGGAAAGACACTCTCTCGCTGGCGAGTACTGGCAGCGCCGAATGGAACTGGGGAACGTGGAGTCGAGTCAGTTGCTCCTCAATGCATCCGGAGTTGACATGTACGTAGTGGATACGGGGTATCGAGGCTCTGAACTCACCAGTCCGAAGGAACTGGAGGAACTCGCGAGACGACCGGTAGAGATGATTGTGCGGCTTGAGACGCTTGCCGAGGAGATCGTCACGCAGCATTCGGCTGAAGACTTCCCCGACGCCTTTCGCGCAGCTCTTGCGCAGAGATCACAACATTGCATCGGCTTCAAGAGTGTCATCGCGTACCGATACGGACTGCACTTCGATCCCAACCCTCCCACGGACGGGGAGGTTGTTCTCGCCTGCTCGGCATGGCTCAGGGAGATCGAGTCGACCGGCAGTGAGCGAGTGAGCGACCCGGTGCTGCTCCGATTCTTCCTCTGGCAAGCCTTGCGACACGGCAAGCCCATCCAGATGCACATTGGCTACGGTGACAAAGACATCACGCTGTATCGCTGTGATCCCTCACAGATGACTGCGTTTCTGCGAGCCACCGAGGACACCGGGGCAAGCATCGTGCTCCTGCACTGTTACCCGTACGTGCGGCAGGCCGCGATCCTCTGCCAAGTATTTTCGCATGTGTTCATGGACACCAGTCTGGGTGTCGCGCACTCCGGGGCCGGATCTCGATCCATCATTCGAGAGTCCTTGGAGATCGTTCCATTCTCACGACTGTTGTATGCATCTGATGCCTTCGGCATCGCGGAGCTGTACTTCTTGGGTGCACAACTGTGGCGGATCGGAATTGACGCAGTACTGTCAGACATGCTGAATTCACATGACATCAGCATGCCCGACGCGCAAGCGCTCATTGACGACCTCGCTTGGAATAACGCGGCACGGCTCTACGGACTTGAGCGAGGTGAAGCATGACCTCAGACGTCACACTGGAAAGAATCAAGCCACTGATGGAAAAGGTCGAAGGAGCACTTCCAGAGGCGATCCGGCTGCGCCATGAGATTCATGCGAACCCGTATATCAGTGGGCATGAGGCGCCCACGGCGGCATTGGTGGCTGCGGCTCTCGGATTCGCTGATGCGCCCGACGTAGCAGGCGGCAGGGTCATCAGGATCGGTGCGTCTTCAGGGCCATCCGTGGCCATCCGGGCAGAGCTAGATGCACTCCCCATCAGAGAAGAAACAGCAGCTCCCTGGAGTAGCTCCAACGACGCTATGCACGCATGCGGCCACGACGTCCATCTCGCGGCACTCGTTGCTGTTGCCCATGCACTCGCCGACGAAGCGATCCCCATGGTCGCCCTACTCCAGCCAAAGGAGGAGTCTGTGCCCGGCGGAGCCCTCGACATGGTGAAGAGCGGGGCACTCCAGACCGCTCACGTGCAGGCCGTCATCGGTGCGCACGTGCACCCTCGTATTCGGGCCGGGGAGTTCTCCTCGTTTCCGGGCATCATGAATGCCTCGTCCGACGAGTTCACCGTGGTGATCCAGGGACGGGGAGGGCATGGCGCCTATCCCCATGCGACCGCCGATCCCGTGCTGGCCGCGGCCTCAGTCATCACCGCCCTGCAGCAGATCATTTCCCGACGTACTGACCCGATGGAACCTGCAGTGATCACCGTTGGATCAATCCACAGCGGCATCGCGCCCAACGCCATACCTGACGATGCGATTCTCACTGGGACCATTCGCACCTACGATCCCGCACACCGAGAGGCCCTGCATGAGTTGATCATGGAGACGGTAGGGCATGCAGCAGCAATTCATGGATGCACTGTGGCGATCGACCTACGCCGCGGTGAGCCCGCCCTCGCGAATGACGAACGACTAGCTATTCGGCTGTCAGAATGGGCGCAGTTGGGCGGTGCGATTCAGTGCGAGCCACTGAGATCATGTGGAGCTGATGATTTTGCGTTCTACGGTCAGGTCGTGCCCAGCGTGATGGCGTTTGTCGGATCGGGATCAGGCAGCGCCACCGAGCCCGAACTGCACAGTTCGCGTTTCCTGCCTTCTGACGACATAATTCGCGAAGTCGCAAGAATCATGATTGCCGGATATCTCGCTGCGTGCGATCAGATGTGACGGGAAACTTCCACGTCGCCACCTAGGGCTGGGATTGGGGCGTCGCTTCCACGAGCGAGACCGCCTCAAGATCGGACAGCGATCGGCCCATCAGCCCTGCCGTAAGGCGCTCAGCAATCATCACGGTTGGCCAGTGCGTGTTGGCAGCGGGGACATCGGGCAAGATCGAGGCGTCGATAACGTGCACGCCGCTTCGACCGATGAGTTTGCCTTCCAGGTCGACTACGGCAGCAGGATCATCAGGCCGGCCCATGCGACAGGTTCCACATGCATGGAAGTAGTCACCCATCGTCTCTCTTAGCCATTCATCCATCACGGATGCTGCACGCAGCTCGTCCAAGGATGTCCCCCGACTGTCTACCACGACCTCCTCCACGATCTCCGCGAAAGCCCCTGTCTGCAGAACATCGATCATCGTCAGAACCGCCTCGCGCATCGCCTGCTGATCCTGCGGGTCGGTGAGCATGTTCATATCGATTATCGGAGGCCCAGTCACATCGTCAGGATCCAGGTAGACCCGCCCGGTAGATCGAACCGTCATGAGCGCTGCCATCACGAGTGCTTGGGTTGCGCCATCATCAAGACTTCCGTGCAGCGGCAGGAGATGCACATCTCCATTCGAGATGCTCGACGAGGCTCTGAGGACGACATTGATGCACGCATGTTCAAGATCCGTGCCTCGCAGTTCCGGATTCAGCACCAGTCGCAGACTGGCCGCCGGATGGTCACACAGATTCATTCCCACCGCAGGATTCTGCAGACCCGAACGCAGGAGGATCGCAGGGCTCTCAAAGGCACCGGCGCACAAAACTACGTGATCAGCGGCCAGTTGCTCCCCGCTCAGGAGTTCAACTCCTACGCACCGGTCACCATCCCACAGCAGTTGATCCACACCCTCGCCTGTACGAACACTCACCCGACCTTCCGCACGAGCGGGGTCCAACCACATCTCCGCCGTCGACATGCGCGTCGTAGCGTCAGCGCAGAGATACACCGGCCCGACTCCATCGGCAGGCGTGTAGGTGTCAACGTCATCCCTGTACCCCAGCTCAACGCCTGCACCCATGAGGGCGCGGTCCACCGGGGTATAAAAGCGCGCATCAGTCTGCAGTGCTCCGCCCTGGATGCGCATGTACCACGGCTCGACGTCAGCCCACGACCATCCGGTGCAGCCGAGATCGTCCGCCCACCTGTCATAGTCCGAAGGGAGTCCGGGCAGGCAGATCATTGCATTCACCGCGCCGGATCCGCCGGTACCATGCCCGCGCATGTACTGCTTGCGATTCGAGCCAGGAAGTCGTGCGGCCGTAATCTTCTCGTTGAACGCCGCCGTCTCTCCCAGTGCGCGGATCCAGTTCACAGACGCCACACCCTCGGGACGATTGCCTGCATGCCGATCCGGCCCGGACTCGATCAACGTCACCGAATTCGCGGGGTCCTCGCTCAATCGCGCCGCGACCACGCACCCGGCGGTGCCCGCTCCAACAACGATGTAACGCATATCAGGCTCCTACGTATTCTTTGACGGCTGCATCCAAAGCCGTTACGAGCAGATCCACTTCGTTCACTCTGATCGTCAGCGGCGGTGCGATCCGCACCGTGCTCTGCTGGGTGTCCTTGGCAAGAACGCCCTTCTTCATCATGCTCAGGCACAGTTTCTTAGCCGATACGTCGGGAGCAAATTGCACACCGGCCCACAACCCGATGCATCGGATCTCGACTAGGAGATCAGATTCGATCGAGCGCAGTCCCTCCTCCAGATACTTACCGAGCACTCGGCTTCGTTCCTGGTACTCCCCCGTCTCGAGCAGCGCGACTACTGCTGAGCCCACCGCACACGCGAGCGGGTTGCCACCGAAGGTGCTGCCGTGGGAGCCCGGCGTGAACACCTCCATGACGTCCCAGTCCGCCGCAATCGCCGAGACAGGCAGGATTCCTCCGCCCAACGCCTTACCAAGCACGAATATGTCAGGTACGACCGCTTCATGGTCGCACGCGAACGTGGCACCGGTCCGCCCCAGCCCCGCCTGAATCTCATCCGCGATCAGCAGGACGTTGTGCTTTGCGGTCAATGTGCGAACGGCGGCAAGGTAGCCGGCTGGAGGAATAATCACACCTGCCTCGCCCTGAATGGGCTCGAGCAGTACGGCGATGGTGTTGTCGTCTATCAGCGCCTCAAGACGGTCTACGTCGCCAAAGGGAACCGAGCGGAATCCGGGCGTGAACGGTCCGAAGCCGGTCCGAGAATCAGGATCAGTCGAGAACCCCACGATCGTGGTTGTTCGTCCGTGGAAGTTGTTGTCGGCGACGATGATCGTCCCCTGGTCGACCGGAACACCCTTGCGCTGGTAGCCCCAGCGTCGCGCTGCCTTGATAGCCGTCTCCACGGCCTCGGCACCGGTATTCATGGGAAGGATTGCGTCCTTGCCAGTGAGGCGGGAGAGGTCTGTGCAGAACTGTGCAAATCGATCGTGGTGGAATGCACGGCTCGTCAGGGTTACCCGATCCAATTGGGCACGCACAGCATTCACCAGAGTCGGGTGACGATGACCGAAGTTCAACGCTGAGTAGCCCGAGAGTGCGTCGAGGTACTTCGTGCCATGGATATCGGTCACCCAGATGTCATCAGCCTCAGCAATGACGACCGGCAGAGGTGCATAGTTATGAGCAGAATGCTCTTCCAGCGAGGAGATGGTCGTCTCCTGAAGGCTCACGTCAGCCAAGCTTCTGGGTGGAGCCAGCATCGATTGCGAACTTCATGCTCGTGACGTATCGGGACTCATCCGATGCGAGATAGACGACCGCGTGGCTGATGTCCTCAACATCGAGCGCTGGTACATCAAGCATATGGAAGGGGCGCAGTTCGGCTTCCATTTCAGCGAGGCCCGGATTCTCAAGGTCTGGTCGGAACACCTTGTACACCGGCTCGTTCAAGATCATCTCTGTATAGACCGTGCTCGGATGAATGGTGTTGACACGGATGTTCTCGCGGGCCAACTCCGCGGCCAATGCTCGCATCATGCCGACGATCCCGGCCTTGCTGGCAGCGTAGGCAACGGCATTCGACTGACCGCGCGTGGCGATCTGCGACGCCGTCATCATGATGGAGCCACCCTTGCCCCGAGCAATCATGCTTGGCAGAACGGACTGGACTGCGTTCCATGTCCCGTTCAGGTTGATATCGATCACGGTCTGCCAGCCCTCGCGGCTCAGATTTGGTGCAGCTCCCCAGGTGAAGACACCCGCATTGGCCACCACGACGTCGATGAAGCCGAAGGCCTCCAAGCCCTGCGCAACCACGGCATCAATAGCGTCACGATCTCGAACGTCGGCATAGCCAGCAACGATTTCACCGCCCGCCTCCCGGACAAGGCGGACTGTCTCCTGAAGATCGTCTTCCGAGGAAGTTGGATACTCCACGTGCTCAACCTGGCCACCACCAACGTCTGTGGCGACTATTCGAGCGCCCTCTCGCGCGAGGAACAATGCGTGAGAGCGACCCTGACCTCGTGCTGCGCCGGTAATGAATGCGACCTTGCCCTCAACTCTGCCCATTGTCTAAGTCCTTATCTCGTGGATATGCCTGGTGGCTTTTCCTGAATGCTGAATCAGGCAGTCACATCTTGATGCTGGCTGCGAACGCCCGGCGAGCGACTTCGATCGTTAGGTCCACGTCTTCTTGCGAGGTGGCTGCGCATAATCTTCGGTCACCATTCGGGAAGGCCGGCTGGATGATGCCACCGTCCACCATCACCTCATGGAATCGCGCGTATGCAGCAGAGTCCGATCTGAGCGCCTCACGGAAATTGGTGGGCGCAGTGGGCTGGAAATACACGGCCCACTCCGAACCCAGCCCCACGATCGAGACCTGCGCGCCGGCTTCGGCCGCTGCCTCGCGAAGACCTGTGCGGACCTGCTCCCCACGAAGGTAAAGGCGTTCGAAGACGTCTTCCGTCTGCATGATTTCAAGTGTCTTGCGGGCCGCTGCCAGTGCATAGGGAGCGGCGTTGTAGGTGCCGTCAATCGTCGCCCGATCTCCTGTATATGCACCCAGGTGGCCCATCAACACCTCATTGCCCGCCAGTCCGGCAAGGGCGAAGCCGTTCGCCACGGCCTTCCCGAATGCTGTGAGGTCTGGAGTGACCCCGCAGATGGACTGATACCCACCGATGGCCGACCTGAAGCCGGTCTTGACCTCGTCGAAGACCAGAACCGAGGAGTGCGCGTCGCATGTGGCGCGCAGCATTTCCAAGAAGCCTTCCTTCGCAGGGACACAGCCAAAACTGTGCACGTAGGGCTCGCAGAAAACCGCGGCGATCTCATGTCCGTGATCGGCAAAGGCCTGCTTGACGGCAATGTCATCATTCCACTCGACCATGATCACATCGGCGATGGAATCCGGATGCAGACCTCCACCATTGGGTGTAGCCATGGGAGTAGTTGGAGTTGAGTCTGCACGTGCACTTCCGACTGCCACCACATCGCTCCAACCGTGGTAGGAGCCATGGAACTTCACAATCTTCCTGCGCCCCGTAGCAGCACGAGCAAGATGGACCGCGTGCATCGTTGCGTCTGTGCCCGACGTGCAAAAGGCCACCCGCTCAGCACTCGGCATGACTGTGCAGATGATTTCGGCAACCTCCACCTCGCCGAACTGCGGTCCGATTCCCGTGAGGTCGCACGTGGACATTGCCTTGGCCACCGCCTCGTTGACCCTTGGATCGCAGTGACCCAACACGATGGGGCCCCAGGCGAGGAGGTAGTCGACGTAACGTTTGCCTGTCCCATCCCACACATGTGAGCCGGAGGTTCGATTGATGACCTGGTCCCAGCCAACGCGATGGCCCGAGGATGCACCTCGTGGAATGACCGACTGCGCTCGCTTCCAGTACTCGGCCTGATCAAGCAGGCCCTCGCCGGAGGTCTCTAGAGGCAGTGCGGACATCTGATCTCCTTGTCGTTGTCCTGAAGGATAACCGTACTGTGCATTACATCGAAACTGTCAAGTGATTTTTGTGTAACAAATCAAATGGGATCGCTCTAGGCTGCAGCCCTGGCGCCCGGAGGAGCGGGTTTCTCTCTCTGGATGCGCGACACGGGTCGGGCTTAGGTGCTGGCCTTCTTTTGATTGCGAAACGCGCTCCACGCACCAGTTAACCACAACGCGAGAACAACCAGCAGCGGCTGGAAAAGCAGGCGAATAAAGCGAGCGGCATCAGTGTCTAACCCAAATGCATCTGTCTGGGTGATGAACTGGGAGATGTTGCCCGGGAAGATGATCACGAAGAAGCCTGCGATCAGCCACCCCACGAGAACTCGATACTTAGGCAGGGCAATGAGGGCCAGTCCCAACAGAATTTCGACGACGCCAGAGGCATAGACGATGAACTCTGGCGCCGGGGCCCACGGTGGCACTTGAGCTGTGAACTCTTGGGTATCTATGAAGTGACCGATTCCTGCGAAGATCAAAATGGCAGCGAGAACCAGACGACCAGCAAGTTGAAACCTCATGCAGACATCATCCCGGTTAAGGGATGAGATACATCGGGTTCGGGATCAGGAACCCGTGCTCGAGCGACC
The DNA here is from genome assembly GCA_030728405.1 of Candidatus Nanopelagicales bacterium. Taxonomy (GTDB): domain Bacteria; phylum Actinomycetota; class Actinomycetes; order S36-B12; family S36-B12; genus CAIXFB01. The sequence goes on along the minus strand of JANQZS010000077.1, from coordinate 10,606 downwards.
CGAAAGACATATCGCTGACCTGATCTCCCACACTCGGACCTATTTTCCAGCCCGCTTTGATCAGCGCCTTGCGAGCTTTCGCCTTATAGACCGCTGCAGGATCAGTGTCGCCGGGTTGCTTCAGAATGAGGTCTTCCCAGTTGGTGATGCCGGCTTGGCGCAAACAATTCGATGTTGATTCGCGGAGAGATTCGCTGCGACCAGTGAGTAGCACGATTGCGACGCCCATCCGCTGAAGTGTGAGGTAGAGCCTCTTCACCGGCTCGATCACCGTTGCTGAGCAATTCGTAGCAGCGGCGTTGAAAGCATCTTGAGAGAACATAAAGGCAGGGGTGTTTGCGGAAAGTGTCGGATAACTGCTCAGAAGAGTGTCGTCAATGTCAAAGACAGCTGCCGCTTTGCATGATCGCACTGTGGCAGGCGCAGTGCCCTCACAGACCTCGCGAACCCACTTCTTTGACCATGCGCGAGCAGCGAGGGCTACATCGCGCTGATCGCGAAGCGCAGCACCGCTCGCGTAATAGGAATTGATGAATTCAGCAGGACTAGCCCCAATGTTCCAGGTTGTCTGCGCTCCCAGTGATGGCAGGTTTTGACCCGTTCCGGTGATTGGCTTACCCGCCGAAACGTTCTTTCCTGGATCCACTGGAACTACCTCAGCATGCGCGATGGCCGCCCCAGAAAAAATCACGCCAGTGGTGAACACACACGCCACCACGCGCATCAATGGCGTGCGAGCAGTCAGGCGAATAGTCATCGTGGCTATCCCTTTCGTGTCAATACGTTGGGTCAGTCTGAGGTTATTTAGTTCGCCCATCCCGGAAAGAAATTGATGAGCGAGGTCATAATCTACGTTACCGCTATTGCGAGCAGAATCAGTCCGAAAACCCTGTTAAGGATGTTGAGCCCGCTATCACCTAGCACCCGCTCGATAGGACCGGCCGCAAACATGACGAGCAGCGCAAGGAGCGTCACAATGATGATGGCCAAGACATCACCAAGTATTTTCAATCAGTCTGGATTGCCGCCCATAGAAATGGCTGGGGCGCAATGGTAGTTCAACACCTTTCACGGTGAGACGCGACATGACAATGAGTTGAACGACATTCATATGTCCGGTGCACTCTCACGCGCAACTACCTCGCTCGTGGCCCGTGCTGCGCGTCGATGTCACCGACCACATAGAAATGCCATGGTTCGTTCAGGTGATCGAGCCTGAACTGCCGGTAGGTGCCGCGCATGGCAGCGAGTACGCGCGGAGGCGTCATCGGCAACTCACTGATCGGCTCCCCGATCGCATCGGCGATCGCATTCCCAACGGCTGCAGCAACGTTGAGTATGGGGATCTCCCCCGCACCCTTCGCACCGAACGGCCCGTACGACGGCGCACCCTCGTGCAGTTCACTGCGCACGGCAGGAACGTCACCGGCGAGAGGCAGGCGATAATCGCCGAAGCCCCGCTGCTCAATACAGCCACGTGCATCGATGGTGATCTCCTCGCTGAGCGCGTAGCCAAGTCCCTGGGCCACTCCTCCCTGGATCTGCCCGCGGATGGCGTCCGGATTAATGGCGCGGCCGACATCTTGCGCCACGCGGTAGTCCAGAACGCGCACAACACCTGTCGCGGGATCGACGGCGACCTCGCATTCATGCACCGTGAAGATTGGGATGTCGAGTGCATCGATCATGTGTCCGGCCGCACAGCCGGACTGGCATTCCGTGCCACGGGTCGTGAACGCCCCGTTGCCGATGAGGGGCCCGTACTGGGCCTGCGCGTACGAGGCCACCTCTGCGACGGAGCGTGTAGTCGACGGATCTCCGACCACCATTACCCGGCCATCGCGCACCTCGAGGTCGCGCGGTGACACCTCCATCAGCTCTGATGCCGCATCGAGGAGTTTTCCGCGAACGTCGAGTGCCGCCTCCTGGGCCGCCGCCCCGAGTGAGACGGTGGTGCGCCCGCCACCTACGCCGACGTCATATCCGGCAGCATCGGTGTCGGCCTGCATCACGACGACCGATTCGGGTGATATGCCGAGGACCTCGGCCACGATCTGCGGAATGGCCTGAACGGTGGAACCGGAGCCGATCTCCACTCCTGCGGTGACAAGAGTCGCGCTCCCATCCGCATTGAGGTTGATCGTGGCCGCCGACGGACCCACGAAGACAAACCAAGTACCCACGGCCGTGCCGCGTCCGCGGAGCCAGCCCGCAGGCACCTCGACCTCGTCGAGAGCGGGCCGCATCCCGGCGATCACTTCGAGCAGTTCGTGATGCACGTTCCCCGAGAACACCTGTCCGGTAGAGCCCAAGCTCTGATCCTTGAGCACGTTGCAGGCGCGGAAATCCTCCGGGTCGAGATCGAGCTGTCGGCAGATCTCGTCCGTGTGCCGCTCCAGAGCGAAAGTGCCGTAGGTGCCATTGCAGGCGCGGAATGCACCGGTGGGAGCAGTATTGGTGTAGACGGCTTGCGAGTTGAGACGAACGGAACCAAGTTCGTAGTTGCCAAAGAGCGTGTGCGCGGTCATCGTGGTGAGGAAGGGCTGCTCACCACTGTAGGCACCACAGTCCATCAGCACGACGCCCTCGCGCGCGGCGATGCGACCGTCTGCGGTGATCGCGGACCGCAGACGGATCTCGGCGTTCTCACGACAGAGGGCGGTCGCCATCTCCTCCATGCGGGAGTTGACCAAACGCACGGGCTGACCAGTTGCCCTGGCCAAAGCGGCCGCATACGGCTCCAGTCCGACCTCGAACTTCATCCCGAAGCCACCACCGACCGGGGGCACGATCACCCGTACCGATGACGAATCGACCCCCAGGATCTTCGCCGTCCAGTTTCGCACCGACCATGGCACCTGCGTCGAGGTCTCGATCACGAGTCGTCCGTCGCTGTCCGTGGCCACGCACGCTCGCGTTTCAAGGGAGGCCTGATTCTGCCGACCGACCCGGAAGTGGCTCTCCACGATACGAACATCCGTACGGGCGAAGACCTCGTCAACGTCACCTCGCACCACCGTCGCCTGCCAGGCCACATTTCCGCCACGTGCAACATCCACGTCCACCAGAACTTCGTACTCGGCCCAGTCGGGATGAAGGATCGGGGCGTCAGGGTCAAGGGCCTCGGCCATGGTGACCACCGGCGTGCGTTCCTCGATCATCACCTCTATCGCGGCGAGCGCAGCCTGCAAGATCAGCGGCGAGTCCGCAGCAACTGCGACGATCGGCTCTCCGACATACCGGACTTCGCCGCGTGCCAGCCAGGGATGGTCAGCAATGCCCACGCCGTACAGGCCCGGAAAGGCTTCGGCCGTGAGCACGGCACGGACGCCGGGCATCGATCGAGCCAGCTCGACATCGAGGTGCGTGATGACACCGCTGGCCACACCAGAGCGCAGCACAGCACCGTGCAGCATGCGCGGCTTGATCACATCCGATGCGTAAACAGTGCGTCCCGCCGCCTTGTCCGCGGCGTCCCGACGGCGCATGTTCATCCCCAGGGCCGTCACGGCGTGCTCCTTCGTTCAGAAGGCTGTGACACCAAAACCTGTTCGATCGCCGACACGATGCGGGTGTACCCCGAGCACCGGCAGATGCTCCCGACGAGGGCCTGCGGGATATCTTCCGACGTGCGGATCTCGCCCTGCGCGATGAGAGCACTAGCGAGTACGACGATGCCGGGAATACACATCCCGCACTGCACCGCATCTGCCTCGCAGAGCGCCTCTCGCAATTCCCGTTGCAGGTGCTCGAGTTCGCCTGGCCCATCGACGGTGCGCACCGAGCGGCCATCGCACGCAACCGCGGGCGTCAAGCACGCCAGAACTGGCTCCCCGTCCAAGATCACCGAACAAGAACCGCACGTGCCCTCCGAGCAGCCGATCTTGACGCTGGTGAGATGCAGTTCATCGCGCAGCGCCTCCGCAAGGGACATCAGTCCGGAGCACGGCAGGTAGCGAAGATCATCATTGACGACGACCTCGATCAGGTCTCGCTTCATACCAGCCTGCCCGCAGCTCGGGCCAGCACCGTAGGAACAACAGACAGGCGATATTCAGCAGGTATGCCCGGAGCGGCAACGGGGCGAAGACCCTCGAGATGCGCCTGTGCCACCTCCTCGGCCCGCTTCGGCGTGAGCGGGCCCTGTGCCAACTCCTGCTCGACCTCCGTCCACCGCCGAGGTGCCGACTCCACTGAGCCGAGGGCGACCCGGATCTCGCCTGTCGAGGGCACCCGACTCATCGACACGGTCGCCACTGAGTACTCGTTGCCGCTGCGCCAGGTAAGTCGTTCGTGGCAACTCACGCTGTCGTCGGCGGGAATTCGAGCTCGGAGGATCAGACCCCGCTCGGTCACGATCTCCGCGTCGAGACACAAGAGCGCCGGCACCACGTCACTGGCATGAAAGCTGGTCGCCGCGATGCTGCCGCCGAGGGTGATCATCCGTCGCAGGGCAGGCGTTGCCGCTTTGCTCGCAGCCTCATGGAGGGCCCGCAAACTGCTAACACCGGCGGTGGCCACCGCGACACGATGCAAGGTGACCATCGCACCGAACTCCGCACCATCACCGACCGTGCACGTATCGAGGCCGGCCACACCTGCGAGCAGGATGAGGTCACCTTCGAGGGACTCCGCTCTCATCGGGGCGCGCATGAGCCACGTGGCACCGGCAACCAACTGGGCTCCTGGATACCGCTCCATAAGATCGAATACCTCGGCAACGCTCGTCGGCCGAAGTACGCGAAGCCCGTGCAGACTCCCAATGACAGGTGCCATCACCACAGTCACGACCGCCCCTTTCGCTCAAGCGGCCCCCACACTATGGGAGTGAAGGCCGAACTATGACGGATTCTCTTCATCTGATGCATGCATCGGATGAGTCTGTGTCACCTCACCAGCACGCCCGGGAAATCGGGTCAGCCTCCGACCAGGACAAGAGTGGCCGCATGCCTTTAAGCCACAACGTTGCTGATCGCCAATATGAGGCGGATGTATGCATTATGCGGTGGAGCAGGTTGCGCTCGAGCAGCTAGTCCAGAGCTCGCGGCGAACCATGCGAGGGTTCCAGGATTACTGAGGTGCTCCCTGTTCACCAAAGATCTTTGAGCGAGATTTCCAGCGGGAGTAATCAGTTTCCTGGGCCGTAGAGTCCAAAGACGAGGTCAGGAGCACCGGCCTTGAATGTTCCGGCTACTTGTGACCGGTAACCGATATCGCGGGTTCGCGCCAACAGGCTGCGACCTAGGGCCAACTGGCGCACCTCCCACGCGAGAAGGGCCGCCTCGACATCACCATCAGCTGCTGCCATTTCTTCTGCGAGAATCCAACCGTCCTCGGCCGCCTTCGCGGTGCCTGCGGCTGCATGGGGCCGGACGGCAAAGGCGGCATCGCCGATGATGCACACCCGGCCAAATGCCATGCGCGGCACCTCAATGTCATACACGACCTGCAAGAAAGGCTCCTTGATCCCGGTCACTACCTCGGCGAGCTGAGGGGCAAGGAGTGCTTTGGCGTCGGCTCGCATTTTGGCGAGGTCGTGCTCTTTCACTAAGCCTGGAGGTATCGACACCGATCGGACATCACCATTGATGTCGGTGAGAAACTCCTCGAGATCTTCAGGCGGCACGTTGCGGTACCAAACTATGTTCATCAGGCGTTGGCCTGGTTCGACTTCACCACCAAGGCCAGGGATCGGGTACACAAGAATGTGACTGTTCTCCATCACCTGATACGTCAAGGATTCGTAGAGCGCGTCGTAAGTCTCTTGGCTGAGCGCAGACTCCAGGATCACGCCCCGCCACGCTATATAGCCGGCATAGGAGCTGCTGACCTCTGGCATCAGTGTTCGGCGGGCCTCGGATGCGATTCCATCAGCGCACACGAGGAGATCAACAACATCAGTGCGCCCATCAGCAAAATGAATCGTGACGTGCGTACCGTCGTCGACGAACGAAGTCATCTCAGATGAGAGGTGGTAGTTGTCTCTGCCGAAGCCGTGCAGCAGCACCCGATACACCGCATTCCATGACGACAGGTGGTAGAGCCTTCGCTCTTCGAACGCCGTAGATCCGCCGGCCTCGAGAAAACGAACCCAATTCGTCTTTGCGGAGAAATCATCTGCTGGCACTGCGAGCCGCTCTACCGGGTATCGCCAGGTGGCCTCGAGAACTGCAATGCCAGCACCCTTGGCTTCGAGTTCTTCATGGGAACGCTCGTAGACCGAAACCTGACACCCGAGGTCACGAAGGAGAAGGGCAGCGGTGAGCCCTCCCAGTGAGCCACCAACAACAGCGACCCGAGGCATCGAGCCCACGGAGATTCCTTCCATGATCGAATGCAGGAGCAGGACTTAAAAAATCAGTGGACCTGCTTGGGCCGAGCGGCGGGCTTGAAGACTAGGGCTGGCCGAAGGTTGCGACCGAATCCACCTTGAGCTCGAACAACACACGACGCTCATCGAAGCCCGGATCCCGAAGCCCATAGGGCGGCTCTTGCCCGGTGTACTTGGTCCAGATGCGATCGAGCTGTGCTGTCACGTTCGGGCCTTCGACCGGATCGTCCTCGCTGATCTCGCGCACGGCAGTCGCCTTGATGCTCATCCAGTGGTAGGGGTTAGCGGGATTCATGAGAAGGAAACTCACCTGCGGGTTGGCTCGAATCCACTCCACCTTCTTGCGTTCGGTAGACAGGTTGAGAAGAACGGTATCGCCCTCGTAGTCAAACCATACGGGCGTCAGATTCGGTCGACCCGTTTTACCCATGACTGCGACAACCGCAGTTATCGGCTCGTCGATGAGTTGCTTATAGATGGGGTCAAGATCATCAAGGCTGGTGACCGCGTCGCGATCTCCTACTGTGAACTGCCCATTCTGCGTTCCCGAGGCTACGTCTTTGAACTTCGCTACCTTAATAGCCATTGACCACTCCCATGGGTGATTGGCACCTGTCAGCGCCGGCCGGTCGCAGCGCTTGCTGGACAGTAAACCCGAGGGGTGCGGTGGTCAAGTGGAACATCGTCTTTCATCTGAATTTCATGTGCGTTGAGCACAAAGCCCAAGAACCGGTAAGTTCCGTGAAAGCAAAGTGTCTTCGTTTCTTCGAGCTCACCGGTGGAACTTCACCCGGGTGCCACCAGCCCGTCTCGAAGAATTTTTAATGCCCGTATCGCGCCCCGAACGAGGAGGATGAGATGACCGCCCGTGTGATTGCCGAAGAGACCTTTAACGCCGACGACTACTCCGAAGAACTGGAGGCAGCGCCGAAGAACTTTGATGTTGGTACCAAATTGTCATTTGAGAATTCATCGATCCGGGTCTGGGAGGTCAGGCTCAAGCCGGGTGAGCGCGGACCTTTCCATACGCATGCCCAGCGTTACTTCTGGACCGTTGTGCAAGGCGGAATCGGCAGGCAGCGCAGTCAAGATGGCTCGATGATCACGCGCGAGTACAGCGTTGGTGACACCAACTACTCAGAACATTCGCCTGAGGACCCATGGGTGCACGATTTCGAAAACTTTGGTGACACAGACATGCTCTTCATCACGGTTGAACTTTTGGATTGATGTGTCACAAGATTTAGCGCACTCCTTGGCGATAGCGCTTAAGCATGCTGGGGTCACCACCATCTTTGGTGTGCCCGGCGGTGGACCAAACCTTCAGATGATTGGTGCTGCTGAGGAACTCGGCATCGATTTTGTCCTTGCTCACGGCGAGAGCGCCGCCTGCGTGATGGCAAGCACACATGGCAAGCTCACAGGAGGAGTGGGCGTCGCGGTCGTCACGCGGGGTCCAGGGCTCACAAGTGCGATTAACGGCCTCGCTCAGGCAACTCTGGACCGTGCCCCCCTCGTGCTCATCTCTGACACTGTGCCCGCAGAACAGAGCGAGCGCACCGCGCATCAGCGCCTCGATCAAGTTGCCACTGCAGCTCCGGTCACCAAGTGGAGCGGTGTCCTTGGATGTCAAGATCCGACCAAAGTGGTCGCCGCCGCTATCGCTCTCGCCACGGCCGCCCCGCAGGGGGCAGTGCATCTCGCCTTCGATCCCACTCAACCCGGAGATATGCCACCAACACCGCCGCGCAAGGACGACACCGATGAAAACGAATTGCAACGGATTCGCACACTCATCTCCGCTGCCCGCCAGCCCGTCATCATCATCGGCCTTGATGCGATGCCCGCGGCTGACGCAATCCGTGCGGCACTACTCGATACGGGCGTGCCTATCTTGGTCACATACGAGGCAAAGGGAATCATTCCTGAATCCTCAGCCAACTACGCAGGCTTCTTCACCGGGGTCAAAGCAGAGATGCCCTTGCTGCAGGCTGCGGATCTCATCATCGGTATCGGACTCGATTCGGTCGAGCCGATGCCAGGTCCGTGGCCTTACTCAGCAGACGTGGTGCTCCTTCACAGCTATCTCGTCGAGACCGCTTATTTTGGTTCGCCAACTCGAATCGTTGGACAGTATGAGTCACTCATTTCCGAAGTCCTTTCGCTCTCCCCCGATATCTGGCCAAACGGCTTTGTCCGTCCGCACCTCGCCGACTCACTCGATCGCCTCCCATCCAGTTCGACGCTCACTCCTCAAGATCTTGTCTCATCTGCCCATGAGCACTTCCCCTCCGCAATCGTTACCGTCGACGCCGGAGCCCACATGCTCGTTGCTATGCCGATGTGGCGAGTTGAGGATCCCGGCTCGGTCTTGATCTCCAATGGTCTTGCCACGATGGGATTCGCGCTGCCGGCAGCAATTGGAGCCGCGACTGCGTTTCCAGATCGCAAAGTCATTTGCTTTGTCGGCGATGGCGGACTCGGCATGGTGCTCGGGGAACTTGAAGTGCTCCACCGCAGGCAACTCAATGTGACAGTCATCGTCTTCAACGACGCATCGCTCTCACTCATCAAACTCAAACAAGGTGAGCGGCAAGGCGGTCACGGTGCGGTTGGCTACTCACCGATCTCCTTTGCTGGAGTTGCCTCCGCAATGGGGATCGAATCTGCGACTGCACGCAACCGCAGTGAGCTCACCGCCAGTCTCACTCAATCATCTGACCGGCCATTCCTCATCGACGCTTGCATCGACGGCTCGGATTATGTTGCGATCATGGAACTCGCTCGCGGATAGCAGCCTTCTCATAACCCAGTTCATTCCTCGGCATACGAGCGCTTCCGTAACACAATCCGAGAGCTGTAGAGCGCCTTGGCCAAGAAGGTGGTAGACATCCTTTCTGTGAAGTCACATCGCCCAGGCACTCTCTTTGCAATGTTGGCTGTCGTCGCCATGGCCGCCAGCATGTTGGTCGGTGCGAACATTGCTTCGGCTGACCAGGTTTAGGTGCAGTCGTATCAGCGGACAAGCCAGACCGCCGCTTGCGCAGCTCAGCCAGGTGAAACACCGTGGCAAGCCTCATGGGGACCTGACTCATCATGGACACCCTCATATGAGATGTGGGCGAATAACGGCACCGGTGGATGGGTCTGCACCAGGAGTATCACGTGGGCGCGCTCTGAATCCTCAGCAAGGTCATATGCACTAGGCGACATTGGCCCAGGCGGCGGACTCGTGTTCCTCATCTCCGCTGGCCTGACGTATGAGATGGCACCAAAGGCGTGGGGCATCAATGAGACGACATCAGTGGATTGGGCGACCAATACCGCCAAGTGTTACGCCACCGGATTAACCACGGCAAACCAAGATTGCCAATTAAATAACCTCTACCCGGGCACCGCTGGGGAGCAGACTGCGAGCACAGCCGCAGCTAGCGCTGTTGGGATGGGTAGCGCCAACAACGATGCGATCATTGCCCGCATGAATGCCGGGAGTGTCGCTTCCGGAGACTATGCGGCAGGTGCAGCCCGCGCCTATCCCGGTGGTGGGTACACCGATTGGTTCTTACCATCCAAAGATGAACTTAATGCGATGTGTAACTACTCACGTAACCCCAGCGCTCCTGCGCTTCCGACAGTTCCCTGCACCGGTTTACAAAACGGCCCGTTCGCTGCTGGCACGTACGGCTTTGCTAACCAGATTTACTGGAGTTCGAGTGAGGGCAGCTCGGGCGGCGCGTGGGGCCAGTATCTCTTCGATGCAACCCAGCTCAACATCGGCAAAAACCTCCCGCAGTGGGTTCGTCCGATCCGAGCTTTTTAGCCATTCATTACTTCATCCATCCAAGCGTTTAGGTTTTCCTCTTGGTCGTGGTGATTATGAAACCGACGTCGATGCATGACAATTTCATAATGCAACGGTGGTGCGGGGCGTACTTAGATCAACAACGACCGATGGTGATGCAACAGCCGTGCGCCTTCGCAATACCTGAATCGGCCACCGGGCAATAACGCTTCCAGTGGCCGATTCCAGGTAGTGCGGATGAAAGGCTTACTTGCTCCAACTGAGAACTAAGTCAAGCGAAACGCGAGTAGGTGCGCCTTCAATCAGTGGTTCAATCACGTCCATAAAGTCCCCAAAAAATGCATCGCTATTCACTGCCGCAGCTTCGGCATGATCGGTGTAAACACCGATGCCACGCACGATGCCCGAAGCCTCGTCGCCAACGACAAGTTGACTGATGAAAGCTGGATTTATTTCGGCAAAATTGTGAGCGA